>CAJTUD010000003.1:12447-74218 GCA_910579725.1 uncultured Oscillospiraceae bacterium | reverse complement strand
CCGGCGGGAGCCGGGTCCGCAGTCTGTTTTATTTGCAGGATAATTATAGTATAAATGGAGCGGCTTGACAAGAGTGAGAAAAAGTTTTGAAAAAAATGAAATTAATGCTTGCATTTTGTGTCAAACTCTGCTATCATACTCAAAGGTGCTTTTGCGCCACTATGATTTTGAACAGCAAGGAGGTGCAACGGATGGCAAAGTGTCAATTCTGTGACAAGGGTGTTACCTTTGGGATCAAGGTTTCTCACTCCCACAGGCGCTCCAACCGCGCGTGGAAGCCCAATGTCAAGCGCGTGAAGGCGATCGTCGATGGTACCCCCCGCCATGTATATGTTTGTACCCGGTGTCTGCGTTCCGGCAAAGTCACCCGTGCTGTCTGACATAGACACGCAGAATGAAACACGCCATTCCAAGGTGAATGGCGTGTTTTTTATGCTGAAAAGGTCTCGCTTTATTTGCCGGATTGTGCTATGATAAGTCCATGTGTCCGCCGCATTGATAGGCGGACCCGGAAACAGCGGTAAAAGGAGCAAAGCAAATGGCTGAAGAAAAAAATAATGACCTGATGCCCGAAGGGCAGGACACGGTCATGGTGTATTTCAACCCGGAACTTATCCAGAGCATGGCGGACCTCTCTGCCGAGAAGCGTCAGAATCTGCGGGAGCTGCAAAGCGCTGCCGAAGACGGCGATCTGGATGCGGCCTATCAGTTGGGACAGCATTATTTCCGCGGCACCGGCGGCGCTCAGAAGGACGAGAAAAAGGGATTCCACTGGTTCAAAAAAGCCGCAGACGGCGATCATATTGCCGCACAGTATAGCCAGGGCATGTGCTGGCTCAGGGGCCGGGGAACGGAAAAGAATCCGGAGAAAGGAGCATGGCTCCTGTCCGTCGCAGCGGAGCAGGGATATCTCCCCGCCATCTGCGAGCTGGGACTGTGTTATGAAATGGGCAGCGGCGTGGAAATGGACAAGCAGAAAGCGTCCGACCTTTACCGGGAAGCCGCCGAGCAGGACTTCGCCCCGGCGCAGTGCAACCTTGGGTTCTTCTATTACCGCGGCATCGGTGTGGAGGAGGACAACGAGGAAGCCGCCATGTGGTTTGCCAAAGCCGCACAGCAGGGCTATGCCCGGGCACAGATGCTTATGGGCGAATGCTTTGAAAACGGTTATGGCGTGGAAGCGGACCCGGAAAAAGCCGCCGCGCTCTACAAGGCATCCCATGAGCAGGGATATGAACCGGCCACCTGTGCCCTGGGAGTATGCTACGACCGCGGTATTGGTGTGGAGGAAAACCAGGAAAAAGCGGTGCAGCTGTATATGGAGGCCGCCGAAGAGGACTATCCTCGAGCCCAGTATCTGTTGGGCCAGTGCTATGAATATGGACACGGTGTGGAAAAGGACGAATCCAAAGCCATGGATTATTACCGCCGTTCCCATGAAAATGGGTTTATACCGGGGACTTGCGCACTGGGATTGTGCTATGAAATCGGTATGGGCTTGGAAGCAGACGCGGTCAAGGCGGTGGAACTTTACCGGCAGGCCGCCGAAGCCGGCCATCCCGCCTCTCAATGCAACCTGGGGTTCTGCTACTATCAGGGAATCGGCGTAAAGGAGAACAACGAGGAAGCCGTGAAATGGTTCCGGCTCTCCGCTGAACAGGACTATCCTCGGGCGCTGGATCTGCTGGGCGAATGCTATGATTTCGGCTACGGTGTGGAAAAGGACGCGGCCAAAGCCGCTGAGCTCTATGCCGCTTCCAATGAACGAGGCTATGTTCCCGCGGCTACAGCCCTGGGACTGTGCTACGAACTTGGCAGGGGCGTGGAAAAGGATCTGGAAAAAGCGGTGGCCCTCTACCGCAAAGCCGCCGAAGGCGGAGACGTCCGCGGACAGTGCAATCTGGGCTATTGCTGCTATCAGGGCATCGGCACTGAAATGGACGACGTTCAGGCTGCCAGGTGGTTTGAAGCTGCCGCCCAGCGCTCCTATCCCCGGGCTCAGTTCCTTCTGGGACAATGCCGGGAGTTTGGCTACGGCATAGAGCAGGATGTGGATGCCGCGCTTGCGCTTTACCGGAAGGCCTGGGAGGGGCGGCACGTTCCAGCCGCTGCGTCTATTGGTCTTTGTTATGAGCTCGGAAAAGGCGTGGAAGTGGACAAGGCCAAGGCCGTTGAATTCTATACCTTGGGCGCTGAGGCCGGAGACGCCAGAGCGCAGTGCAACCTCGGCTTCTGCTGCTATCAGGGGATTGGCGTCAAGATGGATGACAAGCAGGCGGCGTATTGGTTTTCCAAAGCCGCCGACCAAGGATTTGCCAGAGCCCAGCAGCTGTTGGGCGAATGTTTTGAAAACGGCTATGGCGTGATCATAGACGAAGAACGGGCGTTTCAGCTCTACAAGCAATCCCATACAAACGGTCATATCCCCGGAACATGCTCTCTGGCTTATTGCTATGAATCCGGTACCGGTGTGGAGGCCGATCCTGTCAGGGCGGTTTCGCTCTATCATGAGGCCGCCGAAAAAGGTTATCTCCGAGCCCAGTGCAATTTAGGCTTCTGTTATTATCAAGGGATCGGAACAGAGGAAGACAACGACGAGGCATTCAAATGGTTCAGCCAGGCCGCCGAGGGCGGTTATCTCCGGGCCATTCACCTGCTGGCCGAGTGCTGGGAAAACGGTTATGGAACCGCCAGAGATCCCAAGCGGGCTGTCGAGCTCTACCGCACCGCCCATGAGCGGGGATACGCCCCTTCCACCTGCGCCCTTGGCGTCTGCTATGAATTCGGCGAAGGAGTGGAGCAGGATAACGCGCAGGCGGCGGCCTTATACCTCCAGGCCGCTCAGTCTGGCAATATCCGGGGGCAGTGCAACTACGGCTACTGCTGTTACCGGGGAATCGGGGTGAAAGAGAACAATGAGGAAGCCGTCAGATGGTTGAGCATGGCCGCCGGCAGCGGCAGCGGCAGAGCCCAGATGCTGCTGGGGGAATGTTATGAAAACGGCTTTGGGGTGGAAAAAGATCCGCGTCAGGCTTTTCAGCTCTATCAGCAGTCCCACCAGCGCGGTTATGCCCCGGGTACATGTTCTCTGGGGTTGTGCTACGAACTGGGAATCGGAGTGGAAGAGGACAAGGATGAAGCCGTCCGGCTGTATCGCGAGGCCGCCGAATCTGGAAACGCCCGGGCACAGTGCAACCTGGGCTTCTTCTACTATCACGGCATTGCGGTAGAGGAAGACGACGACCTCGCCGTTTCCTGGTTTGTCAAGGCCGCCGGACAGGGCCACCACCGCGCGGAGTTCTTTTTGGGAGAGTGCTATGAAAACGGCTTCGGCGTTCCCAGGGACCTTGCCAGAGCGGTGGAATATTACACCATGGCCCACGAGGGCGGCCGCTCGGACGGCAGCTTTGCGCTGGCCGCCTGTTACGAGAAAGGAACCGGCGTAAAAGCGGATCTGGAAAAGGCTTTGACACTGTACAAACAGGCGGCTAGCCGCGGAAGCAGAGAGGCTGAAGAAGCCCTTAAACGGCTTTCCGGCAAAAAATCCAGAAAATTTCCCTGGGGAAGAAAGTAGTCTCTGTCTGCCGCTTTTTTACTGCTGCCCCTGCCTTCTCCGCCCCATCAGTTCCGGCAGCAAGTCTTCCACCTCCGGATACATCAAAAATCCCCAGGCGATTCCCAGCTCCTGCCCCAGACGAAGCTTTCTGCGGAGCGTATCGGCGTCGTCAAACAGTACAAACCGGCTTTTTTCTCCATCTGAGAATGTAAAGTATTTTGCGCACAGATCATGGGAGTAAAAAACCGACTGCCCCTTTTCTGACAGCATTCCGGCCAGCTCTGTTTCTGAAAGAGGGGCTCCCTCCCCTGTCGGACACGGCAGCGGGAAGCTCATCTGCAGCCGTTGGAGATCCAGTGTGAGCCTCCCTTTCCCAAACCTTTGAATGCACTCGTCCAGTCTCTGGCGCAAATTCCCTCCGGACAGGGCCGTACAGATCATCACCGCAGATTGCTCCACTTGACTGCCATACCTCTCCGGAACAAACAATCCTTTCCGGTTTCTTGCCAGCACCTGCCCCAGATCTCTCAGAAACGCAGTCCGGTCCTCCGCAGGCGGCTCTTCAAAGTCTGCCAGAACCCCTCCATATCCCCGGTTCCCGCACTCCCGCCATACATCCCGGCACAGTGCGGCCGGATCCCGGATCGTGCCGCAGTCCCGATCTCCCAGCACCATCAGTCCTCCCCGGGTTCTCGCCAGCAGGTCCCGGCGGGTCAGGCGACCGTCCCGTCCCACCCGGTAGGCCACATGGGCCAAGCGGTCTGTATAGCGGGCTGCCTCCCGCTGCTTGTCAGGCGTAACGGCCAAATAGAGTTGCACAGGCACTTCCCCCTTGTAGAATTCCAATAATCGTGATATACTCCTTCCATATTATGCGGCCAAGGAGGGCGCTATGCCATTTTCCCTTATCCCGGACCGGCTTTACAGCCGCTATACCGATCTGACTCCCCGGGCGCTGCAAGAGCTGGATGTCCGGCTGCTGCTGTGCGATCTGGACTACACGTTGGCTCCCCGTTCTGTAGAAAAGCCGGAAGAAGAGCTTCGCGCATGGCTGAATGCCTGCCAGGACAGCGGCATCATCGTGATGATCCTCTCCAACAACCGTTCCTCACGAAGGGTGAACGCCTTTTGCGGCGATCTGGGAATCTCTTATGTCGGCCATGCCGGAAAGCCCGGTACCAGGGGCTATCGGCAGGCTATGGAGCAGGCGGGACAGCCGCCGGAGCGCACCGCCATGCTGGGCGATAAGCTGCTTACCGATGTGCTGGGGGCCAAGCGGTCCGGAATACTGGCGCTGATGGTCGAACCTCTGGGAGGACCCGAAGGCGCCTGGAACCATGTGCTTCATGCGCTGCAAAGCCCCTTCAAATGGGCCGCAAAAAGGAGATGCAGGAACAGATGAGCAGATTCCACAAAATTGCCGAAAAGCTGGACGCCTATGGACTGGATGCTATGCTGATTACCAGCCAGCCCAACCGGCTTTATGCCACTCAATTCCATTCCACCGCTGGCATTGCGCTTATCACTAAAGAAAAGAGCTATTTCTTCACGGACAGCCGGTATATCGAGGCAGCGAGAAAACGCGTTTCCGGCGCCGAGATCCGCCAGAACACCACCCAGGTGTCCGCTTTGGAACTTACCAACGAGACAATCAAATCCCACGGCATCAAAAAGCTGGGATTTGAAGAGCAGTACGCCACTGTGGCGGAGTACAACCGCTGGAAGGAAAAGCTTTCCTGCGAGGAACTGGTGCCTGCTGCCGAGCTGCTGATGGAGTTGCGGGGAATCAAGGAACCCGAGGAGATTGCGTGCATGGTGGCCGCCCAGCGCATCGCGGAGAAGGCGCTGACGGAGGTCCTCTCATTCATCAAACCGGGCGTTACAGAAAAGGAGATTTCCGCCTATCTCCAGTACCGGATGCTGTCGGGCGGCGCGGAGAAGATGAGTTTTGAGCCCATCGTGGTCAGCGGCGTCAACAGCAGCATGCCCCACGGCGTTCCCTCTGACAAAAAGGTGGAGGAAGGCGACTTTGTCACCATGGATTTCGGCTGCGTCTATGGCGGATACTGTTCCGACATGACACGTACCGTAGCCGTTGGATACGCTACCGAGGAGATGGAGAAGGTCTACTATACCGTATTGGCGGCACAAAAAGCGGGCATCGCCGCAGCAAAGGCTGGCGTGATCGGTAAGACGATTCATGAAACGGCGGCGAAGGTGATTGCCGACGCCGGATACGGAGACTATTTTGGTCATGGTTTTGGCCATGGCTTGGGTGTGGAGATCCATGAGGGAGCTGGCGCGGCCCCCACCAGCGACAAGGCCCTCCCTGCCGGCGCGGTGATTTCTGCCGAACCCGGGATTTACATTCCTGGCAAGTTCGGCGTTCGCATTGAGGACGTCATTGTTCTTCGCGATGATGGGTGCATGGACATTATGGAAGCTCCGCGCGAGTTGATCATTTTAAAGTAATTCCATTCTACCGGAAAACATGGCGCGCCGCTCATTATATCAAAAAGCGGCTATGCCACTTTTTGAAGGGAAAAGATTGGGCCAAGTAAAGTAATTGAAATTTATTCGCGCCTTCGGAGATCTTTTTTAGCAGATTGAAGAGTCCGGCTGTCTTTCAGGCAGCTGGACTCTTTTTGTAGAAAATAACCATTGACTTTATTACTTTAACGCTATATAGTAGTAAAGCGAATTTGCAGACGACAGCAATATTATTGATAAACAAGGAGATACTAAAGATGAAAAAGAAACTGCTTGCCCTGCTTCTGGCGGGTACTGCAACGCTGACTCTGGCCGCCTGCGGCGGTTCTGGCGGGGACTCTTCACAGAATGACGGCACGCCGGATGACAAAGTCTACAAAGTGGGTATTTCTCAGCTGGTTACGCACGACGCGCTGGATGCCGCCACCAAGGGATTCCAGGATGCGCTCAACGCGCTTCTACCCGGACAGGTGGAGTTTGACTATCAGAACGCTGCCAACGATCCCGCCACCTGCGCCACAATTGCCACCTCTTTTGTATCCGCCGGCGTGGATCTCATAATGGCCAACGCTACGCCCGCCCTTCAGGCCGCCGCTGCTGCCACTGCTGACATTCCCATTCTGGGAACCTCCGTCACCGAATACGGCGTGGCATTTGATATCAAGGATTTCTCCGGCACAGTAGGCGGAAACATCTCCGGTACCTCCGATCTGGCTCCTTTGGACCAGCAGGCAGAGATGATTCGCGCATGGTATCCCGATGCCAAAACAATCGGTCTGCTCTACTGCTCTAATGAAGCCAACAGTCAATATCAGGTAGATACTGTCCAGGGTCATCTGGAAAGTATGGGCTATACCTGTACCCAATACGCTTTTTCCGATTCCAATGATGTTGCCGCCGTGTGCCAGACCGCGGCGGACAACAGCGATGTGCTGTATGTTCCTACCGACAACACCGCCGCCTCCAATACTCCCGTTATTGATAATATCTGCCGGGGAAATATTCCTGTATTTGCCGGCGAAGAGGGCATCTGCAAGGGCTGCGGCGTGGCTACTCTGTCCATCAGTTACTATGATATCGGCTATAAAACCGGCGAAATGGCGGCACAGATTCTGACCGGTCAGGCGGACATTTCCACAATGCCCGTTGCGTATGCCCCCGCCTTTGTCCAAAAATACAATCCCACCATGTGCGACGCGCTGGGCGTCACTCCTCCCGATGGTTACGAGGCTATTGCCGCCGAATAACCTCTGGGTATCCGACGCCGCAAAAATACGGAAAGGGGGTCTTCCCTTTTCCGTATTTTGCGATAAATTCCAAGAGTTCATTGATCATATTACTGAAAAAATGGAGGCATCCGCTTATGACCGGATTCATCAGCGCACTGCCGGGGGCCATGTCCCAGGGATTGATCTGGGGCATCATGGCAATCGGCATATATATCACATACAAGATTCTGGACATTGCCGACCTGACGGTGGACGGATCATTCTGTACCGGCGGTGCGGCTTTCGTCATGCTGTTCGGCGCAGGGGTCAATATCTGGGCGGCGCTGCTGGCGGCGCTGCTGGCAGGAATGCTGGCGGGACTGGTTACGGGGCTGCTCCACACCGCCTGTGGTATTCCCGCCATTCTGGCGGGCATTCTGACCCAGTTGGGACTGTGGTCCATCAACCTTGCAATCATGGGAATGAAGGCCAATGTCGCTATCAACATTATCGATCAGGCCAACCTGGACAAGCTGTTGGTTTCCCTCCGCTTTGTTCAGGATGTGGCCAAGGGCAGCCGCCCCTTCTACCGTCACCCCATTTTTGTGGTGGGACTGTCCACGGCGGTCATTATTGGTATTCTGTACTGGTTTTTCGGTACCGAGCTGGGCGCTTCTCTCCGGGCCACCGGGGCAAATCCCAACATGGCCCGGGCACAAGGCATCAACACCAGCGTCGGGAAGGTGCTGGGCCTGATGATCTCCAACGGTCTGGTCGCGCTTTCCGGCGCTCTCCTCAGTCAGTATCAGTCCTTTGCTGACTCCAGCATGGGTAAGGGCGCTATTGTCGTCGGTCTGGCGGCCGTGATTATCGGAGAAGTGCTGTTCTCTAAATTTTTCACTAACTTTGCGTTGAAGCTCCTGGCAGTATCCATCGGAGCCATCATCTATTATGTAGTGATTCAGGCGGTTGTGAGCCTCAGCGGGATTGACACCAACTACCTGAAGCTGATTTCCGCCGTCATTGTGGCCGTCTTCCTGGCAATTCCTTACTGGAAGGGCCGCTATTTTTCCAAACGCGCCACAAAAGGAGGGAAAATTCATGCTTGACGTCCAGCATATTTATAAAACCTTCAATCCCGGCACTGTCAACGAAAAGGCCGCTCTGCGCGGAGTGGATCTCCACATGGAAGATGGTCAGTTTGTCACCGTTATCGGAGGCAACGGCGCAGGCAAATCTACCCTTCTCAACGCTGTTGCGGGTGTGTGGGCGGTGGATCAAGGGACCATTTCCATCGGCGGCGTGGATGTCACTCATCTTCCGGAACATAAAAGAGCAAAATACATTGGCCGGGTATTTCAGGATCCCATGATGGGCACCGCTGCTACCATGCAGATTGATGAGAATCTTGCCCTGGCCATGCGTCGGGGCAAGTACAGAACGCTCCGCGCCGGCATCAGCAAATCCGAGCGGGAAAGCTATCGGGAAATGCTGAAAATTCTGGATCTGGGTCTGGAGGACCGGTTGACCAGCAAGGTGGGACTTCTCTCCGGCGGCCAGCGGCAGGCTCTCACCTTGCTGATGGCTACGCTTCAAAAGCCCCGCCTGCTGCTTCTGGACGAACATACCGCCGCCCTGGACCCCAAGACGGCGGCAAAGGTGCTGGACGCCACGGAGCGTATCGTAAGCAAGGATCACCTGACCACGCTGATGATCACCCACAACATGAAAGATGCTATTACTCACGGCGACCGGCTTATCATGATGTATGACGGCCGGATTGTCATTGACGTCTCCGGAGAGGAGAAGAAAAAGCTGACCGTTCCGCAACTGCTGGAGCTGTTCGGAAAGGTCAGCGGCAGCGACGAGGCCGACGACACGCTGCTGCTGTCATAAACCTCTATTTTCCGAATACCTGCGCCGCTATCCGCGCCGAGTGCGCTGCGTCCCTGGCGTAGAAGTCCGCACCAGCCTGCTCGGCAAAAGCCTTTGTGACCACGGCGCCGCCCACCATGATCTTGCAGGGCGCTCCCGCATCCCGGAGCGCCTGTATGGTAGCGGTTATATTTCTGGCCGTAGTGGTCATCAGCGAGGAAAGCCCCACCAAAGCCGCTCTGGTTTCCAGGGCGGCTTTTACGATTGTCTCTGGCGGCACATCCCTGCCAAGGTCAATCACCTGGTAATCATAATTCTCCAACAGCATCTTGACAATGTTTTTTCCGATGTCGTGGATATCATCCTGAACGGTGGCCAGCAGGATGGTTCCCTTCTTTCCGGCGCCTTGCGGCAAACGGGCGCGCACCGTGTCAAAAGCGGCTTTGACCGCTTCCGCCGATGCCATCAGCTGCGGCAAAAACAGCGTACCCGCCTCATACCGGTTCCCCACTTCATCCAAAGCCGGGATCAGACATCCATTTATCACCTCCAGAGGCGGCTTCGTTTCCAGCAGCGCCTCCGCTGCGGAAGGAACGCCGGAGCGCTGCCCGGCGATGATCAGCTCCCGCAAGCGGACCGCCGGGGCCATTTCTACAGGGGTACGCTCAGCTCCCCTTCCCTGATGCAAAGCAATATAGGCCGCACACCTGGAATCTGCGCCGGTGAGCACCTTGGCCGCCGCCAGCGTATCGCGGATGGCCGCTGATTCCGTGTTGACAATAGGCACATTCAGCCCTGCCGCCAGACAGACCGCCAGAAAAGTGCAGTTAATCTTATCCCGCTCCGGCAGGCCATAGCTGACATTGGACACCCCCAATAAGGTTTTGTACCCTGCCGCCCGCACCATCCGGATGGCGTCTGCCGCCGCAAGGACATCTGACTGGCTGACCGATGCGGCCATGGCCAGACAGTCGATATAGATATCCTTTCTGGGCACGCCTGCCCTCTCCGCTTCCTTCGCCGCCCGAAGGGCCGTATCCCGGCGGACCACCGGGTCGCCGCTGATTCCCGATTCATCAAGCGCCAGTACGATCAGGCCTGTCCCGTATTTTACCGCCAGCGGCAGCATCGCTGACAAGCTTTCCTCTCTGCCGTTGACAGAGTTCAGGATAGGCCGTCCACGGCAAACCCTCAGCGCCTTTTCCATCGCGGCAGGGTCCGGGCAGTCAATCACCAGCGGAAGAGGGGATACCTTCTGAATCGCCAGAACCAGGTTGGGCAGCGCCTCCTCCTGATCAATATCCGGCAGTCCGGCGTTTACCACCAGAAAATCCGCTCCCTCCGCCTGCTGCGCCGCGGCGGCCTCTGCGGCGGCATCCCAGTCCCCGGCATACAGCGCAGCTCTCATGCCTGGCCTCCCCGTGGGATTCAGCCTCTCCCCTACCACAGCAACAGAGGCGTCCGTCAGCGAGATTACCCCCTGCCAGCCGCACAGGCGGCAGCAGCCGTCCGGCTTCCGCACAACCGCTGCATCGCTCTCATCCAGGACTTGCCGCAGCGCTCGGATATGATCCGGCGATGTGCCACAGCAGCCGCCTAAAATTGCCGCACCGTCTGCCAGAAAGCGTCTGCCCCACTGCCCGAACGTATCTGGCGTCACATCATAAAATGTCTCTCCATCCATCAGCCGGGGCAGGCCCGCATTGGGCTGAATCATGACCGGCAGATGGGTATTTCTCATAATCTCCCCCAGCACAGGCCGCAGTTCCTCTGGGCCCATGGAGCAGTTAAGTCCAATCACATCCGCGCCCAGGCTTGTCAGCGTCACTGCGGCCGCCGCCGGATCCACCCCCAAAAAGGTCTTTCCGTCCTCTCCGAACGTCATGGTAACAAATACCGGCAGGTTTGTCCGTTCCTTGGCCGCCAGCAAAGCGGCCTTTGCTTCCAGCAGATCGCTCATCGTCTCGACGAGCACCAGATCCGCCCCTGCTTGTTCGCCCGCCTCCACAATCTCCGCAAACTGCATATACGCCTGTGTGAAGGTTATCTCTCCAAATGGCTCCAGCAGTGCACCCAGGGGTCCCACATCCAGCGCCACCAGCCTCTCTTCCCCTGCCGCCCGCCGGGCGGCGGCAATCCCCGCAGTGATATACGGAGCGGGGTCCTCTCCCAGTTTCCTCCGGCTGGCTCCAAAGGTATTGGCAGTGACGATGTCTGCGCCTGCCGCCACATATGCCGCGTGGATTTTTTCCACAGACTCCGGCGCGGTCAGATTCATTTTTTCCGGCAGGCTCCCTGTTGGAAGTCCGGCTCTCTGGAGCATGGTTCCCATCGCCCCGTCAAACAGATATCTGGCTGTAAGATCGATCATGTTAACTCCTTTCTTGGTGTCTCCTTGCATAAAAAAACGTGCCCACGGCACGTTTTTTTACGCTCTTGGATGGGCCTTATGGTAAACATCCTGCAACTTCTGCTTTACCATATGGGAATAGATCTGGGTAGACGATATGTCCGCATGTCCCAGCATTTCCTGAATGGAGCGCAGATCCGCTCCGTTTTCCAGCAAATGTGCCGCAAAAGAATGTCTTAGCGTATGGGGCGTAATGTCCTTGTCAATCTGCGCCTTTTCCTGATAATACTTGATAATTTTCCAGAACCCCTGACGGCTCATCCGCTCACCGCTCATGTTCACAAACAGCGCCGGCTCCCGCGGGTTCAAAACCAGCTGCGGACGAACATCCCTCATATAGTCGCTCAGCGCCTTGACCGCCGCCGCGTACAGCGGGATAATCCGTTCTTTCCCCCGGCTGGTACAGCGGACGAATACTCCTGGCAGATTTATGTTTTCCACATTCAGTCCGATCAGCTCGCTGACGCGAATGCCTGTGGCATACAGCAGCTCCAGCATGGCGTGATCCCGATACCCTTTCTGGTCCACGCACTGGGGCTGCTCCAGAAACAGCTCTACCTCTTTGCCAGTCAGGATCTGCGGCAGCTTCCTCTCCGCCTTGACCGCCGCCGCGTCCTTCGCTGGATTTCGCCGGATCACGCCTCTGTTCTGAAGATAGCTGTAATAAGACTTCAAAGAAGCAAACCCGCGGGCCACGCTGGAAGTAGACTTGCCTTTACCTGCCATATAGGCTATGTAATGCTCGATATGCTCTGTCTCCGCCTGTGGAAGTTCCACATCCTCCTGTTCTGTAAGATAGCGGGAAAACTGCGTTACATCCCGGACATAAGAGGTTATCGTATTATGGGAGGCGTTCCGCTCCAGTTCCAAATAACCGGCAAATTCCTTGATATAATCCGTCACAGCCCCCTCCTTTCCATAAAACTAACCGATGGCTCCCAGAGCGGCACGAAACAGCAGCGGCGTCAGCATCCGCTCACAAAATACGCCCACCCCCAGGATTACGGCACACAACACAAACAATAAAAAATAGCGGCTCCCATAAAGCACCGGCGATGAGCGCTTTCCCCCACCAAAAGACAGGGTGAACAGCTCCATAGACAGCGGCCAGGCCGCTCCGGCCAGCACCATGAAGCAGGGCAGTGTAAACACCAGCCTCACAATCAGCGCTCCCAGCGCCAGCGCCGCCCCGGCCCGCCCATAGCACCGCACAAAGCAGGACACAGTATACATGGTGAAAAAACCAAATACTCCGGACAACGCCGGGATCAGCGCCACGCCCGCCGCCGAAAATCCCAGCAGAAACAGCGCTGCCGCATAGCCGAAATACATCACCACGCAGCTCGGCAGGGACGCTTCCACGCCTCCTCCATCGTACAGCCGGCAGTAGTCGTCCAGATATTGTCCCAGCGCCGTCCAGGCTTCCTCTCCGCATCCAGCGGCATACAGGTGCCCCGCCAGAGCGCCCGCCAGAAATATCACAGCCAGAACCACTGCCTGCGGCAGCGCCGGGTCCCAGTCTCCCAGCCGGATCGTCCGCAAGACCATTCGCCCACGCATCTTCCATCACCTCTCCACAGCTTATGCGGCGTGGACAAGTTTTAGAAGCGGCAGACCCCGGATCAGCCGAGACCGCCCCACACGTTCCGGGAGTATCAGCCTTGAAAATATACGTTTATAAATATAGTGCAATTTCCATCATTTCGCAAGAGAAAATCGGGAACTCTGTACTTTTTTGTTAGTTATTACAAAATATTATGTAAACAATATTATGTAAACCGACTTGCTGGCAACACATTTTTCTCGCTGCTGCCGCCTACGCCCGGAATATTTAGTGTATGCTGAGAGCATGTGCCCCCACATGTGGGGCAGAAGGCTGATTACAAAAAGTAATCAGCCTTCTGCCCGCAGGACAGCGGAACCGGGCGAATTTTTTTGCGTTTTGTTTATTTTTACACCTTGACAGATTCCGGTCATTTTCTGCGCTTCCGCCGGGAACCGCTTCTGCTCCGTTTTCCCTTGGGAAGGTTATACCCCACCAGTGCCGCCAGAAGTCCTCCTGCCGCCATGGACAGTCCAAGTCCCGTCAAACCGTTTTCGATACTGACCGCATCCGTGGTCAGCAGCGCGGCGGCCAGCGTCAGAGATAAAAAGACGACCACGACCACCGGCACAGACAGCATCGACGTCCCCTTCCCTTTCCATACGCTGTAGCCGCAGCCTAAAAAGGATGCCAACGCCGCCGTGACGCATACCAGCGGATAAATCTGCGTCAGTCCCAGCAGTCCTCGATCCACCAGTAAAGCGCATACCATCTGGAGCAGCACGTAGGAGAGCAGCGAGATTCCTCCGCCGATCAGGCAGTTTTTCACCATTCCCTCCGGCAGGGACATAACAACCTTAGACATAATAAGACCTCCCGGCAAATTACTGGATAGACCAGTATATTGACGGAGAGGTCCCATTATTCGATTGGACAGGCGGATTTTACTCCTTGGCAGCGCCCTCTTCGATCTGGGCGGGTTCCTCCTTGTCCTCTTTTGCCTTTTTCCCCTTTTTATCTGCCGGGGGATTGCTGTTGTTGGTAGAGACAGCCCACTTGGTCAGCTCCATCCGAACACGGTCGTCGCTGGTTTCGATAATGATGTTATCATCTGTGACCTGAACGATCTTGCCTACAATGCCGCCGATGGTGGTAATCTGATCTCCCTTTTTCAGGCTGCTGCGCATTTCCTCCGCCTGCTTTTTCCGCTTGTTTTCCGGGCGGATCATCATGAAATACATCAGCGCAACCATGACAACCAGCGGGATCAGCAGAGATCCCATTCCGGCAACGCCTGCATCTGCGGCGGTATAGAACAATGGCATACTCTTTCTCCTTATCATCCAAATTTTTTGTTTGCCAAAAGTAAACGCTTGTCCCATTATATCTGATTTTCCATCGTTTGGCAAGCCTTATTTTCACTGTTCCTCTTTCTTTCTGTACGCCATGTCATAGAGCAAACCGTCAAACCCTCCAACTGGGAGCTACCTGTTCCAGACGCTCCCAATATACTGGAAACCTATAGTGTAATTTTCATACCCATCAGCAAAGACTTGTCCAATCCGCATTGATTTTTTCTCATTTCTCCAATTTGAAATCCCTTTTTCATGGCTTTTCCCGTTCAGATCAACCGCTTGTCCTTCTACTTTCGATTGATTTCTTCCCGAAGCGCCTCCCGTACCCGAACCAATTCCTCCTTCCAATCAGCGTCGCGGTTAAAACGCACCGTCCTGCCGGCGGTGATGGTCCGGGCGGAGGCATCCAGCCGCAGGGGAATAAAGTCCAGCGGCTCCTCTGCTTTTTTCCGCCAGAGCCGCTCCAGCAACAGAAATCCTTCATAGATCTCTCCGATGCCGCCGGAGTCACTGGTGTAGTCCACGTCCGGAAAAATCAGCAGACTCTCCCCTCTTTGCAGAGCAGCAATGGATTCCCGAAAGGTGGCACCCAGCTGCGCCATTCCCCTATAAACCGGAACTGCGCCCAAGGAATTCATCAATCTGCTGACATAGCCGGACGACGCCCAGGCGGCGAGCGATGCCAGCGGACCCGGCATTCCGAAGCGCCGGGAAAAGGTGTAATCCCGATACTGTTTCCGGCAGCTTTCCCTCTCCAGAAACACATGGAGCACCCATGGCCGCGGTGCGAAGGGCAGCCAGCATAGAGTTGCCAGCGGACCGGACAGGTTTCTGTGGCTGCATACATATACCGCCGGACCGTCAGGAGATTCCACAGCGGCGGTCCACCGCCCAATGCCAAGCCGAATAAAAAACCGGCTGAAATAGAACAGCTTACCCCGCTCCATGGGGCCCCTCCTCCCGAAAGACCCAGTGCATCTGGACCTGATAGCTGCAAACAGCCAGAATGATATCCCCTGCCGCTTTGTTCACCGTGGGCCAGATTCCCGGCAGCAGCCAATTGAGCGCCAGCAGCAGCAGATATGAACATATCAGCTGACTGAACCACAGGCAGTAGTATCGCAGCAGAGTCCGCCCACTGGGGCGGCCGCCGAAAACGTACCGGCGGTTGAGGGTATAGTTTAGAGATGAGGACAGCGCCCGGGCCGTCAGGGTAGACCACCAATAGCAGAACAGCGGCGACAGCGGTCTGAAAATCACCTCGCTGCACAGCCAGAAGGCAACTACGTCCGTCACCGCTGACAGCACCGAAGAGGCTGCGTACCATCCCAACCCTGACACCAGAATCAGAAACACTCTCCAGGAATCCCGCAAAGCACGCAGGTGCGTTCCCTGGTTATTGTCAAAATAGACTGCCTGAATCGGCGTCTGCCGTATGTCCATATGTTCTCAGGCCATGCGGATCAAGACGTTCATTTCATACTCATACCGCTCTCCTCTGATTCCTCCGCACCAGTCCAGCATTTCCCAAGGGATGCCCCGCAATCCGGTCTGAGTATCCCCCAACCGGGGACCGTACAGGGTTCGAAAAGCCCAGCTGCTCAGCCGGTTGCCGATCTTGGACCGGACAGGCACCTGCGGCTGGGTCAGATCTCTTACCCCCAGCACCAGCCCGCCACTCTCCTCCAAAGCCGCCTGCGCCACGGCGCAGACGTCCTCCACCCGGTGCTGTCCATCGGCGTCTGCCGTTACCACGACGCAGCCGGTCCACTGAAGCTGGGCGGCGATATAGGCAAATGCGTCCTTCATGGCCCGCCCCTTCCCCTGGTTCCTCTCATGGTGCAGAACGGTACACCCCTCCATATCCTCCAGCTGCTGAAAAACGCCGCTGCTGCCAAGTCCGCTGCCATCGTTCACTACAACCACCTGTTCTGCCCCCTGCTCCAGCAGTCTGACGGTATATTCTGTCAGCGCTTCGTCCGGGTCCAGGGCCGGAATCACCACAACGCACCGGTGCAGCAAACCGGAATTTATAACTTCTCCCATATCAACTCTCCTGTTCTTTTCCCATAAAGACGGGCAGATCATTGCCGGACGGTATACCGTCCGGCAGTACGGAGGGCCCTCCGTGGCAAATTTTACCAGATGCTGGCTATTTTAATACAGATATTTTAAGTTCTGTACAGAACAATATTTAAGATATTTTTAGATTTTGGCCCCAGGAACCCGAACGCCTGAAAAGAGCCGCGGACAATGGGTCCGCGGCCTTCCTGTGTGTATCCCAATTGATCAACAGCTTGTTTGACATGAAATATCCGGAAAATCAAAGGTGTTCTGCCCCATGGCCTGCAGCGTTCGCTCGACAAGTTCCGCCAGCGCCCTGTAAGCTTCGGCCTGATGGGCTTGCAGAAGCTCCTTTCCATCCAGAACCTGACTCGGGCTCTCAAAAGAGAAAATCACCCTGCATGCGCACTCCAGCTTCAGTTTTTCATCCGCCCCGCCAGCGCTGAATTTTACCAGAATTGCTCGTTCAGGCAGCACCTTGTCTATGGGAGCCTGAATCGAGAATTGCAGCTTGCTTTCCAGCTTGACCTCTCCGGTTCTGGCTTGATTGCTGTATAGAAAGTGCAGACAGTCTGTTTCTTTTATCATGGCGGCTTCCCTGCTATCTCATTCTATCTTTCGGATCATTGGCAAACGGTGCCGTTTTACAGCGCAGCCCTGCTCTTTCCAAACCGCTTGTCACTGAAACACTCAAAGGTATTATACACAGTATTACCGTCCTTGTCAAACCCCGACGGCAAAATTTCCATATTCCATCACTCTCTGATCCAGTCAAAGGATCTCTCCACA
This sequence comes from uncultured Oscillospiraceae bacterium, assembly GCA_910579725.1. GTDB lineage: Bacteria > Bacillota > Clostridia > Oscillospirales > Oscillospiraceae > Pelethomonas. The sequence continues at coordinate 56,928 of CAJTUD010000003.1, read as the reverse complement.
GCTCTGTGCCATCCCCGCAGCTTATCATCCCGGACTTGTGCGGAAATAGACGGACAAAAAGTCCGCTCTACTGCCCAATTCCGCTTCACATCCTCCTGCCCGGACCAGAAGCCCACCGCCAGACCGGCCAGGTAAGCTGCCCCCAGCGCCGTGGTCTCCACACAGACCGGACGGTGGACCTCGGTCTGTAGGATATCCGCCTGAAGCTGCATCAGAAGATTGTTGGCGCTGGCCCCGCCGTCCACTTTCAAGGAGTGCAGCGCAATACCGGAATCTGCCCGCATGGCGTCCAATACGTCGATGACCTGATAAGCAATGGATTCCAGCGTAGCGCGGATAATATGGTTTTTATTGACGCCCCTTGTCAGGCCGACAATGGCTCCGCGTGCATACTGATCCCAGTGCGGAGCTCCCAGTCCGGTAAACGCGGGAACCACATAGCATCCAGCTGTGTCTTTCACCTTTCCAGCGTGGTACTCACTGTCTGCGGCGGACTCTATCAGGCGCATTTCATCCCGGAGCCATTGGATCGCAGCCCCAGCTACAAAGATAGATCCCTCCAGAGCATACTCCACCCGGCCGGCCAGCCCCCAGGCAATGGTCGTCACCAGACCATTTTGAGAAAAAACAGGTTTCGCGCCGGTATTCATCAGCAGGAAGCAGCCTGTACCGTATGTATTTTTAGCCTGACCCGGCTGGAAACAGGTCTGCCCAAACAGCGCAGCCTGCTGGTCCCCCGCCGCGCCGGCAATGGGGACCGGCGTACCAAAAAAGCTCGGGTCTGTCTCCCCATAGACGCAGCTGCTGGGCCTGACCTGCGGCAGCATGCAGCGGGGAATATCCAAAATATCCAAGATTTCCTGGTCCCAGTCCAGGGTGTTGATATTGAACAGCATCGTGCGGGAGGCGTTGGTGTAGTCCGTTACATGTACCCGTCCTCCGGTAAGCCGCCAGATCAGCCATGTTTCCACCGTACCAAACAGCAGCTTTCCCTCTTCCGCCCTGGCTCTGGCGCCCTCCACATGGTCCAGAATCCACTTGAGTTTGGTAGCTGAAAAATAGGCGTCGATGATAAGGCCGGTTTTCTGGCGGATAACGCCGGTCAGACCACGCTCTTTCAGGCTGTCACAATACTCGGAAGTCCGGCGGCACTGCCAGACGATGGCATTGCAGACCGGTTCGCCGGTGGTTCTGTCCCAGACGACAGTGGTTTCCCGCTGATTTGTGATCCCAATGGCGGCCACGTCGGCGGCAGACGCGCCAATCTTCCCCATTGCTTCCGCAGCCACGCCGAACTGCGTTGCCCAGATTTCCCTGGCATCGTGCTCCACCCAGCCCGGCTTTGGAAAAATCTGAGTGAATTCCTTCTGTGCCGAGCTGCAAATCTGACCTTTCCGGTCAAATAGAATGCACCGGTTGCTGGTTGTGCCCGCGTCAAAGGCCATAATATATTTTGCCATGGATCGCTCCTCCTCATAAATATTGTGCGGGTTTCCTTCTGTTCTTACCATAGCACAATTTGCAGAAAAATGGAAGTGGGAATAGGGACAGTCTCTGGACGCATACCGTAGAAAAAAGGAGGTATCGCTATGCTTACAACCGCAATGCTGCTGCTGCGCAGCAGTCTTTTTTTATCCCTGCATCTGGCAGGAAACGCTGGGTCCTTCCCGAAACCTCTCAGTCAGGAAGAGGAGCAAATCTATCTGACCCGCTGCGCCGGCGGGGATTTAGACGCCCGTAACGTACTGGTGGAGAGAAATATGAGACTGGTGGCGCATATTATAAAAAAATATTATACCCAAACCGTAGACCAAGACGACCTGATTTCTATCGGCACCATCGGACTGATCAAAGGAATCTCCAGCTATAAACCGGAAAAAAATGTCCGGCTTGCCACCTATGCTGCCAGATGTATTGAAAATGAGATCCTGATGTTCTTCCGCAGCCAGAAAAAACTGCAAGGAGAGGTCTCCCTCTCCGAAACCCTGGAAACAGACAAAGACGGAAACAATCTTTTTCTCATGGACGTGGTCGGTGTAGAAGATACGATGCTGGACGATCTGGATACACGGGAAAGCCATATCCGGGTGCGTCAGTTGGTAGATCAATGCCTGACCGAACGAGAAGCGGATATTATTCGCCAACGCTACGGTCTTGGCGGAAAGCCCCCCAGGACCCAGAGAGAATTGGCGGCAGAATATGGGATTTCCCGGAGCTATGTGTCCCGCCGCGCTTAATGTAAACGATGCCCGGAAAGCCTTGCAGCGCAAGAGCTTGTCCGGGCATTGGATGTTTTTGGTAGCGCCGTGGTTATTGTAAGCGGGGCCTAAAATTAAGGTAAGCGGCGATTCATCAGTTGATATTTGTTCGAATCATTGATATAAAGGTTTATATATTCTGAAATATCTTTTTTTCAAAGCATCACGCCCACCCTCCATAACATCACAGATTTCATTTCTAATCGCTTGATTTTGCAACGCACCCTCAACCTTGCAGTTGATCTGGCCATTCGTAAAATTCATAGCTATTATTTGTTCTGCGGCACCATTAACTGGAATGTTTGGATTATGCGTCACAACAATCACTTGATTCTTAAGCTTTTGTTCGCGCAATTCAGTTACTAACATTTCAGAAATCAGCTTCGTATCCAAATCATCTTCTGGCTGGTCAATAATAAGTGGGCCATTATTAGAACGCAAAATTAAAGACAATAATGCTGTTGTTTTTTGTCCAGCCGAACCTTGAGCAATATTTGAAAATCTCCCATCCATTTTAATTTCCAATTGAATAGCATCAGGTGGTGTCCATATTTGCAAGTCATCAATATCCTCAGGATGTTCAATACACAAAGAAGAAATATAATCAGTAAAACGTTTCCCATACTTTTTACCGTTTAAATCAGGATTTATAAGGTTAGACAGAGTTTCTAATCTATTCTGCCAAATATCCGTTCCATAATTGGTAGTACAGATTTGTCCAATGAAAGAATTTTGAATATCGTCTAAATCAAGAATGTCAGATTGGAACTGGCTATCTTTACGGATAATATTTCTAAATTCTTTCTCGGCTAAACTCATATCCTGCATAGGGAGCAATGTGATCCGTACTTGGTCCGAATTTAACTCCGCCATGATACGAGCCCGCTCTTGGCGTAATAGCTTTTGATGTGAGATAATTGCTTCAAATTGAGCAGACTTTTTTTCCTCAATTTCTTCTAACTGATTTTTCCAATATAGTACATCTTCAATTTTTTGCTCCAAATCTGTTCGCCGAGAATACAGTGTCTCAAGTTCATCAATACTATCAATTCCTCGTTGTTTTAAAAGAGATATAGCACTTAAATATTCTGTTCTAGCGGTTTCAAAATCAGCAGATATATGGTGATTTTTACTTAAATCTTCTGCGGCATTCTTCAGAGCAACCATTTTTTCTTGTAGAGCTATATACTCGCTCATCAATTTACTCCACTCTAAAATAAAGCTTTTATATTTTTCAGCTGAATCTTCGTCTAAGATGGCATCAATATCGATCTGATCTACTAAAGTTGTTTGAACAATATCATACTGCAACTCAGACAGTCTGGAGATGATGGTAGCCAGTTCTGATTTAAAGGTTTCATACTTGGAAGAAAATGATTTTATGGTTGTTAGTATAGGATTATTTGCAACGGTTTCAAGTGCATGAATCTTCGCATCGAGATCAGATAAACGTGCTTTCAGGGATTCTTCTTGGGCTATTTTATTACTTATTTCTCGTGACTGTCTGCATATAGCTTTGTATTCTTCACTAAGAGTTGATAGTTGTTGTTTCCAAGCATCATAGTCAAATAAGCTGTCGATATAATGAATCAAGCAGTTGGGATCTTCCGCCATTTCATATAATTGCTTTTGACTATAAATTTGGACAGGAAACCTCTGGTCAACATTACCGGCCCCATCACTCAATTTCCAGTCACCCTGTTCAAAGTAATATTCGGTCCATCTTTCAGATTCCCAAATTAATTTAAGTTTTCGTCCATCTTTTTTTACATGAACTTGTATTATTGTATTTTGACGTAGCATACCAACATCTGTACGGCTAGTTGGGATTTTTGAAAACTTATTGAACGAGGTCTCTATTTCATTTGGAAGATTATGGACTTTTCCGAAGGCAATACGCAAAAACTCTGTAATGGTTGTTTTGCCTGATCCTCGACCTCCGATGATTGTATTTAACCAAGGGCTAAAATTAATGCAAAACGTAATTCCATTTCCTATTTTTTGTCCCCGTTCAATTTCTAATTTTTCAATGAAACAACGATCACCAAGATCGTTTGGATTATCAACATTTGTTCCATCTATAATGACTCCATCCTCTCTATCCTGCAGAGCTAGGGCTAAAGATTCAATAGTTGGAGTTTCCATCTTAACCCAAGAAAACCGTTTTGCCATATCGGAACATTTGTGTGCATCCGACCCCATGACATAAGTAAATTCACGGTTCATGTCAACACATAGCTGCGGAAGTTGATACATTGGGTCTGTAACTTCTACCGCAAAAAAGTCACAGTTATCCAATACATTTTTCAGTGCACTACCTTCAATTGTGCTGAAAAGTCCTTTTGCATCATCCACATGTGCTGGAATTGCAACTCCTCCCGAATGCTGGATCAAATTTACTGCTTCGTGGAAATTCACTTGATTACCACCGTTTTGTATGCGTGAAATTACCGTAGATATATCGTCAGTAGGCTTTTGCGGGTCAAAAAGGGCCAATAGGTGAATTGCAGGAAAAACTTCAATTTCTACTCCCGGAAAGATGATAAGTTCTCTGTATAGGTTACTGTTTTCAGCTTCTATATTCTGTAGTTCTGTTCGCAAAGTCTCTATCCAGTTGCAAGAATCATGATCTGTGACAGCGATACAGTCAATATGTTTTTGCATAGCAGAAAGCAAGAAATCCTTGGCAGATAATTCTGATTCTCTGTAGTCAGATGATGCCGGTGTGTGCAAATGGAAATCAAATTTCCACCATTTTGCTCCATTCATTACGAAAGCCCTCTTTCTATCTATAATGAAAAATTTCTATTTTAAAAGGAAATCTAGCGCACTCTGAACTTTAATCCCATCCTGTGTCTGCATTAGGTCACATTCCAACGCAATCACCATTTTTTCGTAGTTGTCCCTAATTTTCCGCAGCGGTGCCAGTTCCCGTTCCCGCGTTTCCGGAGCATTCATATTCTCCGTAACTTGGATATACTTTTTTTCATCCGCTTTGGTGGCAATAAAGTCCACTTCTTGGTTGTCAATCTTTCCGATAGCAACATCGTACCCCTGCCGCAGCAGTTCAAAATAGACGATGTTTTCCAAGATGTGGCCACTGTCCCCATCCCGATAGCCTAACAGATAGTTCCGCAGTCCCATATCCACGATATAATACTTGCCCAGCGTCCGCAGATACTCCCGCCCCTTAATGTCAAACCGCTTGATCTCGTAGAAGATATATGCCTCCAACAGTGCCTCGATATAACTCTGAATGGTATGCACCGCAGGTTTCCTGCGGCCTTTTTCTTCTAACAGCCCCTCGTTGACCAGTGTGTTGCCAATGGAGGTCGCAGACACATTGTTACCGATGTTATCCGCCAAGAACATGATGATTTTCCGCAGCAGGATTGGGTCAGTAATGGTACGGCGGCCTTTTCGCTTTTCCCGTTCCAGGATATCGTTGACAACAGCGGCGGAGTACACACCGTCCAATGCGGCTGTTACGCGGTCAATCTCCAGTCCTACATCCGCCAGCATGGGCATCCCACCGAACCGGGCATATTCATTGAACAATTCCCGCTCATCGTAGATATCGCCGTCTTGATCTGTGATCCGGCGCTTTAATGCTCCAGTAGGTGATCTTTTCTCTGTCACAGTGTACCCATGGAAATCCAAAAACTCTTTGAAAGAAAGGGGGAGTACCTTGATCTCAACATACCGGCCAGAAAGGTAGGTGGACAACTCGGAAGAAAGCAAATAAGCATTGGAGCCAGTAATATAAATATCGCAATCAAAATCTACACGGAAAGAGTTGACTGCATTTTCCCACCCAGAAATCCGTTGCACTTCGTCAAAGAACAAATATATTCGTTTGTCCGGCAGAATATGGGCTTTCACATATTCATAAAAGCCTCTGACATCCATGTCCGGAAAACGCATGGACTCAAAATTCATTTCCAAGATTTGTTCCTGAGTAATGCCGTTTTCGCGCAGATGCTGGGCCATCAATTTCATGAGACTGGACTTACCGCAGCGCCGAATCCCGGTGATGACCTTTATCATCTCAGTGTCCTGAAACGCGATCATCCGCTTTAGGTAGAGATCGCGCTTTTTTAATGCAACTTTTTGCACTGTTTTCACCACCTTTTGATTTATCATATCACAATCTTTCCCAGAAATCAAGTTTGTTACATCAAAATCAAAAAATATCTATTTTTTTGATTTTGTTACTTGGTTGAAATGAGTCGATATTTCCTCGGGAACGAGAAGTACATGGGCAACAGAAAATCTGAAACACCTGATTAATCTCCAATTTAATACCAATAGAATTTAAAATATTATATACGTGGAGGTGCTATTATGTATACAAACAACCATTTACAATACTTATTGACCAATTATCATGATGATTTGGACTTCTCACTTAACTCTTGCGGGATTGATGTTCTCAACAAAAATTGGGATAACAAAATCATCAACCAAAACGCATACAAAAGTGCGGGAATCTTAATAGAGATTGCGTCACGGCAGATAGAATGTCGCGATACTTTTTTGCAGACCATCATAGCTGGCTGCCGCAAGGAGTTCACAATGATGGACACGATGGAGATGATCTGTGTGGTTTTTGAACACATCAACGCACTGCCGCCGTTGGGAATCATTCAGCACACCCTTCATCCGGAACTGCTGCAAATTTACTGTGCGGACCTGGCGATGTGGCTGAAAAAATATTTTCAAAACGCGCCAGACTGTGTTTCCCTGCATCCCGGTTTTATGGTAGAATCCTTAAAATAGAAAACGATAGGAGAATACAAATGAAACGCTGGAATGCCGTTGCTTATTTGAGAACATCAAAAGGAGTTCAGGAGGATCCAAGCAATACAATTCACACCCAACTGTCCATTATTATGGAACATATCAGTCGGAATGATAACATTGAATTGTGTTCCATCAAGGTTGACAACGGTCGGACTGGCTTGAATTTTGATCGTCCGGCCTATCAGGAGATGATACAGGAAATCGAAGCTGGCAAGATAAACTGCGTCATCGTAAAAGATCTGTCCCGATTCAGCAGAAATTATTTGGATGCCGGCGATATGCTGTTCCGGGAGTTCACCGAAAAGAATGTGCGGTTTATTGCTGTTCAGGATGATGTTGATATGCTGTATCTGCGCCAGAACCAGCAGGACTTTTTTATCCCGATCCGCACCTTGATTGACCAAGCCTACAGCATGGATTTATCAAAAAAGATTTCCAGTCAGCTCAGGGTCAAACGAGAGCGGGGAGAATACATCGGCAGCAATCCAGTATACGGATACAAAAGGAATTCGCTGAACCGGCATCAGCTCGTTGTGGATGAGCCGGCGGCAACTGTGATCCGGGACATCTTTCGATGGAGGCTGGAGGGAATGAGCGCCGACAGAATTGCAGGCAGGCTCAATCAATTGGGAATTCCAAGCCCGGCGGAACACAAGCGAAGATCCGGGTCGAACTGCACATACGCATTCCAGAAGAACGATGTTCCCCTCTGGTCCGCCGGGTCTGTGATACGGATATTGAAAAACCGCATCTACACAGGCACATTGGAGCAGGGGAAAACGAAATCAAATCCCTTTTATCACAAATTGACAAAACGGCTTCCACAAGATGGGTGGGCCGTCAAAGAAAAAGCACACGAGGCGATCATATCAGAGGAGTGTTTTCGTGCGATAGAGCGCCTTCTCAAAACAGACAGCAGAATTTCGCCAAGTGCAAAAAAGACCTATTTGCTCTCCGGGTTTGTCCGGTGCGCAGTCTGTCAAAATACGTTGACCAGGCAGCCGGTAGGGAAGTACACCTATTACCGCTGTTCCCTGGAGAAAGAGGGTACAGGAAGCTGTGCTGGCTGTCGTATGCCGGCCGAAAAGCTGGAGGCGGTTGTACAGCAGAAGATTCGGGAGCATATTGAACAGGTGGCATCATTGTGTAACATGATTGCCGCAGATGATCTGGAGGACAAGCTGCGCAGGCAAATCTTGCGGCTGAAAACTCAAATTGGAGAACTGGAGCAAGCGGCCGCAAGACAGCAATTCTTAATTGCAAGTCTGGAGCCGAATATAGCGGATGGCATCATTACATCGGAAGAAGCGGATGAACTGCGCAGCAGTTTTCAGAATGAGCTGTACACATTGAATGGGCAAAAACAGGAAATCTGGAAGGAAATCCAGAAGATTGAGGACAGGACAATTCTGAAATGTGAGTGGGCGAAGCAGTTTGCGCCATATGTGGGCCAGACTGAATTTTCACGAAAAGATGTCGTGATGCTGGTGGAGTCGATTTTCCTGCATAGGGACAAGCAGGTCGAACTCCACTTTGTCCATGACCAGGAATTTGAATATATCCGGCGGATGCTGGAGTGATATGAGGAAAGCGATGGGCTGTGTGCTCATCGCTTTTGTTTTGCCCAAATCGGCAAACAGGACCATTCGCCCGCATATAGTTTATCAATTTGAATTTAGGAGGTGTTCCGTTGAAGACACAGGAAATCGTGTTGATATGCCGCTATACCAAGGAAGAAATCTGCATTGCCCAGATTATCCGGGATTCTTTTGAAATATTTCTCAAAAAAGAACTGCAAAATGTTGAAAAATACCTGTGCGCCACCGTATAACAAATACGATGAATGGCCGCTTATCTCTGGAGGTACGATATGTATTTAGAGATAAGCAATCCCATGGATTACCATGTGGCACTATATATCAGATTATCAAAGGAGGATGAGAACGAGGGCCCGTCCGAGAGCGTCAACAATCAGCAGTCTCTACTTAACGAATTTGTCCAGCAGCATCGCCTTAGCGTCTACGACACCTACATTGATGACGGCTGGAGCGGGACCAACTTTGACCGGCCGAACTTTCAGCGCATGATCGCCGATATTGAGGCCAAGAAGGTCAACATGGTCATCACCAAAGACCTGAGCCGTCTAGGCCGCGATTATATCCTAACCGGCCACTACATGGAGCGTTACTTCCCGGAGCACCGGGTCCGCTACATCTCACTGCTGGACGGCATCGACACTGGGGTGGACTCCACCGCCAACGACATCACCCCCTTCCGCGCTATCATGAATGACATGTACGCCAAGGACATCTCCAAGAAAATCTCCAGCGTCAAGCACGACAAGCAGCGCAAGGGTCTGTTCATCGGCGGCAAGCCGGTCTACGGCTACAAGATGCACCCCGCAGAGAAGAACAGGATTGTCATAGACGAGGACGCGGCCCCCATGGTGCGGCGTATCTTCGCTATGGCCCTGGAGGGGGTGAGCTGCCGCCAGATTGCTGCCCAGCTGAACGCCGAGGGCGTCCCCACCCCTGCCACCTACGCCGGTTTGCCAGTAGCGCACCCCGGCCCCTACACCGGCCTATGGAGCAGCGAGCGTATTTCCGATATGCTGCAAAACGAGACCTACATCGGAAGCATGGTCCAGGGCCGCACCCGGAAGATCAACTACAAATCCAAGAAGTGCATCAAGCAGGATCGCCAGGACTGGGTGGTGGTAGAGGGCACACACGAGCCGATCATTGACCGGGAAACCTTCGACAAGGTGCGGGCGCTGGTCAACAGCCGCAGGCACACCCGCAGCCGAACTTACGACTTCCTGCTCAAGGGGCTAATTTTCTGCCACGAATGCGGATATCCGCTGGCGGTGCTCAACCGCAAGAACGCGGCGGGGGAGGATAAGCTATATTTTGTCTGCCGAACCTACCAGCGGTTTACGAAAGCGGGTGTCTGCACCAGCCACACAATCAAAGAGCAGACAGTGACCCAGGCGGTGATTGAAAAGGTGCAAGAGGTCTGCCAGGACTATTTACGTGCTGACCAGCTGCTGCCCACAGCTAAGCGGGAGGTGGCAAAGGCTCTAGCGGAGGCCAACAACGAAAAGGAGATCGCCTCGCTGAGAGCCAAAATCGACAGCCTGACCACCCACCTGGACAAGGTCTACATGGATAAGCTGGGCGGCGTCCTGGATGAGGCCGACTTTCAGCGCATCTACGCCAAGGTCAAGGCTGACCGCGCCGCCTTGGAGCAGCGCCTCAGCCAACTGGACCGCCCGGACTATTCCCCCGCTGAACAGGCCGACCTGGCAAAAAAACTGGTGGAGCGGTTCCTGGAAACCGCTTCCACCAATCGGGAGCTACTGGTCAGCCTTATCGAACGGGTGGAGCTGACCAGCGACAAGCAAATCATTCTCAAATTCCGCTTCAAACAGCTGGAAACCGACTAAAACCGGCACAAAATTACACCCCACGTCGTTTACAATACCCAGGGCGCTATGTGTCCCGCATCGAAAAACGCGCTCTTGGTAAACTGGAGGAAGCCCTGGGCGGACATATATAGCTCAAACCCCACATCTCCCCTTTTTACAGCTTCAGCTCAATATCCGAAACCGTAACCTCTATCCCCCTTCGTGCCGCAAAATCATGAATCATTCCAACCAGTTCCTCCTTATAGCTCTGCAAAATCAGCACAGCAATCCGGTCCTTCATCTCCTGCGGCAGCACATTCAGCGCCGTTCTTGCCGCGCCGGCAGGCGCGTCCCCCAGCCGCCGCAGAAGCGGCAGCATTTTTCCGCCGCCATGAGATGTTCCCAGTTTCTCAAGGACAACCGGTATTGCCTGCTGGAGAATCCCACCATAATCCATCTTGTCAATTTTGATCCGAAGCTCCATAATCCCGCTTCCTTTCCTTTTGTGGTTGGAATCATATTTTACCCTATTCCTCCAAAAGCCGCAAGTACTGCCTGTTTCTCTCCAGCAAAAAGCGGGGACATCCCAATCAAATGGGAATGTCCCCGCTTTTCCGCCGGCAAACGAAAAATCTGTTATCCTCGCTGTGCAAAACGAGGACGCTCTGTGGGATAAGGCAGCTCCGCCGGCTGGTTGACCGCGACGTCCTGAACGCCCAGATAGCGGAATACCTGGAACATAGTCTCTCCACAGTGCTGGAAAGCTACCGCGCCGTGATGGGGATACCGCTTCTCAATCAGCACATGACGGTAGAACCGGGCCATCTCCGGGATGGCGAAAATGCCAATACCGCCAAAGGACCGGGTCGCCACAGGCAGGATCTCTCCTTCTGCAATATAGGAGCGCAGCTGTCCCTCGCTGTCGCACTGAAGGCGGTAAAATGTGACGGGAGAGGCTGCGATGTCCCCTTCCAGCGTGCCCCGGGTGAAGTCCGGCGTGCCGCCGTCTTCCAGAAGCCGGTTCTGGATAAGCTGATACTTTACCGCCCGGCTGGCGCACATTTTGCAGGAGGGCGTATTACCGCAGTGGAATCCCATAAAAGTATCCGTAAGCTTGCAGGGGAATTTCCCGGCGATATCCTCTTCATAGAGGTTGGCGGGAACGGAGTTGTTGATGTCCAGCAGCGTCACGGTGTCGTTTGTAACACAAATGCCGATGTACTCGCTGAGCGCACCGTAGATATCCACCTCGCAGGCCACCAGAATACCCCGAGAGGCCAGGCGGGAATTGACAAAACAGGGTTCAAAGCCGAACTGCTTGGGGAAGGCGGGCCAGCACTTGTCGGCAAAGGCCACATACTTCCGGGCTCCCCGGTGGGCCTCGGCCCAATCCAGCAGTGTCAGCTCAAACTGCGCCATCCGGGGCAGCAGCTCCGGATAGTTGTTGCCGGAAGCGCCCAGTTCCCGGGCCATGTCGGCGCAGACGGTGTCAATGCGGCTGTCGCCGGCGTGAGCCTGATAGGACACCAGCAGATCCAGCTCCGAGTTCTCCTCCACCTCCACGCCCAGCTCATAAAGTCCCTTGATGGGCGCGTTGCAGGCGAAAAAGTCCTGCGGACGGGGGCCAAAGGTAATGATCTTCAGGTTCTTCACACCCAGAACAGCCCGGGCCACGGGAACAAACCGGCGGATCATCTCCGCCACCTCCTGCGCGGTGCCCACGGGGTACTCCGGAATGTACGCCCGAATATGCCGCATTCCCAGATTGTAGGAGCAGTTGAGCATGCCGCAGTAGGCGTCGCCCCGGCCGTTGATCAGGTCGCCGTCCCCTTCCGCGGCGGCGGAGTACATCACCGGACCATCAAAGCGCTGGGCAAGAATTGTCTCCGGCGTCTCAGGCCCGAAGTTGCCTAAATAGACCGCCAGCGCGTTGCAGCCGGCCTTCTTCACATCCTCCAGCGCCCGCAGGGCATCGCTCTCGTTTTCCACCGTAATGGGGCAGTTGTAAAGCCCGGAACCGTAAGCCGCCGCCACCGCGTCCCGCCGGGACTCGGACAGTTTAATGGGGAAGCAGTCACGGGAAACCGCGATCAGTCCCATCCTGACTTCAGGGATATTACTGAGTGCCATAAAAAATTCCTCCTCTTAAAAGTAATCTCATTCAGATGAGCGCCGCGATATCAATATTTTCCCCATCCAGCTGCACAGGTGCGCCCTGGGCGGCCTCTCCGCTTCCGGCGTGGGCCAGCAGCCATTTGTTGCAGGCCCACAGAATCTCGTCCTCCCCATTTTCCGGCCGGATGTCGGGGCGGGGGCCATTGGTTCCCTTTGGCAGCACAATGGCAACCTTGAAGCCCTCTCCCCTTCCGGCCGAACAGGGAGCATAGTGCAGTGTGGTGGCATAGAGCTCCACCATGGTCCCGGCGGGACAGAGGTAGGCCCGGACCCTATCCGTATGCAGCCGGCCTTCCTCCATTTCCTCCCGCTTGGCCACCAGGAGAATAAAGTCCCGGGTTCCTGCATTCAGTTCGCTGTCCCGGTGATACTCAAGGCAATTGAGTTTCGTATTGTGGCCGTTGCACCATCCGATCTGGATAGGCATGCCGCCGTAGGCCCGCCGCGACAGCTCCGCAGCGGCGGGCAGAGCCATCAGCTCCGCCTGCTCAGGCTGGTAGACGGTTCCCTCCGGCAGAGGCGTGACAGCCTCCAGCGCGTCCAGCAGAGGACCTAACTCGTAGCCCGTCAAAATCTGTCCGTAATTTTGGAAGGATGGATCTGTTACCGGTAAAATTTTCATCTCTTTCGCCTCACTTTTCTTCTTGCTCCGCCAGCTGGGAAAACAGCTCCCTGCAAGCGGGATAGATTTTCCGGAAGTCCTGATAACGCGCCTCATAGCGCGCGGCCGTCTCCGGGTCCGGCCGGATGGTACCCGTCACCCGGACAATCCTCCCGCAGGCGTCCTCCACGGTCTGGTACGCGCCGCAGGCTACCATAGCCAGCATGGCGCCGCCCAGTCCCGGTCCCTGCTCAGAGGCCACCGATTCCAGCTGAATGTTCAGGATATCAGCCAGCATCTGTTTCCACAGGCGGCTTTTTGCGCCGCCGCCGCAGATCTTGCTGCTGCGGATATCCAGTCCCAGCCCACGGGCCACCTCGAAGCTGTCCCGGATGGCGAAGGCCACACCCTCCAGAACCGCCTGGGTCATGTCCGCCCGGCTGGTATCCATAGTCAGGCCCAGGAAGGTTCCTCGGGCGTTGGTATCGTTGATAGGGCTGCGTTCCCCCATGAGATAGGGGAGGAAATAAACATGGTTCCGGCCCAGCCGGTCCGGAAGGATTTTGTCCTGTTCGCCCTGATAATCACCGGTACCGGCGATCTCCTTCTGCCACCACTTGTTGCAGCTGGCGGCGGAGAGCATGCAGCCCATCAGGTGATAGCCTCCGTCCGCATGGGCGAAGGAATGGAGGGCGTTGTTGGGGTCCACGCCGAAGCGGCGGGAGGAGATGAAAATGGTCCCCGAGGTGCCCAGGCTGATGTTGCACCCCCCCTCCCCCACGGTTCCGGTGCCCACTGCTGCCGCGGCGTTGTCTCCCGCTCCGGCGGCCACCCGGACCTCCGGGGACAGGCCCAGCCGCTCCGCCGCCTCCGGCAGCAGCGTTCCCACTGCCTCGTAGCTCTCCAACAGCCGGGGCATCTGCTCCTCCCGTACGGAGCACAGCTCCAGCATCTCCCGGGACCAGCGCCGGTGCTCCACATCCAACAGCAGCGTGCCGGAGGCGTCGGAGAAGTCTGTGCAGTGTTCGCCGGTGAGGATATAGTTGATGTAATCCTTGGGCAGCATGATCCTGCGGATACGCCCGAACAGCTCTGGCTCGTTTTCCCGCATCCACAGCAGCTTGGGCGCGGTGAATCCGGCGAAGGCAATATTGGCCGTCAGGCGGGAGAGCCTGTCCTTCCCCACCACACCGTTGAGATAGTCCACCTCTCTGGCGGTGCGCCCGTCGTTCCACAGAATAGCCGGCCGGATCACCCGGTCCTCATCGTCCAGCACCACCAGTCCATGCATCTGTCCCCCGGCGCCGATTCCGGCCACCGATCGGGCGTCGTACCCAGACAGCAGCTCCGGAATGCCCTCCAGAACGGCTCTGCGCCAATCCTCCGGATTCTGCTGGCTCCAGCCCGGGCGGGGAAACTCCAGAGGATACTCCCTGGAGACAATATTTTTAATTTTCCCCTCTTCGTCCATCAGCAAAAGCTTTGCTGCGGAAGTGCCCAAGTCGATTCCAATATAAAGCATGGCCTCTCCCTCCACAAAAACGGCGCGAACCGCGGGAGCTCGCGCCCGCGGAACGCGCCGGATCATTACTTCTGGTTTCTCTTACTCTACAACCGGCAGCTTTGCGCCGTCCTTCAGGAACAAGGGAATGATGTCAATCGGAGCGTCGGCGTCGATCACCGCGCCGCCCTGGAAGGTTTTTCCGGTCCACGCGTCGGTCCAGGAAGCGCCTGCGGGCAGATAGACCTTCCGGCTGGCCGCTCCGGCCTCCAGAACAGGCGCCACCATCAGATCCGGACCAAACATGTACTGGTCGTCCACATCCCAGGCGGCCTTATCGTCCTTGAAGTCAAAAAACAGCGGGCGCATGACGGGTATTCCCTTCTCATGGGTCAGCTCCATCTGCTTCCGGATATAGGGACGCAGGCGCTCGCGAAGGAACAAATATTTCTTCATCACCTGGAGGCAGTCCTCGCCATAGCTCCACACCTCGTTCTCCGCGCCGGTTCCGAAGGTGCCCACGCCGGAATGGGTGTCCCCGCTGTAACCGCTCATAGGCATCCGGTTTCCATGGAGCCGGAACACCGGGGAGAAGCAGCCATAGGCAAACCAGCGCAGCAGCAGCTCATGGAACTTGGGATCACGGATATCCGCGCCGTGGAAGCCGCCGATGTCGGTGGTCCACCAGGGCACGCCGGCCACCGCCATGCTCAGTCCCGCCCGTACCTGACGCTGGAAGCACTCAAAGGTGGAATCAATATCGCCGGACCAGACCAGCGCACCGTACTTGGCGCTGCCCACCCACGCGCAGCGCAGCAGGTTCAGAGGCGTCTCCATGCCCGCCGCCTTCATGCCGTCATAAAAGGCCTTGGCATAGTACAAGGGATAAGTGTTGCCCACCTCCAGGTCGGTGCCCAGATAATAGCGGTAGTTGTCGTAATCGTAGACGCTGTACTCCGGCTCCGCCTCATCCAGCCAGAACAGGCGCACGCCCTTGTCGTAGTAATTCTCCTTGCATTTGTTCCAGACGAACTCCCGGGTTCCGGGGTTTGTGGGGTCCATAAAGACCTCCTGTCCGAAGCACTGCATGGTCACGCGGACGCCCCGCTCAGTGCGGACCAGGTATCCCTTCTCCATCATCTCCTGGAAATTCTCGGAACGGTAGTCCACCGTAGGCCACACGGAGACCATCAGCTTGATGCCCATCCCGTCCAGCTCTCTGCACATTCCCTCCACGTCGGGCCAGCATTCGGGATCAAATTTGTACTCTCCCTGCTGGGTCCAGTGGAAGAAGTCCGCAACGATCACATCCATGGGCAGACCCAGCTCCTTGTGTTTGCGGGCCACGCTCATCAGTTCCTCCTGTGTACGGTAGCGCAGCTTGCACTGCCAGAAGCCGATGCCGTAATCTGGCATCATGGGGGCGCGGCCGGTGACGGCGGTGTAGGTCTCCTCCAATTCCTTGGGGTCATCTCCGGCCACAATCCAGTAATCTGCCTGTTTGGTGCTGTCGGCAGTCCACTCGGTACCGTTCTTGCCGAAGAACACCTTGCCGACGGCAGGGTTGTTCCACAGGAATCCATAGCCTTCGCTGGAGATATAGAACGGCACAGATGCCTGACTGTTGCGGTGGCTCAGCTCCAGCATGCAGCCCTTCTGGTCCAGATACTTCTGCTGGTACTGGCCCATGCCGAAGATCTTCTCCTTGTCGTTGGGAAGAAAGCGGAGCACCACCCGCCAGTTGTCGCCGTGAACGCTTTTGAACTCCCGCCCGGCATAGTTCAGAGACATACTGGGGCTGTCCTTCAGCCTCCGCCAGTTCTCCCTGAGGAGTACCTTGCCGGCGGCGTTGGTAAATGTCAGAACGCCCTGGGGGTCAAAAGCGGCGGTAATGCCGCCGTTGGTGATGGCAGCATAGGAGTCATTCCTGCCCGCAAACATGTTTGCGAACCCGCCGCCGGACGCGTTTTCGTCATTGTGGACCTCGATCCTGGGCGCGGCAACCTTCACCGGTTCTGTCAGCGCCCAGTCGTTGTCATTGAGGCAGGCGTTGTGGGTAATACGCACACGCAGAGCGCTGCGGCCCCATGCCTCCACACAGACCGTCTCGTTGTCATAGGTGTAGAACAGCTTGCCATTCTTTTCCGTAAACATGTGATTTCCTCCTATTATAATTTGTTTCTCTGGAAATGTAAAGGAATTTTTTGCTTAAACGCCCAGGGCCTGCCGGCCTGCCGTCTTCCTTTGAAAAAGAGCTTTGATCCGTCCGGCGTTGGTTTTGTAACCAATGAAGATCACCAGGAATACTCCGATAAATACATTCTGCAAGCGGTAGTTGATTCCCATGGCCACCATGGCGGAGCTGACCACAGAGATGGAGAAGGATCCCACAATCACCCCCACCACCGGATTACAGGAGCCCAGATATAGTCCGATCATCACCGCCATCATCGGCGTGAAGGCCGCGGACATGGACGCCATGTTTGTCATGGCCCGTACGGATTGGTCGAATCCCACCTTGCACAGCGCGGCAAGGCCCAGGATCAGTCCGCCTACCACATACGTCAGCACCTTCAGCCGCACAGCCTTGATGCCCATGCTGCGGGCCACCTTTTCATTGCCGCCAATGGCTTTGATCTGATAGCCGAACTTGGTGCGGTTGAAGAGAATATAGACGATCACAAAGGTTATCGCAGTCATGATATAGATACCGGGGCTGCGGCCAAAGATGGAAATGTTCTCTGTGATGATGACGCTGAACTTGGTCTGATAAATGGCCGCCGCGGACTCAAAGATCAGCAGAGCGGCAAAGCCGGTGATAATGGAAGGGATCTTCAGCCCCGCGAAGATCGCCCCAGTCAGACCCGCCAGCAGCAGCGAGCTGAGCAGCACCCCCAGAACGAAGCCCGGAACGCCGAAATATTGGGACATATGAATCCCGAAGAGGGCAGCCACCAGATACCGCGCGCCTACGCTGAAGTCAAACAGTCCGCAGCTCATGCCGAATACCATGGACCAGCCTACCAGCGTGTAGGACAGGGATTGCTTGAAAAGCGTCACCAGCGCGGAGCCATTCAGATACACGTCCGGGCGGAGCGCGCACATCGCGGCGTACAGCAGCACCGGAAGCGCAAGGGTGCAGGCCGCTCGTTTGACAATCGCTTTTACATCCATTTTATCCTTCATAGAAACACCTCATTTCCCTTCTCTTCCTGCACTGCGGGCCTGCGGATGGACAGAAAGTCCGTCCGCAGGCCTGAGACAGCCGCCGTCTCAGCCGTTCTTGCGGGCAATAATGTCAGATACGGACCACTTGGACACACCCTCCTGGAAGGATTCCAGGGTCAGACCGGGATTGCTGACAGTCAGGAACTGCTGGAGCTCCTCGCTGGTATAAGCTGCGCCCTGGGAGGCGTACTGCATGTAGGCCTCGTAATCCTCATAAGACTTCAGAGTCAGGTAGGGGATGACGATCTCGATTTTATCCTTGGAAAGGGGATTACCTTGCCAGGCATTGATAGCCATCAGGGCGGAGAAGGTGCCGGTCACCATGTGGCCGCCGTTGATACAGACCAGCTCGCCGGACTTGAGCATGTCGCCCATGCCGTCAAAGTAGTCGAACGCGCCGATATAAAACGTATCCTTACCGGCGCTGCGGAACGCCTCGGCCACGGAGGAGGATGCGGTTCCGGCTCCGGCCAGATACACGCCGTCCACCTCGGAGTGGGCCAGCAACACGTTGGCGACGGCGTTCTTATACTCCGCGGTATCCGTAATAATCATATCGTCCACGATAGTGATGCCCGCTTCCTCCGCGTATTTGATGCCGCCGTTGCAGCGCTCGTCGCAGGTGGGGATGCCGCTGCCGTAGCGGATAATCACGACGTTGGTTGCCCCCGCCTCCCCCATGGCTTTCATGGTCTCATAGCCGGAGGTGATATTGTCCTCGAAGGTGCATCCAACATAGTAGGGATCCTCCGCGATATAGGCGGCGATTTCAGGATCGGCAATCTGGGTGTCCCACATGGTCCAGTACACGCCCTTCTCCCGGCACATGTCGGAAATGGTGGGCACAGACGCCTCGCCTGCGTAGGTGCAGAAGCTGACCATCTGGCAGCCGGCGGAAATCAGGTTCTCAATAGAGGCCACGGTAGCTTCTGCGGTGAAGCCGCCTGCATCACCGATAAACTCACCGCCGGCGGCGTCCACGCCCCAGCCCACAGCGGCGTTCAGGGTGCGGCCATGCTCATCTGCGGTGCCCCAGCTGGCAAAGCCATACTTGAAACTGCCGGTATTGCTGTCGCCAGGCGTATTGGCGTCATTGGCGGAACCGTCGGTGTTGGAGGGCTCGCTGGCAGGCGCGTTGTTGTTCCCGCCGCAGGCGGCCAGGGACAGGACCATAGCCAGGACCAGAAGGACTGCAAAGAATTTTTTCATGTTTCTACTCCTTTTCATATGTGTATTTCTTCCATCATTCAGAATCTGTCTTCAAAACCGCGGAATGCCGGATGGGCCGGGATTTTTTCGCCGGAAAGAGAGAATTGACCCGGTGTGGCGTGAAACGGCCGCCCGGACAGCATGCAGCGGCGGAGAAGACAGGCTCTTATTTACACCGCGCAGCGGCATAAATCACTTGACGATAACATTGGGATCCCGCTTGGTAGATACGGCGATGACCACCAGAAATAAAATGCCCTTCACCAGCTGCTGTAATTCGCCGCCATATCCTGCCAGCACCATGCCGTTGTTGAGGGTGGTGACGATAAGCATGCCCAGCAAAGCCGCCGAAATCTTGCTGGTAGCTCCCCCGGAGATGGACATGCCGCCGAAGACGATGGCCACGATAACATCGTTGGTCATGGCCATCCCTGTGGTCTGGGAGGCGCCGCCCACCCGCAGCATGGTCAGAAATCCAGCAAACCCGGCCGCCGCGCCGGAGAGAAGATATCCCAGGAAGATCATTTTATTCACGCCCACGCCGGACTGCCGCGCCGCCTCCGGCGAGACACCCAGCGCCTTCATATACTTGCCAAACTTGGTGAAGCGGAACATCACCAGCATAACGGCAAAGTAGACGGCGCCGATGACGATATACATACCCACGCTCTCCCATTTGCGCATGGACAGCGGCATGGAGATGCTTCCGCCCTCGTTGGAGCACAGTGTCTGGGTTGCGGCCATGAGAATGAACATCATGCACAGACAGGTGATGAAACTGGGCATCTTGAATTTTGTAATAATTACGCCGTTGGCCGCTCCGATGAGGGCGCCCACGCAGACCGCCGCCGCCACGCCCGCCACTGGGGAAAGCGCTTTCGCCGTCAGGGCGCAGACGGCGCAGGAAAAGCCGATATTTGCGCCGATGGAAAAGTCCAGGTTGCCTGTCGCCATGATGAACACCGCCGCCAGGGCCGCGATAAAGAGCGTGAACCCCTGCTTGAATATCAGCATCAGATTGTCAGGATTCAGAAGCTGACCGCCTGTAGCAATGGCAAAGAACGCCACCAGGACGATCAGGCCAAGGAAACTGACCGACTTGGAAAACAGCTTTTTCCACTTCAGAGAGCGGTCCGCCTGCTGTTCAACGGTTTTGACTGCATTGCCCATCTTCGTCCCTCCTTAAATCATGTAGTGAATCACATCGGATTCACTCAGCTCCGGACTGCGGTCAAAGGACTTCACAATCTCGCCGTCCTTCAGTACCAGAATCCGGTCGCTCATGCCGATCACCTCCGGCAGCTCCTCCGAAATCATAATGATGGATTTCCCCTCCCGCTTCAGATCCTCAATGATCCGGTAGATGGTCTCCTTCACGCCGATGTCGATGCCGCGGGTGGGACAGTCCAGCACAAAGATATCCGAGTTGTTGCCCAGCCACTTGGCCAGAACGATTTTCTGCTTGTTGCCACCGGACAGCTCGGCGCAGGACTGCTCCAAATCCCTCATCTTTACGCTCAGACGGGAGCACCACTTCTCCGCCAGCTCCTTCTCGCTGCGGGGCGTGATGAAAAAGCCCAGCTTCTGCAAATCCCCCAGAGAGGGAAGCACAATATTCTCCTGAATATTCAGAGTGATGAGCATGGACTCCGTGTCTCTGTCCTTGGACATGAACCCCATTCCGGCCTGGATGGCCCTGTGGGGCGAGGTGATCTTCCCCTTTCCGGGAATCTGCACGCAGCCCGCCTCCAGCTCCCGCAGGCCGAACACCGCCTTGCCCACCTCATGGATGCCGCAGTCGGACAGGCCGGCCAGTCCCAGAATCTCTCCCTTGTGGAGGTCAAAGGAGACGTCCTTCAGGATACCGGTGGAAATATTGCGCACCTCCAGCGATACCGGCGCGTCCGCCGGAAAAGCGTCAAAATCGCTGCGGTAGAAGTTGTCCATCACTTCGCGGCCCACCATCAGCGATTTCATCCGGCCCGGCTCCATCTCCTCCTCCCTCAGCGTGGCGATGTATCTGCCGTCCCGGAGGATGGTGACGCAGTTGCAGACCTGAATAAGCTCGTCGATGTCATGGGAGATGAAGATCACCGCCTTGCCGGCCTCCTTCAGCTTGCGGATCAGGCCGTAAAGGATATTGCGCCCTTTCTGGGGCAGTGCGGTGGTGGTCTCATCCACGATGAACAGCTCCGGCAGCTTGTAAAAGGCTCTGGCAATCTCCACCAGTTTTCGGTCCTCAAAGGACAAAGTTCCTGCCGGCACGCTGGGAGAGATGCTGGTGCCCACCACCTCCTCCAGCAGCTGCTGGGCGTCCCGGGTCAGGCGCTTGCTGTCCAGGATTCCCATCCGGCAGTACTGGTCCTCCCGCCCCGCGCAGATATTGGCGGCTACAGACACCGTGTCAATTGTGCCCTGCTCCTGCACAATCATGCTCACACCGTACTGGCTGGCATCAAAGCTGTCCGCGGGCCGATAGGGCTTGCCAAAAAGGAACATCTCTCCCTCGTCCGCCTTCAGGTTTCCGGAAATGATCGCCGAGAGGGTGGACTTTCCGGAGCCGTTCTCTCCGATCAGACCATGCACCTCCCCGGGATACACCGCCAGAGAAACCTGCTGGAGCGCCTTTGTCGAGGTAAAGGATTTACTGATTCCTTTCACTTCCATCAACGGCGAATTTTCCATGTTCTCACGTCCCTTCTTCCAAAACTACTCAACCAACTGTTCCGCTCTTGCATTGCGTAAATAAGTTACGAAATTTATTTACCATATCGGCATGATAGCACAACCAGTGTCATAGTTCAACAGGATTTTTTATCTTTTTGTGCTTTTTGTATATATCATACAATATTATTCAATGTTAATTATGCATATCATCCAATCCATACTTTCAAAAATAATGTGCGCAGAAATTCCTTGTTTTTTTGAGTGAGCTGTTATATAATATATTTGCAAAACATTCCCCCTCATTTTTTGGCATACATCCAGGAGGTGGTTGCCATCTATACCACTGCCGCGGCAGAAAAACTTTCTCTGCCATCTGATTTGAAATACGCAAACCGCTCTCAGGTCATCCAGGCCTTTTTGCGCAATAAAACCGCCAGTGCCGGAGAAATTTCCACCGCTATCGGTCTGAGCCGTCCGACGGTCATGAAAGCCATTCAGTTCTTTCTCTCCAACGGCCTGCTGGTTTCCGCCGGCAAGGGTGATTCCACCAGCATCGGCGGAAAACGGCCGGAGCGCTTCGCTCTGTCCGGGAAAAAATTTTTTCTGTGCATCGCGCTCTGGCCCAACGACCTGCGTCTGCACCTCTATACCATCGGCGGGGATCTGGTCGACAGCATCCGGCTCTCCCCTCCCCTGCCGGAGAGCGCCTGGGTCGCCGCCAGCGACGCGGGCAAGCTGTCGGAAACCCTTCTGGCAAAAAACCGGGTCTGCAAGGAGGACGTGCTGGCGGTGAGTCTCTCCACCGCCGGCATCGTGGACCGAAAGACCGGCCTGCTGAAATACAGCTCCCAGTCTCCATCCTGGGGGACGGACGTCCCGCTGTGGGAGTACCTTCGGCTGTATTTTGCCCAGAACACCATGATTTTTCTGGAAAACGCCGGAAAAATGACCGCCCGTCCCCTTCTGCTGGAGCCAGAACTGAACGGGAAGCGCATTCTGGTGATTTTCGCCTGCTGGGGTCTGTCCAGCTGCATGATTGAGAAGAATCATATCCTCAGCGGCAAAAATTCTCTGATCGGCGAAATCGGACACATGATCATCGACCCCCATGATTCGGAGCCCTGCGGCTGCGGCAGCAGGGGCTGTTTTGAGCGCCTTGTCAGCGCCGGCCGGCTTCAGCGCCTCCTGAAGGAGCAGTCCCTCCGGTTTCCGGAATCCGCTCTGCTGCGCCGGCCAGCGGAGGACCTCACCATTCCGGACATGTTCGCTGCCTCGGAGAAAGGCGATCCGCTGGCCCGCTTCCTCGTTGCATATCTGGCGGAGAACTTTGCCAGAGCCCTGCGCAATATTTCTCTGGTTTTTGATCCGGATCTGGTGGTGTTTCAGGGGGACTACGCCTATGCGGATTCTTGCTTTGACCGCCGTCTCAGGGAGAATCTGTCCAGCTTCCGGTACTTCCCCAGCAGCGCCCCCTTTGATATCCGCTATGACCGCCGTCCGCTCAGCGAGCTGGACGCGCTGGGATCCTGCATTGCCCTGATGGATCAGTTTTTCGATTCGCCTGCGCTCTACAGGGATTCGCAGGCTGCGGACAGCACTGCGCCCTGACTGATTTCCCGAAAAACAGCCAACGAGGAGACTGCGCCGCCAGTCTCCTCGTTTTTCCGCGTGGTCCGCAAAATACCTTCTTGCATTTTCTCCCGTTATCGAATAAGATGGAAGCCGGCCATTTTGAACAAATGAAGGAGCACAGCCGCTATGAACGTTGAACTCAAAGATACTTTCTATCTGGACGGAAGCCCTGTCCAGATCATCTCCGGCTCCATCCACTACTTCCGCGTCGTCCCGGAATACTGGCGGGACCGGCTGGAAAAGCTGAAGGCCATGGGCTGCAACACGGTGGAGACCTATATACCCTGGAACCTCCACGAACCGCAAAAGGGCACCTTCCGGTTTGACGGCGGGCTGGATATCCCACGTTTTGTCCGGCTGGCCCAGGAGCTGGGCTTGTATGTGATCCTCCGTCCCTCCCCCTATATCTGCGCGGAGTGGGATTTGGGCGGACTTCCAGCGTGGCTGCTGGCAGAGGACGGAATGCGCCTGCGGTGCTCCTATCCCCCGTTTCTGGCCCATGTGGAGGCGTACTTCCGCGTTTTGCTGAAGCGTCTGGTTCCTCTGCAGGCAGACCGGGGCGGTCCTGTTATCCTTATGCAGGTGGAAAATGAATACGGCTCCTACGGAAACGACAAGAACTATCTCCGGCAGCTGCGGGATCTGATGCGCGCGGAGGGTATCACCGTACCGCTGATCACATCGGATGGGCCCGATTGGGAGCGGCTGGAGGGCGGAAGCGTGGAGGGCGCCGTCCCCACCGTCAACTTTGGTTCCCACCCGGAGGAGCAGTTTGAGTCGCTGCGTGGGTTCCATCCCGGCGGACCGCTGATGTGTACGGAGTTCTGGACCGGATGGTTTGACCACTGGGGCGGCGGCCACACCGGCGGCGATCTGGAGGCGTCGGCAAGGGATCTGGACATACTGCTGGAGCAGGGGCATGTCAACCTCTACATGTTCCATGGCGGAACGAACTTTGGCTTTATGAACGGCTCCAATTATTCCGGCCAGCTGATGCCTGACGTGTCCAGCTACGACTACGACGCCCCTTTGACGGAGGACGGCCAGATCACGGAAAAATACCGCCGCTATCAGAGCGTGATCGCCCGGCGGCGGAAAATTCCAGAAGTTCCGCTGTCCACGGAGATACGGCGCAAGCGCTACGGAAGCCTGCCGGTGCGGGAAAAGACAAGTCTGTTCTCCGTACTGAACGATCTGAGCTCGCCCATCCCCGACGCAGTTCCCCATTCCATGGAGCGGCTGGGACAAAGCGGCGGCTATATCCTCTACCACACCGGGCTGAAAAGTCAGGAAAGCGCCCGGCGGCTGCGTCTGTGGCAGGCCAATGACCGGGCCCAGATCTTTCTGGACCAGCATCCGGCCGCCACCCTGTACGACCGGGAGCTGCTGTCGGAGATTTCGCTGGATCCTCCTTCCGCCAAAGGCGCCGCTCTGGACATTCTGGTGGAAAATATGGGAAGGGTCAATTTCGGTCCCATGCTGGACAGCCAGCGGAAGGGCATCGACCAGGGCGTCACCGTCAACGGTCACTGGCACCACAACTGGCTGCAATACCCCCTGCCGCTGGACCAGATTGATCTGGTAGATTTCTCCAGGCCCTGGCTGGAGGGCCTTCCCGGATTTTACCGCTTCGTTTTTCAGGCGGAGGAGCTGGGGGATACCTTTCTGGACTTCACCGACTGGGGCAAGGGCTGCGCTTTCGTCAACGGCTTCCACATCGGCCGGTTTTGGGAAGTGGGTCCCCAGAAGCGGCTGTACATCCCCGCACCCCTGCTGAAGGAGGGCAAAAATGAGATCATTCTTTTTGAAACGGAAGGAAAAACAGGAACTTCCATTTCGCTCCAGGACAGCCCGTCGCTGGGCTGATATGGATGTATACCGCCGGCAAATCTGTGAAAACGCAAAGGCACGCCGGGAGGATTTCAGATCCTCTCGGCGTGCCTTTGCCTGTGCAAGCGTTACCTGCCGGCCATAAATGCCTCTATTTCCTCCACGCTGCGAGGAATCTCCGCGGAGAGATTGACGCAGCCGTCCTCCGTCACCAGGCAATTGTCTTCCAGGCGGAAGCCAATACCCCACTCCTCCACATAGATACCCACGTCCACGCAGAACACCATACCCGCCGCCACAGGTCGGGTCATGTCTACCTGATCATGAACGTCCCAGCCCACATGATGGGCGCCGCCATGCCACATGTACTTTTCCGGGGCCTCCTCCTCTCCCAGCAATCCGATCTCCCTGAGCAGGCCGCCGCAGTACTGATGGCAGAGCCGGTCCACGTCCGCCATGGGCATGCCCGGGCGGATGATGGAAAACATATGCTGGGAGGTCCTGTACGCGCACTCATAAAGCTGCCTCTGCCGCGGGGAGAATTTCCCGTTGCATGGCCAGCCCCGGGACACGTCGGTACACATCCCGTCCCAGACCGCGCCCACATCATTGAGCACCATGTCCCCCTCCTGCGCCTGACCGGCACAGCTGTAGTAATGGATGCAGAAGTTGTTTTCCCCCGCCGCGATAATGGAGGGAAACGCTGGAACCGGCACCCCCCGAACTGCCAGCGCGTAATCAAATTCCGCCTTGTACTGGTACTCGTACATCCCCGGCCGGGAAGCCCGCATCATGGCCTCAATACCCGCCTTGGTGACGGTCATGGCCTTTTTCATGGCCTCGATCTCGCAGGGAGCCTTGATGGTTCTCTGGGCGCATAGCTGCCGGTGGCAGTTTTTTATTTTCAGAAACGGATACTGCTCCGCCGCCCAGTCTGCGAAGCGGTGAGCCTCGCCGTCCGGATCGTCCGGGCTCTTTTTCCACAGATCCAGCGCCAGCACATGATACTTCCCCGTCATGACGGCGGTATGGAACACGGCGGAAAACCGCTCCACCGGCAGAATATCCGTCACCCCGCTGCGCTCCGTGATCTCCTCCGGCTTCAGCCGCCTGCCGGTCCACCGCTCCGCCATGGGATCCGGCGGCAGGGCGAACATCGTTTCCTCCACCCCCGCCTCCGTTTTCTTTGCCAGCAGGACGAAGTCATGGACCTCCGCCCCGTCCAGACCGGTGAGATAAGCAAAATTGCGGTTGGCGAAGTAAGCGTACTCCGCGTCTGCCGACTGGGGCAGCACCCTTCCGGCAAAGCAGACAAACAGCGTCCCCTCCGGGATTTCCCCGTAGAGTGTGTTCCGGTTTTTTTCATGAAATCCGCGTTCCATTTGCAGTCAGCTCCTTAAAGTATGAATTTCCCGCCGGCAGCATCCGGCTACAGTGCGAACTGCACCGCGCAGAACGCCGCGTAGACCGCCAGCATGAGTATTCCCTGTCCCCGGGACAGCGTTCCCCTTACCAGCGCCGGAATGGTCAGCAGCAGCATCACCAGAAACATCACCGGCAGCTCCAGTACCAGAGAGGCGTTGCGCCCCCAGATGACGGCGCTCCGGGGCACCTCAAACGGCGCCAGCGTCACCGATACGCCGGAGACCAGCACCAGATTGAACAGATTTGCCCCCACAATATTGCCCAGCGAAAGACTGCCATGGCCCTTCGCCAGAGCGCTCACCGCCGTCACCAGCTCTGGCAGAGAGGTTCCCAGCGCGATGAACGTCAGCGCAATCACGGACTCCGGCACGCCCAGCTCCTGGGCAATCAGGATGCCGTTATCCACCAGCAGTCTGGCTCCCAGGGCGATCAGTACCGCTCCCGCCGCCAGCAAAACGGTGTCCTTCGCTGTGGACCCCTCTCCTGCGGCTCCGCTCTCCCCGGCGGAAGCGGGGCTGGCCGCCCCTTTGATCTGCCGGATGGTGACGGCCATATAGGCGGCGAAAACCGCCAGCAGAACGATTCCCACCATACGGCTGAAATAGCCGGTGGTATAGGCTACCGCCCCATAGATCCCGGCGGCGGCAAAGAAAAAGATCACCGGCGTTCTCAGCGTCCTGGGATCCACCTGGCCGGGGCGCACCGCAATGGTGATGGCGGCAATCAGCGCGGCGTTGCAGATCACGGAGCCGATGGCGTTGCCATAAGCAATCTCCCCGTGACCGCCCAGAGCGGAAGTGGTGGAAACCATCACCTCCGGCAGAGTCGTTCCGATGGAAACCACGGTCGCCCCGATCAGCAGCTCCGGCACACCGAAGCGGTGTGCGATGTTCACCGCGCCGTCCACAAACCAGTCGCCGCCCTTGATCAGAAAAATCAGCCCCACAAAAAACAGAACCGCCGGAATAAGCATACCAATCCCCCCATTTTCAAAGGCCGGTCTCCGGCCCACATGCGGCAGTATACCACACTTTTCGCCCTCTGTCGAGGAAATTTCTCCCAAATATCCCCGTGGCCTCCGCGTTCTCTCAATATGTCCCGGCCGGCGGCCGGATATCCCCCGCTCCGCATATCTTTTCAAAAAAGCGGCACTACTATAGTGACCAAACTAAATGCGGAACAGGAGAAATTGATATGAGCATCGATCCAAGAAAAGCGGCTATTGTCGGCTGCGGATTTGTGGGAGCGTCCATCGCCTTCCGCTTTTTGCAGCAGGGGCTGTTCTCCCGTCTGGTGCTGCTGGACGCCGACCAGGCCAAAGCGGAGGGCGAGGCCATGGACCTCAGCGATGGCCTGCCCTACGGCGCCACCATGGAGATCACGGCGGGCACCTATGACGACATCGCCGGCTGCGCCCTGGTCGTCATCACCGCCGGAGCCAATCAGAAGCCGGGAGAAACCCGGCTGGACCTGATCGGGCGGAACATTGCCATCATGCGCTCCATTCTCAGCGAAATCACCGCCCGGGACTTTCAGGGAATCCTCCTCATCGTCTCCAACCCGGTGGATGTGCTGACCTACGCCGCCTGGAAGCTGTCCGGTTATCCCAGAGAGCGGGTCATCGGCTCCGGGACGGTGCTGGATACCGGGCGGCTCAAGCAGCTGCTGGGAGAGGAGCTGCGGGTGGACAGCCGGAACATTCACGCCTTCATCATCGGCGAACATGGCGACAGCGAGCTGGCGGTATGGAGCGAGGCCAACGTATCCGGACTGGCTCTGGAGGACTTTTGCCGCATCCGTGGCCAGGCCCTCCGTCCCGGGGATATGGAGCGGATGTACCGGGAGGTCCGGGACAGCGCCTATGAGATCATCCAGCGCAAGGGAGTCACCTGCTACGGCATTGCCATGGCAGTGGGCCGCATTGCGGAGTGCATTGTCAAGAATGAGCACGCGGTGCTGCCCATCTCGGTGGTGCTGGACGGCCAGTACGGTCTGGACGGTCTGGCGCTGAGTATTCCCTCCCTGCTGGGCCGGCAGGGTCTGGAGGAGATTCTGGAAATTCCTCTGAGCCCCGAGGAGAACCGGGCCCTGCGCGATTCCGCGGAGCAGATGAAGCAGGCCATTGAAAGCCTCTCGTGCGCTCCCGCGCTGTAGCCCCGCAGAAAGCTCCGGCGGAACGGCAGACTGCCGTCCCGCCGGAGCTTTTTCGGCACGCGGAAAAACCTGATGCCGGAAATCAGATTTTTTACAAATGCATTTTACAAATTTTAAAAAAAGTACTATACTATGGTTGATTTTCAACACGAAACGGAGGACGCACATGAAAACATCGGAAGAACTGCGTACCAGTCTGCGCGCCATCGACCGCAGAAGCTATCCCGCCTACAAGTCCCTGGCGGGCAGCTGGTCCTTTGGCCGGTATACATTAAATATTGAACGTGTTCAGGGCGACCCCTTCGCTGCGCCGTCCCAGCTGAGCGTGACCGTAGACCGGAGAACGGCGGCTTTCCCCCTGACTGCTGGGAAACCGCCTGGAACCGGACAGCTCTGGAAGACTATCTGCTCCGGCGCTTCGGCCGTCAGGCAAACCGTTTCTCCCACCAGGCCAAGGGTTCCGGAAAAAGCGGCGTCCTCGCCGTTACCTGCCCCGGTCAGGAGGTGCTCAGCCGGACGGACTGCGAGGTGCGCTCCGGCGCGGTCACGCTGCGTTTTGAGGTGGGCTTTCCCGCCAACGGGCGGACCATCAACGCCCATGAACTGGAGAAAATCCTCTTTGAATTTGTCCCCGCCTGCGTGGAGCGGAGCCTGCTGTACGCCGCAGTACCGGCGGAGGAGCTGGCCGGGGTGACAGCTCTGGCGGAGGACCGGCATTTTATCCGGGAGGAGCTGGCCCGCCTTGATCTGGCGGCCTTCGTGGCGGACGGTTCCATTCTTCCCAGGGAAAGCGGAGTCTCCGACCGGCCCATGGAGGGTGCGGTGCCCTTCCGCTCTCCGGATGAAATGGCGGTGACGCTGACGCTGCCCCACCGGGGGCCCGTCCGGGGTATGGGCGTCCGCCGGGGTATCACCCTGATCGCCGGCGGGGGCTACCACGGCAAATCCACCTTACTGAAGGCGCTGGAGCGCGGCGTTTACGACCACATTGCCGGGGACGGCCGGGAGTATGTTCTCACCGACCGCACCGCAATGAAAATCCGCGCGGAGGATGGCCGTAAGGTGACGGACGCGGACATCTCTCTGTTCATCAACCACCTGCCCAGCGGCCGGGACACCACCCATTTTTCCACCCTGGACGCCAGCGGCAGTACCTCCCAGGCCGCCAACATCTCCGAGGCGCTGGAGGCGGGCAGCCGCCTTCTTCTGATGGACGAGGACACCTCCGCCACCAATTTCATGGTTCGGGACGAGCTGATGCAGGCGGTGATCGCCCGGGAGCAGGAGCCCATCACCCCCTTTCTGGAGCGGGCTCTGGACCTCTGGCAGAAGGCTGGGGTTTCCCTGATTCTGGTGGTAGGCAGCTGTGGGGCCTACTTCCATATTGCCGGCCGGGTGGTTCAGATGGACGCCTACCGCGCCAGGGACATCACCGCTCAGGCAAAAGCTGCGCTGGAGGGCCGTCCCGCTCCGGCTCTGTCCGCCCCCGGGTTTTACCTCCCCGCCGGAGGCCGGACCGTCGACCTGTCCGGCTCCAGCCAGACCAGAAAAACCTACCGCGGCGACGGATACCGGCAGGAGCGGCTGAAGGTCAGGCGTCTCGGGAAAACCGCCTTTTCCGTGGGCAGCCGGGAACTGGATCTGCGCTGCGTGGAGCAGCTGGTAGACGCGGGGCAGACCTTGGCCCTGGCCTGCATGGTGCGCTATGCCCGGGAGAATCTGGCCGGCTGCCGGGTGGAGGACGTGGCGGCGGCGCTGATGCGGCTCGTGGAGGAAAAGGGCCTGGGGGCCGTCTGCGGCGGCAGCATTGTCCCTGCGGGCCTGACGCTGCCCCGGCCGCAGGAGATTTTCGCATGCTTCAACCGGTATTGAACCAGAAAGATATATCGCCGCGGAACGCGGCCGGGAGGGAAACGCGATGACAAAACAAATTGATTGGGGCCGCTATCTGCGTCCGGAGGCATCCACCACGCTCTGGCAGCAGATGGGGCTGGTCCTGCGCCTGAGCGTCCCCGCCATTCTGGCGGAGATCACCGCCATTGCCATGCAGTACATCGACGCGGCTATGGTAGGCTCACTGGGAGCCGCTGCCACCGCCGCCATCGGACTGGTGTCCAGCACCACCTGGCTTTTCGGCGGCGTCTGCATCTCCACCGCCGCCGGATTTTCCATTCAGATTGCCCAGCTGACCGGCGGCGGCCAGAAGGCGGAAGCCCAGTCTGTGCTCCGGCAGGGACTGATGGCCTCGCTGGCCTTCGGGGTACTGATGGGGGCCCTGGGGGCCGGAATCAGCTCCGGCCTGCCCCACTGGCTCCGGGGCGAGGCCAGCGTGTGCCCGGAGGCCAGCCGGTATTTTCTCATTTACTCCTGTGCCCTCCCCTTCTCTCTGCTGCGGCAGGCTGCGGGCAGCATGCTTCAGTGCAGCGGCGACATGCGCACGCCCAGCGTTCTGAATATTCTCATGTGCGCCTTGGACGTGGTTTTCAACGCGCTTCTGATTTTCCCTACCCGGACCGTCACGGCGCTGGGCGCAGCCTTCGTCATGCCGGGCGCCGGACTGGGCGTGACCGGCGCGGCGCTGGGAACCGCGGCGGCAGACGCGGTGACAAGCCTGCTGATGACCGGCTTTCTGTGCTTCCGTTCTCCGGTGCTGCATCTGGTGAAGGGCGTCCCCTGGCGGTTTGAGGAGAAGTGCCTGCGCAGCGCCGCCCGTCTGGCGCTTCCCATGGCGCTGGAGCGGATCGCCACAGGCGGCGCCTACGTCGCCGGAACCCGGATTGTAGCCCCCCTGGGAACAGCGGCGGTCGCTGCCAACTCCCTGGCGGTAACGGCGGAGGGCTTCTGCTACATGCCGGGCTACGGCATCGGCTCTGCGGCCACCACGCTGGTGGGCCAGAGTCTGGGGGCGGAACGCAGGGATTTGTGCGTCCACTTCGCCTGTCTCTCCACGGCGCTGGGCATGGCGGTGATGGCTCTGACCGGTACGCTGATGTTCCTCTCGGCCCCATGGATGTTCTCTCTGCTGACTCCGGACCCAACCATTCAGGCGCTGGGCGTTCAGGTGCTGAGAATCGAAGCCTTTGCCGAACCGCTCTTCGCCGCCTCTATTGTCGCGGCGGGCTCTCTGCGGGGCGCAGGAGACACGCTGGTTCCCAGCATTCTCAATCTGGCGAGCATGTGGGGCGTCCGTATTTCTGCGGCCATGCTTCTGGCTCCCCGGTTCGGACTGCCCGGGGTCTGGGCCGCCATGTGCGGCGAGCTGTGCGTCCGCGGCATTCTGTTTCTGGTGCGGCTGCTGCGGGGAAAATGGCTGCAAAACAAGTATGCCGCAGCGCCGGACGCGTCATGACGCCATCCGGACGAAAACGGCGGCTCACGGACTTTTTCACCCATTTCCAGACATTTCCACCCCCTCTCCGTACGCACCGGCGGAAAATTTTCTTCCGCCGCCCCTTGACAAAGCCAGGTGGAAATGGTACATTGTCTATAATATGGGTTGGTTTGATGGACATATCTGGTCACATCAGCGTGACCAAGAGAATTCAATACATAAAAAATGGGTGATAGTATCATGAGAAAAAGATGGATCAGCGCATTTCTGGCTTTGACGCTGCTGCTGGGCGCGGTATGCGGCTGTGCCGCTCCGGCGGAGAGTACGGCGGAAGCCGCCGCCCTGGGCGCGATTCTGGACGGCGCAGTCCCCCTTTCCGGCCTGCCTCCCATCAGCATCGTACTCAGCCCCGTGGCCTCCGGCACCGCGGTAAAGGACGGCCGTACCGCCCTTATTGACTATTCCAACGCTGCGGACGGCTACATCATGGTAAAGTGGACCGGCGGCGGCAGTCCCAAGCTGAAGGTACAGATCAAGGGCCCCAACTGCCCCGACATGTACAAGTACGACCTGCCCTCCAGCGGAGAGTACGCGGTCTTCCCGCTCTCCGACGGCAGCGGGACTTATCAGATTTCCGTCCATAAGAATGTTTCCGGCACTGCGTACACCAACGAGCTCTCTGTCAGCATCAACGCCCGGCTCAGCGACGAGTTCGCCCCCTTCATCCGTCCCAATCAGTACGTCAACTACTCCGATGACTCCGAAGTGGTTTCCATGGCGGCAGAACTGATCGAAGACGGGCAGGCTGAGGACAATCTGAGCAAGGTCCGCGTAATTTACGAGTGGGTGGTCACAAACCTGAAATATGACTCCGCCAAGGCCAGAGACGCCAAGAGCGGCAGTCTGACCGGTTATCTGCCCGACGTGGACAGCGTGATGGACGAAAAAAAGGGCATCTGCTTTGACTACGCCGCCCTGATGGCCGCCATGCTGCGCAGCCAGGGCGTGCCTGTCAAGCTGGTAGTGGGTTATACCAGCCGTGGCGAGTATCACGCCTGGATCAACGTATGGAGCGAGGACAGCGGCTGGGTGGAGAGCATGATCTACTTTGACGGCAGCGTCTGGGAACTGATGGATCCCACCTTTGCCTCCAGCGGTAAGCAGAGCAAGGGCATCATGGAGTACATCAACAACCCCGCCAACTATAAAGAGAAATATCTCTATTGATTCGGAGGAGCTTCATATGAAACGACTGCGCGTCCCCACCCCATATCTCCCCATCTTCTGCCGGGAACTCTATCAGCTGGTCCGGTCCGGTGTGCCGTTGGCCGAAGGTCTCAGCATGCTGCGGGAAGATGAGAAGGACCCGGATACCCGGTCCTGGCTGGATGCGCTGTGCCGGTCAACAGACGAGGGTATGCCTCTGGCTTCCGCTTTGCGGGAGACAGAGGCTTTTCCTGCGTATATGACCGACATGGTCGCCCTGGCCGAGCAGACAGGAAGACTGGAGGATGTCCTCCTCTCCCTTCAGCGCCACTACGACCGGCAGCTGCGCATGGCCGCGGACATCCGCGGCGCCGTGGCGGTACCGGCGACGCTGTTCGCCGTCATGGTTGCGGTGGTGATTCTTCTGATTACCCAGGTGCTGCCGGTTTTTGACCGGGTGTTCGCCCAACTGGGCGTGCGTATGGGCGCAGTGGCCACGGGCATGATGAACGCCGGCAGCGTACTGGCCAGAGCCGGTACAGGCATCGCCGCGGTTCTGACCGTCATAGCCGCCGCTGCGCTGGCGGTGGGCCTGATTCCCTCCCTGCGGGAGAAATTTACGCTCTGGTTCCGCCGCCGGTTTGGCGGCCGGGGCGTTTTGGGCCAGATGGCCGTGTCCCGGTTCGCCTCCTCCATGTCCATGGCGGTTGCCAGCGGACTGAGCATGGAGGAATCTGTGGAGCTGTCCGCCCGGCTCTGCGGCGGAGCCAGGGAGATCGATGAGAAGACCGCCCGCTGCCGGAAGGATATCGAGGAGGGCGGCAGTCCCGCCGATGCTTTGGCGGAGAGCGGCCTGTTCACCGGCAGGGACTGCCGTCTTCTGAAGCTGGCGGAGCAGACCGGCTCTCTGCCGGATACCTTGGAAGATCTGGCCCAGCGACAGGAGGAGGAGAGCCTGAGGCGGATCGACCGGACGGTGGGAGCCATTGAGCCCGCCATTGTGGTGATTACCAGCGCTTTGGCCGGAGTGATCCTGCTGAGCGTGATGCTGCCTCTGATGGGCCTGCTGTCTGCCATTGGGTAAAGGTGGGCGTATGAAGAAACGAAAGTATGAAACCCGGGGCGGATGGATCCCCCTGGTATTGGGGCTGCTGTTTTTTGTGGGAGTGGCAGTGTGGATGGTCCGGGGCGTGCAGGAGGCTGCCGAAGCCTCCAGCCGGGAGGGACTCCGTCTGGCCGAGGAGGCCGTCAACCGGGCGGTGGTCAGCTGCTACTCGCTGGATGGAGTCTACCCCGCCTCCTACGCGGAGCTGAAGAAAAAAAGTGGACTGGCTATCGACGAGGAAAAATACGCGGTTTTCTATGACATTTTTGCCTCCAATATCCGTCCTACCGTAACCGTAATCGCCCTGGAACCGGCGGAGGTGGCGCCATGAGGCGGCAGAGCGGCGCGGGAGCCCTGGCGGCCCTGGCGCTGACGTGCGTGTTTGGAGCCACTCTGCTGCTGAGTCTGGCAGCCGGAGCGGTAGTCTACCGCCGGGTATCGGACCGGGTGGAGGAGAGCTCCGGCGTCCGGGTCAGTCTCAGCTACATCACCGCAAAACTCCACGCCGCCGACGCCGCCGGGCTGGTGGAGATCAAGCCCTACGGAGACGGAGACGCGGTATTCCTGTATCAGGATTTTGAAGGGCTGACCTATGAGACGATTTTGTACATCCATAATGGGAACCTGATGGAGATCCTGTGTGAAAAAGGCTGGGAGCAGGACCCGGAGTTCGGCGAAGCCGTCTCCCCCGCCCGGTCGCTGGAAGCGGCCGAGCCGGAAAAGGGACTGCTGCGGCTGACCCTGACCGGCCCGGACGGACGGAAGCAGACCGCCGATATTTATATAAGGAGCGTGGGATGAGTATGCGGGAACGAATCAAGCCCACCCGTTCCGGTCTGTTTGCCATTGAACTGTTGATCTCCATAGGGGTCTTTTCTCTGTGTGCCGCCATCTGCGTGGGGCTGTTTGTCCGTTCAGAGGTCATCAGTCAGACAAGCGCGGACCTCAGCCGGGCCGTCAGCGAGGCCCGAAGCGCGGCGGAGTGCTACAAGGCCGCAGGAGGCAATCTGGAGAAGATGGCGGATCTTACCGGCGGAACCCTGGAAAACGGAACGCTGCGGCTGTACTATGATCAGGATTGGCAAAAAGTCGGCGATTGCGGCACAGGTGTGGAGCTGCTGTTTCTTTTGGAGCTGATCCCGGAGCTGCCTGCGGAAACCGGACTCGCCGCCGCCCGGCTGGAGATTTCCGGGCCAGCCGCAGCGGAGGACCTGCTGGCGGAGCCCATTCTTTCCTGGGAAATCGCTGCATTGGAGGTGGCGTCATGAAACGGAGCGGAGGCGTATCCGGAGCGGTGAGCCTGGTGATGATCTTCTGCGTTCTGTGTCTGTCGGTATTTGCCGTATTGACCATCGCCACAGCGGACCGGGAGGCAAAGCTCACCGCCATGACAGCCCAAAACGCGGAGGATTACTATGCGGCGGACCGTCTGGCGGTGGAAATTGTGGCGGCGCTGTATCACAACACCCCGCTTCCGGCGGATATTGAGATTGTGCGCACCCTTGCGGAGTTCCCAGACGGGGCGTCAGAGGAAGCAGAGTTCTCCCTCCCTATGGGAGAAAATCAGGCGCTGGAGGTATCGGTTCTGCTTTCGGATCAGAACGGCAGAACCTGCAAAATTCAGCGCTGGCAGACGGTATATACCGGCAGCTGGGAGATCGACGGCTCCATGTCCGTATGGGACGGCGAGTAATCCCATAATAAGCAACCAAAAGGAGTAAAATGGAATGGAAAGCGTCCTGATCTATCTGAAGCGGGCGGTGGAAGAAGGCGCCTCCGACCTCTTTGTTGTGGCGGGCAAGGCAGTGTCCATGAAGCGGGAGGGTGGAATTGTCCCTATTCAGGACGGCCGTCTGATGCCGGAGGACTCGGAAACTCTGGTCCGCGAGCTGTATAGTATGGCCCACCGGCCCATCGACCGGTGCATGTCGGTGGGTGACGATGATTTTTCTCTGTCCGTGACTGGTCTGGCCCGGTTCCGGATCAACACCTACCGGCAGCGGGGTTCTCTCTCGGCGGTCATCCGGGTGGTCAGCTTCGGCATCCCCAACTGGCGGGAAATGGACATCCCGGAGGAGGTCATGAAGGTATCCGCCATGACCCGGGGCATGGTTCTGGTAACAGGTCCCGCCGGCGGCGGAAAGTCGACGACGCTGGCCTGTATCGTTGACGCGGTAAACCGCACCCGGGACGCCCATATCATCACCATCGAGGACCCTATTGAATATCTCCACCGGAATGACAGGAGCATCATCAGCCAGCGGGAGCTGGCCATGGATACCTCCAGCTATGTCACCGCCCTGCGGGCCAGTCTCCGGCAAGCGCCGGATGTGATCCTGCTGGGTGAAATGCGGGATCTGGACACCATTCAGACCGCCATGACGGCGGCGGAAACCGGCCATCTGGTGATCTCCACCCTCCACACGGTAGGCGCAGTCAACACCATTGACCGGATCATCGACGTCTTCCCCCCCGCCCAGCAGCAGCAAATCCGCATCCAGCTGGCTCAGGTGCTCAAAACCGTCATCAGCCAGCAACTTCTGCCCGCCGTCAACGGCCAGATGGTCCCCGCCTTTGAGATCATGCATCTGAACACGGCTGTACGCAGCATGGTGCGGGACAGCCGCATCCATCAGATTGATTCCACCATTCAGTCCGCCTCCGCGGAAGGAATGATCAGCATGGACGAGTCCATCCTCCGCCTGTACCGGGCGGGGCGTATCTCCTCGGAAACCGCTCTGCGTTACGCGATGAATCCGGATTCCCTGCAAAAAAAGCTTGGAAAATAAGCATTCGGACAGGCAGGCCCCGCCATGGCGGGGCTTGCCTGTCCGTTTACAAACCGCCTGGAAATCAACGCTTGCGCACGCGGCAAACCAATGGTATAATGTAGCCGGCACACCTGAAAACCGGTAAAGTCCGGTGGTCAAAACAGCGCGGGACGGCGTTGCCGTCTTTGGCGGAGGCAATCAGCCCGCCTGCATTCTCTGCCTTGCCCTGCGCTATCTTTCCCCCTTCTTTTACCGCTTCTCCAGCGTGCCAGCTATAGCATCGGTCCAACAGCACGCCGCACAGGCGTTCTGGGACACAGGAGGTATAAACACAATGAGTACAGAAAAGAAAAGCGGCGGAAATCAGAAAGCTGTCATTGCCGTGATCTGCCTGATTGCCGTGGCTGCGGTCCTGCTGGCGGTATGGCGCGCAGCCTCTCCCAAGGGGACGGCCGGCGGAAAACAGATCACCGTCCAGGTAGTCCATGGCGACGGCTCCACCAGGGACTTTCCTCTGACCACGCAGCAGGAGTACCTGGGCCCGGCCCTGGTAGAGGGCGGCGTAGTGGAGGACAACCAGAGCACCTATGGACTATACATTCTCACCGCCGACGGGGAGAGTGCGGATGAGGCCGCCCAGGAGTGGTGGAAAATCACTAAAAACGGCGAAATGGTGAACACCAGCGCAGACGCCACCCCCATTGCCGGCGGGGAGAAGTACGAGCTGACCTTCACCGTGGGTTATGGCGAATTCTGACAGAACGCCGGCCCGGAATCTGGCAGTCCTAGGTCTTCTGGCGGCGGTACTGTACGCCGCCAAGCTGGCTATGGCCTGGATGCCCAACATCGAACCGGTGTCCCTGCTGGTAATGGTGTATATATCGGTACTGGGCTGGCGGGCGCTTCTTCCTATTTACGCCTACATCCTGCTGGAGATCACCACCTGGGGATTCGGCTACTGGTCGGCCTGTTACCTGTATGTGTGGCTGATTCTGGCCGCGGCCGCCCGGCTGCTGCGGCGGATGGAATCCTCCCTTGGATGGGCGGCGCTGTCCGGCGGATTTGGCCTGTGCTTCGGAGCGCTGTGCGCCCTGACCTACTGGGCGTCAGGCGGCTGGGCCTTCGCGCTGAGCTGGTGGATCTCCGGCATTCCCTTCGACGTGCTCCACTGCGCGGGAAACTTTGTCATGGCCCTCGCCCTGTTCCAGCCCTGCCGGAAGCTTCTCCGGCGGCTGGCCGGTCCTCTGGCGGTCCAGTAGCCCTTTTCCCGCCGCAATGTCCGTCAAAAGCGTCTTTGCGCTTTTTCAACTGCATTGACTATACTCCCGATTCAATTTTGAGCACATGGAAAACGCAGGGGTAAAATTTATATCTCTCCCAGGCAGACAGATAGGCAAGCCTCCGACGGCAGCGGAGGCTTGCCTATCTGCACGCGCCGCGTCCTTTTCAGGAAGCGGAAGCGTCCCCGCCGCCGGCACTTTCCAGCGCGTCTCTGGCGGCGGCCTGCTCGGCCTCTTTTTTACTGTGTCCCCTGCCCTGGCCTACGGGCTGGTCATTGAGACGCACTTCAAAAAGGAAGGTCTTGTTGTGGTCCGGTCCGCTCTGGGAAACCATGTGGTACGTCAGGCTCTGCCCGCTTCTGCGCTGGACGACCTCCTGAAGGGTGGTTTTATAATCCTTCCGCTCCTCCGCGGCAGGCGCCCTGCTCAGCAATACCCTTATAATCAGCTCCCGGACCTGCTCGATCCCTCCGTCCAGGTACACTGCGGCAAACACCGCCTCCACCGCGTCCGCCAGAATGGACTGCCGCTGGCGGCCTCCTCCGGCCTCCTCGCCCCGTCCCAGTTTCAGATAGCTGCCCAACTCCAGCTCCTTGGCCACCTCATACAGGCTCTGCTCGCATACCAGCGCCGCCCTCATTCTGGTCAGATCTCCCTCCGGCAGATCCGGATGGCTCTGGTACAGATATTCCGCCGATACAAAGCCCAGCACGCTGTCGCCCAGAAATTCCAGTCTCTCATTGCTGCCCAGACTGCCCCGGTGCTCATTGGCATAGGAGCTGTGATTGAGGGCTTCGTTGAGCTTTTCCCGGTCTTGGAAGCGGTAGCCCAGCTTTTTTTCCAGGGATTCCATATCGGATCCCTCCTTTCCAAAGAAAAGGCCTCGCCTGCGGGGACAGCATCCCCCCTGACGAGGCCCTCTTAGCATCTGTATGCAACAGCTGTGAAGGCAACAGGGCCCTCAGTCGTCCAGCTTGCTCGTCAGGAAATTGACGCAGTCGCCTACGGTGGACAGCCCGCTCAGCTCGTCCTCCTGCACCTCGCCGATATCGAACGCCTCCTCCATACTCATAACCAGCTCAACCAGGTCAACGGAGTCGGCGCCCAAATCCTCCTCGAAGGACGTATCCATCGTGATCTCGTCTTCTTCTACGGAGAATTGCTCAGAGATAATTCTCTGCATACGCTCAAAGATGTCCTGCATGTCGTTTCCCTCCTTTCGCAAGGGGATGGTCGGTAATAGTATGCCAATGGAATGATAAATCTTTTCGCCTCATCTGTCAATAGGGCAGCGGCAGATTTCTTCCATTTTCTGCCCGCCGGTCATCGCCCGGTCTTCATCAGTTCAATATTGGCCTCGATTTCCGCGGCCAGATTCGCCTCTGCGGCGGCTGCGGCCTGATAGACCGCGTTTTCAATGGCCCGCGCCTTGCTGGACCCGTGGGCCTTGATAACGGGCTTCTGAAGGCCCAGGAATGGCGTGCCGCCGATGGTATCCGGATCCAGCCGCTCCTTGAAGGCAGACAATCCGTTTTTGACCAGCAGCGCGGCAATTTTGGTCTTCAGGCTCTGTAAAAAAATACCCTTCAGCTCCTTCCCCATAAAGGAGCCCACGCCCTCGATGCTCTTGAGCATCACATTGCCGGAGAAGCCGTCAGTCACCACCACGTCGCATCCGCCCTTGATGGCCTCTTTCGCCTCGATGTTGCCGGTGAAGTTCAGATGCCCTGCCTCCCCCGCCTCCTTCAGCGCTCTGTAAGCGTCCTGCCTGAGCTGGTCGCCCTTGGAGTCCTCCGTACCGATGTTGAGCAGCGCCACCCTGGGCCTTTCCAGCCCCAGAGCCTTGGCGGCGTAAAAGCTGCCCAGGTAGGCGAACTGGATCAGGTACTCCACCGTACACTCCGCGTTTGCTCCGCAGTCCACCAGGACCAGGCCCTTCCCCGCCGTGGGCAGCAGAGGCGCCATGGCGGCCCGCCGGATACCCCGTACCCGCTTCACCAGCAGGGTGCCTGCGCTCAGCAGTGCGCCGGTGCTGCCGGCTGAGACGAAGGCGTCGCCCTCGCCGTTTTTCAGCATGGTCAGCCCCACAGTCATGGAGGAATCCTTCTTGATCTTGAAGGCCGTGGCAGGGTCGTCGTGCATGTCGATAATCTCCGTGGCGTTGACAATACGCACTGCCTGCGGCAGCCCGCCGCAGCCGGCTGCCGCAGCCGTTACCTCCTCTTCCCTGCCCACCAGCACGATCTCCAGGCCCGCCCGGGCCCTGGCGGCCTGGACGGCCCCTTTTACGATCTCCTCCGGGGCGTTGTCGCCGCCCATGGCGTCTACGATGATCTTCAATGGAAGCTCCCTTCTTTTTACCGCCGCTGCGCGGCGGTCCAGCTGCGATTCTTTGTTCAGATCCTCGCCTCGCCGGCGCGGGGAACATCATTGGCGCCTGCGGCGCAAACAACTGCTCCGGCTGCCTGCGGGCCTTCTTTTTCTTTGCAGGAAAAAGCAAAAACACCCCTGCCGTATCGCTTCGGGTCCTCCCGGGACGCGCTGCTGCGTTTACCGCGACAATTACACCAAAATCTCCGGCTTCAGCTTCGCGATAATTTCCAAAGACCTCCGGGAAATCTCCTGGTTCTTGTTCCTCTTACCCCTTACCTTATATCCCAGCGGGGTAATAATCCCGAAATTAATATTCATCGGCTGAAACTCTTTGACCGTCCCGTCCGAAATGTACAGACTCAGCGCTCCCAGCGCCGTCTCCCTGGGGAAGTCAATGGGCTCCCGTCCCTCCAGCCGCCTGGCCAGCTCCACCGCCGCCAGAAATCCTGATGCGGCGGACTCCACATACCCC
The DNA here is from genome assembly GCA_910579725.1 of uncultured Oscillospiraceae bacterium. Classification (GTDB taxonomy): domain Bacteria; phylum Bacillota; class Clostridia; order Oscillospirales; family Oscillospiraceae; genus Pelethomonas. The sequence goes on along the minus strand of CAJTUD010000003.1, from coordinate 15,501 downwards.
TCCACCCCGGTCATCTGCCCGGCGAAGGTGATCCTCGGGTTGCTTTTCAGTCGGTAGTACCGGTCCAGCAGCCTGGGCGAATCCAGATACGTATTCCGGTGCATCACGCCATAGCGCACATACTCCGCGTTTTTCAGCGCCGGGATCATGGAAAATACCCTCTTCTGCTCCCCGAACTTCAGATGCGTCTGAAAGCCCACCAGATTGTAGATGGTTCCCTCCGCGTTGTCCTTCCTCAGCTGCACCACCGCGTAAGGCTCCCGGCCTGTGGACGGGTCCCTCAGTCCCCTGGGTTTCAGCGGTCCGTACCGCAGCGTATCCTCTCCCCTGCGGGCCATAACCTCCACCGGCATGCAGCCCTCAAAAACGTTCCGGTCCTCGAAGCCGTGGACCTCCGCCTCCTCCGCTTCGCACAGCGCATGCCAGAAATCCTGGTACTCCTCCTTTTCCAGAGCGCAGTTGACATAGTCCGCCGTTCCCTTGTCGTAGCGGCTGGCAAACCACGCCCGGGACATATCCAGGCTCTCAAAGGTCACAAGCGGCGCGGCAGCGTCAAAAAAGTGCAGTGCCGCGTCCTCTCCGCCGGTCAGCTCCCTCAGGTATCCCGCCAGCCCATCGCTGGTCAGCGGCCCGGTGGCCACCAGAACCTCACCCTCCTCCGGCAGACGGGTGATCTCTCCCTCCATCACTGTGATGCCGGGGTGCGACCGCACCGCCCGGGTAACGTACGCGGAAAACCCATTCCTGTCCACCGCCAGAGCGCCTCCGGCCTCCACTCTGGTGGCGTCTGCCGCCTCCAGGATGATGCTGCCCAGCCGCCGCATTTCTTCCTTCAAAAGCCCTACGGCGTTTTCCAGCCCCGCGCCCCTCAGGGAGTTGGAGCACACCAGCTCCGCGAAATCCCCGCTGGAGTGGGCGGGGGACATTTTTTTCGGCTTCATTTCCCACAGGGTGACTGCAATCCCCCGCTTTGCCAGCTGCCACGCCGCCTCGCACCCCGCGAGCCCGGCGCCGATTACGGTAACGTTCATTTTTTCCCTCTCTCATCCGGCCGGCCAAATAGTCCATTGTAACATCACAAAACCGGCATCACGCAGACGCATCCGCTTCCCCATGCTCATACCGGCAGCACCTTGAAGACTGCATAAAGGAAACCGCGTCCGCGCGGCCTGGATCCAGCCCGTCTGCAAGGACTTTATTCCTTTGCCGCCGCTTTCTTCGTCGTGGACTTTCTGACGGCCGTCTTCTTGGACGCGGATGATTTTTTCCCAGCCGCTGTCTTCTTGGGAGCCGCCGACTTCTTCTCTGCCGCAGTTTTCCTGGCTGCGGCTGCCGGCTTTTTCCCTGCGGCCGTCTTCTTCGCGGCCTCGGAGTTCGTCTCCTCCGGCGCGGCCGCCTCCTCGCCCTCGCTGGGCTTCTTCTTCCAGCCGCCCCGCTTTTCCTCCGGGGTGAAGTTCTCGCACTGCTCGTTGATGCAGAAGGGCCTCTTGAACCCCTTCCCCGCCTTCTTGAACATGGTTTGTCCGCACACCGGGCAATCGTCCGCCACCGGTACGTCCCAGGTCATGAAATCGCACCGGTTGTTCTCGTCCTTGCTGGTCAGCTTTTCGCAGCAGTAATAGGTGTACTGCTTTCCTGTCTTCTTGCTGTTGCCGGTGCGCTTCATCAGGCGGCTCTCGCACTTGGGACACCGTCCCGGCATAGCTACCACCAGTGGCTTGGTGAAGGTGCACTCGGGATATCCCGGACAGGCCAAAAACCGGCCAAACCGGCCGCTTTTGATGACCATTTTCCTTCCGCACTCATCGCAGACCTCGTCGGATTCCTCGTCGGGCACCTTCAGCCTCACGCCCTCCAGATCCTTTTCCGCCTGCTCCAGCTCCGCCCGGAAGGGTGCGTAAAAAGCTCCCAGCAGCTCCTTCCACTGCTTGTTCCCCGCCTCCACGTCGTCCAGCTCCTTTTCCATGCTGGCAGTGAAGCCGGTGTCCACAATGTCGGAAAATTTATCCTCCATCAAGCCGTTGACCACCTCGCCCAGCGGCGTGGTGTGGAGGTACTTGCCGTCCTTGACGACGTACTCCCGGTCCAGAATGGTGCTGACGGTAGGCGCGTAGGTAGAAGGCCGGCCGATGCCGTTTTCCTCCAGCGCCCGGATAAGGGACGCGTCGGTATACCGGGGCGGCGGCTGGGTGAAGTGCTGCCCCGGCTGGAATCCCAGGCTTTGCAGCCCCTGCCCTTCCGTAAGAGGCGGGAGCTTGCCCTCCTTTTCCTCCTTCTCCTCGTCCTTGCCCTCCTCGTACACCGCTGTGTAGCCGGAGAATTTCAGACTGCTGCTGCTGGCCCGGAAGCCGTGAATCCCCGCCTGAATCTCCACAGACACCGCGTCATAGACGGCGTTGGACATCTGACAGGCCACAAACCGGCTCCAGATCAGCCAGTACAGCCGGTACTGGTCGTTGGTCAAATCACCCTTCACCCGCTCCGGAGTCAGCTCCACATCGCTGGGCCGGATGGCCTCGTGGGCGTCCTGGGCCCCCGCCTTGGTCTTATAGGTCCGGGGGGCCTCGGGGCAGTACCCCTTGCCGTACCGGCCCTGAATGAAGCCCCTGGCTGCGGCCAGGGCCTCGTCGCTCAAGCGCAGGGAGTCGGTACGCATATAGGTGATCAGGCCCACGGTGCCCTCGCCGGAGATATCCACGCCCTCATAGAGCTGCTGGGCGATGGCCATAGTCCGCCGGGGGGTCATGCTCAATTTCCGGCTGGCCTCCTGCTGGAGGGTGGAAGTGGTGAAGGGCGGGGCTGGCTGGCGCTGGCGCTCCTGCCGCTTCACGGTTTTCACGGTAAAGGCGGCGGTTTTCACCGCCTCCACCACCGCGTTGACCTCCTCGATGGAATTGAGCTCCTTCTTTTTGCCGTTCTCCCCGTGGTAGTGGGCCAGAAAAGCGTTCCGCTCAGAGCCGTCGGGGGTCAGCCGCGCGTCCAGGGACCAGTACTCCTGGGGCTGGAAGGCCGCGATCTCATGCTCCCGGTCGCAGACCATCCGGGTCGCCACGG
>CAJTUD010000003.1:7570-12437 GCA_910579725.1 uncultured Oscillospiraceae bacterium | reverse complement strand
CCCTTCCGGCGGACAGGCCGCTGCGGATTTTTTTCCACAGCAGGGGCGAGAGCTGATAGCCCACAATCCGGTCCAGAATCCGCCGGGCCTGCTGGGCGTCCACCAGACTCTGGTCGATCTCCCGGGGCCGGGCAATAGACTCACTGACCACCCGCTTGGTGATCTCATTGAAGGTCACGCGGCGGGCCTTCTGATCCTCCAGGTCCAGCAGCTCTTTCAGATGCCAGCTGATAGCTTCCCCTTCCCGGTCCGGGTCGGTGGCCAGATAGACCACGTCGCTGGCCTTGGCGGATTTTTTCAGGTCGCTGATAATGTCCTCTTTCCCCTTGATGGGGCAGTATTTCGGTTCAAAGTTGTTGTCAATATCCACGCCCAAAGTGCTTTTGGGCAGGTCCCTCAGGTGGCCCATACAGGCTTTCACCTGATAGCTGGGACCCAGATACTTGCCGATGGTCTTTGCCTTGGCGGGAGACTCCACGATCACGAGACTCGATTTTGCCATTCTTTCCTCCTGGATCACGCGCACCCTTGGGTGTGCCGCTGTAATATTGCCCCAATGGGCGAAAGTTTATAGAAGCGTGACCGCCAGGGAGAAGCGCTTGCCGCTCTCCTGTGTCACGATCCGGTCCAATTCCAGTATGGTCAGGGCAGCCAGGACCCGCCGGGTGGAAATCTGGGTTTCCTCGATCAGGTCGTCCACCTGGAGCGTCCGGCCGTTCAGCGCCCTGATGATCCTCGTCTGATCGTCGGTGAGCCCGTGGTCCCCGGAGAGATCCAGAACAGGCTTTTCCGGCGCCTTCGGTTTTCCGGCGGACGGCTCATTCCCGGTCCGCCGGGACTTTTCCGCCGGAGACGCGCCACCGAACCGCCGGGGCTCCTCCATTCTCAGGGAGCGGATCTTGTGGGGATACTTTCCGGCGTAGCCGCTGAGCACGTCCCACGCGTCGGTTGCCACCCCCGCGCCGTCCCGGAGCAGGCCGTTGCTTCCGGCGCAGCGGTAGTCCCCCACCTGCCCGGGAATGACAAACACATCCTTGCCCTGATCCAGCGCCCGGCTGGCGGTAATGAGAGCGCCGCTGCGCTCCGGGGCCTCAATGACCACCACGCCCAGGCTCAGCCCGCTGATAATGCGGTTTCGCACAGGGAAGTGGCTGCCCATATGTTCGCTTCCCGGCGGATATTCCGAAAGGATCACGCCTCTGGCGGCGATGTCCTCATAGAGAAATCGGTTCTCCCTGGGGTAGACGATATCGTGCCCTCCTCCGATCACGGCGGCGGTAAACCCTCCGGCCCGGAGGGCTCCCCGGTGGGCGGCCGCATCGCCGCCGGCGGCCAGCCCGGAGACGATCACCGCTCCCAGCCCGGCCATCTGGAAGGCCAGCTTTTCTCCCATCTCCATGGCATAGGGGGAAGCCCGCCGGGTGCCCACCATAGCGACAGCCACCTCGTCGTCAAACCGGGGCATTCGCCCCTGGATGTACAAGAGCAGCGGCGGATCATAGATGTTCCTCAGCCGGTCCGGGTACTCCACGTCCTGCTTGGTGACGATTCTCAGTCCCAGCCGGTCGCAGTCCCCCAGAATCCGGTCCGCGGCGGCCAGGGACTTATCCCCCAGGCTTTCCGCCGCCGGACGGTTCATCCCCTCTACCAATAAGTATTCCTCTTTGTCTGCGTAGTAGATATTCTCCGGACTGCCAAAATGCTCCAGAAGAGCCAGCTTCACCTGGCTGCCGGTCCGCGGGAGATTCGCCAGCCAGAGCCAATATTTCAACTGCGTCACGGGAGGCTCCTTTCTCCGGGACCTGCCGGGCCCCGGGGGAATCACTTTTCTGTATACGCGCTTTTCAGCGGCGGTACCCTTCCCAGAGCAGGACGGCAGCAGCAGCCGCCACGTTCAGCGACTCACACCGTTCCGCCATCGGAATCCGCACCGTCCTGGTGCAGGCAGCCAGCGCCGCCTCGCTCAGTCCCTTCCCTTCGCTGCCCAGCAGCACCACGCCCCTGTGGAGATCCGTCTCGCCCACCTCCACAGTATCCTCCCTCAGCGCGGCGCCCAGCAGCGGCACTCCGGCGGTTTCCGCCAGCGCCGCCAGCTCCTTCAGGCCGCAGCTCCAGACCGGAAGACGAAAAACCGCTCCCATGGAGCTCCTTACGGTCTTGTGGTTGTACACATCCGCGCACCCGGGCAGCAAAAACACACCGTCCGCCCCGAAAGCGTCCGCCGTCCGGAGAATGGTCCCCACGTTGCCCGGGTCCTGCACGCCCTCCAGAGCCAGATAGCGTCCTTCAGACAATTTCTCCGGCGCTTCCAGCGAGGGAATGCGGGCCAGAAACAAAGCCCCCTGCGGCGCTTCCATAGGGCTGACGGAGCGCATCACATCCTCCGGCACCTCCACCAGCCTTACCTCCGGCGGCAGAGCCGGCAGCGCCGTCCCCGGCGTATACACCACCGCCGTCAGCGCCGCTTTCCAGCGCGCCGCCTCCTCCAGCAGCTTCACTCCGTCGCCCAGGTATTCTCCCGTCTCATACCGGTGGGACCGGGAGGAGGCCAGCTTGCGGATATGAGCCATAAGTGGATTGGAGCGGCTGGTGATCTGTTCGGCCATGGAGGCGTCCTTCCTTTATAAAGATTCTCCCTTATAATATAGGTATCATTCCCACTTGTCAAGACACGGTTTTGTCGTTTTGCAGGGTTTTCACTGCGGAAACCCCCTCCTTTTCTCTTGACAGCTCCTCTGATATGTGGTATATTTCTATCATAACACGCGAAATATACCACATATCAGAGGAGGCTTTCATGAAACGTCAAGTTAATTATTTAGGATTTTTATCTCTGCTGGCACTGATCTCCATCCTGGGCTGGAGATCCGGAAACACGGGTCTGTATGGTTTTTTTGGATTCGCCTACTATCTCCGCTATTTCTGGGTGATACCGGATGAATTTTTCCGTCTCAATGTCCGGAAAGCCGCCACCTTTGCATTCATGTCCGAAATGATTTCCCTTGTCCCCTTCCTGTTCATCTGTTCTTTCATATACGGCGGCGTCAAAGCCGTCCCAACCGCCTTCGGTCTGAGCTTCGCCGCCGCAATTTTCGCTTTTACCGCAGCGCTTATGACTCTGGAGTGGAAAGAGCGAAAGGGAGCGGTTGAATGATCCGGAATCGTATCAAGGAGTATCGGGCAAAGCACAGCATGAAGCAGGAGGATCTGGCCAGACTTGTGGGCGTCCGCCGGGAGACTATTGGAAACCTGGAAAAAGGCCGGTATAATCCTTCGCTGGTGCTGGCGTGGAATATTGCCAAAGCCTTCGGAGTCACCATTGAGGATGTTTTCACCGTGGAACAGATATAGCCGGCACACCTGAGAAGCGAAAAAGGAGGCGCGGAAAAATAGCGCAGAGCAGGGCGGCAGCGCCGTCCTGCTCCGTTTTAACCGCCGGACTTTCCCGATTTTCAAGAACCTTTTCCAATTATTTGATGATAAACGTTCGCCCCTTTTTCTGAAAAGAAAAAGGGGCGAACGTTTATCAGATTTTTCGGATCCCCTCCGGCGAACAGCGGTTTCACCCGTGGTTCGGACGGTAGGTGCGGAAGGTCAGACCGCCGATGGTTTCCGTACCCAGCTGGCTCTTTTCTTTCACCGAGCGGTTGAGCGTCAGCGTATTCAGGTTGACAAATCCCAGCTTATGGTACAGCCGGATCGCCGCCGCATTGGCGGGGACCACCTCCAGGTACATGGTCTCCAGTCCCTTCTCCCGAAGCATCTCCCAGGCCAGCTCGATAGCCCGTCCGCCGATGCCCCGGCCCCGCAGCTCCTCCCGGACAAATACGTCCTCCAGCCAGTCGCAGTTGCTGCCCCGGCTGCCCATATGGAGGAACCCCGCGCTTTCCCCTCCGGCAAGAATCACGTACAGCTCGTGACCCTCCGCCGTCCAGGCGCGCAAGTCTTCCGCCGCCTGTTCCGGCGTCACGGTGAGATAGTGGGTGGTCCAGAACGCTGCGATATCGGAGAGCATCTCCGCTTCGCAGCTGCCGTCATAGGGCCTGATCTCAATTTTTTCCATAGCCGGACCCTCCCATGGCATCCTTCCGCTTATCCCTTGTACCCGTTGGGATTCCCGGACTGCCACTTCCAGGAGGAGGCGCACATATCCTCGATGCCATACCTGGCCTCCCATCCCAGCTCATCCCGGGCTCTGGCGGGGTCTGCGTAGCAGGCGGCGATGTCGCCGGGACGGCGGGGATCAATGACGTAGGGCAGCTCCTTCCCGCAGGCCTTCTCATAGGCGTGGAGCACATCCAGCACGCTGTAGCCGTTGCCGGTACCCAGGTTGCAGACGAAGAGGCCGCAGCCCGTGTCCAGCTTCTTCAGCGCCGCTACATGTCCTCTGGCCAGATCCACCACGTGGATATAATCCCTCACACCGGTGCCGTCGGGGGTGGGATAGTCGTTGCCGTAGACGTGGACCTTCTCCAGCTGGCCCACCGCCACCTTGGCGATATAGGGAACCAGATTGTTGGGGATACCATTGGGGTCCTCCCCGATCAGGCCGCTCTCATGGGCCCCGATGGGATTGAAGTACCTCAGCAGCGCCACGTTCAGCTCCTTGTCAGCCTCGCAGATATCCATGAGCATCTTCTCCTGGAAAAGCTTGCTGGTGCCGTAGGGGTTGGTGGTGCCGCCGGTGGGGAAATCCTCCCGGATGGGCACAGTAGCGGGATCGCCGTACACCGTGGCGGAGGAGGAGAACACAAAATTCTTCACCCCATGCCGCCGCATGGCGCTGAGCAGGTACAGCGTACTGACAAGATTGTTGGAGTAGTACTCCAGGGGCTTGGACACGCTCTCGCCCACGGCCTTGAGCCCG
>CAJTUD010000003.1:0-7454 GCA_910579725.1 uncultured Oscillospiraceae bacterium | reverse complement strand
GTGATGGTCTCCACCCGGCGCAGGGCCTCCTCGCTGGCGTTGCAGAGGTTGTCCGCCACCACAATGTCGTATCCGGCCTCCACCAGCTCCACACAGGTATGGCTGCCGATATAGCCGGCGCCGCCGCAGACTAAAATAGACATATCGTTCTTCTCCTTCAAAATTCAAATTTGGCCTCCGCCTGATTGGTTCATGTCATTAGTATACCATTCATCCGCCGGAATGGGAATAGAGGATTTTCCCAATAGATGGAAAATTTGTGCAGCGGCGCTGCTTTTTCAAGGCCAAAAAGAATGGGCGTCCCCCCGAAAGGGGACGCCCCGACCATGCTATCTATCAGCCCTGCTCGCGCATTTTGGCGAAGCAATCGCTGCAATACACAGGACGATCGCTCTTGGGCTCAAAGGGCACTCTGGCCTCGCCGCCGCAGTTCGCGCAGACCGCGGTGAAGTACTCGCGGGGGCCGCGGGCGGCGTTCTTGCGAGCATCGCGGCACGCCTTGCAGCGCTGGGGCTCGTTCTGGAAACCGCGCTCAGCGTAGAACTCCTGCTCGCCGGCGGTGAAAACGAACTCCTGACCGCACTCCTTGCAAACTAAGGTCTTGTCTTCGTACATGATTTTACCCTCTCTTTGAATAGAAAAAAATATATTGCGCTCAGCCTTTGCTGATACCGCCAGAATCAAGGTGCCGCGCTGCCTTGCGCCGGATGCGCTGCACGGCGTTGTCCACCGACTTGGGGGACCGTGAAACCGCTTTGGCCATTTCCCGGATGGTCATGCCGTCTAAATAGTACCCCAAAATCTTCGCCTCGAACTCGGACAACTGTTTGCGCACATGGCTCAGGGTGTCCTGGACTCCCTCCCGGCCGATGAGCAAATCCTGGGGATCCTCCCCCGCCATCCCGCCGTATATGGAGCCTTGACCGTCAAAGAAGGGTATTTCAAGAGGAACCGACTGATTGAGCGGCGTATGCTTATCCCGGGCAGCGGCCCGGACAGCGGAATACAGCCGGTTGCGGATACATATTTCTGCAAACGTGCGAAACCCGGCAGGACGGTCTGCGTCATACTCCCGGACGCCGCACATCAGGCCGATCATGCCCTCCTGTATCAAATCGTCGCTGTCCCCCCCTGCCAGATAAAAGGGCCGGGCCAGCTGCCTGACCAGGCGGGTGTACCGCTTGACCAGCGTTTCCTCCGCATCCCGATCCCCCTGTTTCGCCAGGGCGGACAATTCCTCGTCCGGCAGGACCGCGTATGCGTCTAATTGGGCTTCCGTGATCGACATCTTTATTATACCTATTCTCCTGTGGGTTTGTCAAGCAAATATTAAAAATTTGTAAACCATTTCCTCAAATTTTTAGCGCATTCACCAAATCCGCCAGCCGTCCGGCGCATCCGCCGGCCTCCCCGGCGGTCTTGGCCTCCACCATGACCCGGATCAGAGGCTCCGTACCGGACGGACGGACCAGCACCCGGCCGTCGCCGCCCAGGGCCTCCTCCTCCTTCGCCACTGCGTCTCTGAGCGCCTGGGAGGACATGATTTTCTCCTTCAGCCCCGGCTGGTTGGGGAGCTCCACATTCACCAGGGTCTGGGGATAGCTGGGACAGATGGAGGCCAGCGCCGAGGCTGTCTCGCCGCTGCGCTTGAGAATCTGCAAAAACTGCAATGCCGTCAGCTGACCGTCGCCGGTGGTGGCGTAATCGGTGAAGATGGTATGCCCCGACTGCTCCCCGCCGATGCGGTAGCCGGACTCCAGCATCTTCTCCAGTACGTTCCGGTCCCCTACCGGCGTACAGATCAGGCGAATATTGTTTCTGTTGCAGAACTCATGCAGCCCCAGGTTGCTCATCACCGTTCCCACAATGGCCCGGCCGGTCAGCAGTCCCTGATCCTTCATGTATTTTCCGCATACGGCCATGGTCTTGTCGCCGTCCACAACGCTGCCCTTCTCGTCGATCATCAGGCAGCGGTCCGCATCGCCGTCAAAGGCAATGCCGAGGTCGTACTCGCCGGCCGTGACCATAGCCGCCAGACTTTTGAGATGCGTCGAGCCGCACTTCAGATTGATATTCACCCCGTTGGGCTTGCGGTGAATGAAATCCGCCTCGATGGCGAATCCGGCAAAGAGGTCGGGGGCCGTCGCCGCCGCCGCGCCGTTGGCGCAGTCCACCAGCACCCGGAGCCCCCCAAGATCATCCTGAACCGTCCCCGCCAGATGTTTGATATATTCATATTTCAGATTTTTCATTCCATGAATGCGCTTGCCGATTTCCCCGCCCTTTTTGATGGGCATGGGCTCGCCGGAGAGGATTTTTTCCTCCACCCGGTCCTCCAGCGCGTCGGAGAGCTTGTAGCCCTGGCTGTTGAACACCTTGATGCCGTTGTGCTCGAAGGGATTGTGGCTGGCGGAGATCACCACGCCTGCGTCCGCGCCCACCTTTATGGTCAGATAGGCCACCGCCGGAGTGGGAATAGTGCCCAGGGGCATCACGCCGCCGCCCACGGAGGTGATGCCCGCAATCAGCGCCCCTTCCAGCATGTCGGAGGAGATGCGCGTATCCATGCCGATGGTGATCAGGGGCGGCCGCCCCTTTTCCTCGCAGAGGGTCACGGCTACCGCCTGCCCCACCCGGTAGGCCAGCTCCGCCGTCAGGTTTTCCCCTACGACGCCCCGGATACCGTCGGTTCCAAAAAGCTTACCCATTTGATTCCTTCCTCTCTTCACGCCCTGGGGCGCGAATGGTCTGTTCTGCCCCGTCCGCCTCTCCGGACGGGATCCTTTTCTTTCGTAGGAACCGCAAAATATTTTTACGCGGTTGCCCATTACCCGGCAACTTTCCCCTCTGTTTCCCCCAATATGAGGGAAGACCACCTCCGAGGCGCGGGCCCTGAAGAAAGTCGACGCCCGATCAGGTACCGGATCAGCGCAGCCGGGCTGCCAAAAAGGCTGTTGCAGCGCACCTTGCCAACTGAATAAATTACGGCTGTTCATCCTCCGCCCATTCCGCCAGATCCCAGACCGGCTGCGGAAAATTTGGCAAATCAGGTTCCAAACCCGGCAGGTTGACAGAAGTATTTCCGCTTCTCATTTTTTGAAGCGCCGTTTCCGGCAATATTTTTTCCTTCCGTAAGCGATAGCTGGAATCCTCTGTTTTCTAATATATTGATCTTATATCTCAACATATTCTCTGCTCCGGGATTTTTTCGCAATCACTTCCAAAGGTGTTGTCAGCACCCCAAAAGGCGCGTCAGCATAGTACCCTTGAAAGGAGTATACTATAATATATGCAGACTGTCAAAAAGCCCTCCGCTGGAGTCTTCGCCGGAGGCAAAAATAAATATCGATCCCTTTTCCGGCGGCGTGTAAATCCGTGAAGCACCGCAAAGCGGCGCTTTCAGCGCCAAGCCGTCCGCAGGCCGGCCCACGGAAAAAGTACTGAACCCTCCCCGCTCCTCTTCCTTTCAAAAGTGGCTGCGCCACTTTTGGAACACGCAAAATGTATGAATTGACGCAAGTTCTGTATTGCGGCATCTTGCTGCGTCTTCTTGCAAAATACCATGACCGGACCAGCTTCAATGAATATTGTGAAGCGCGGGACGCACCTCGTCTCAAGCTTTGCCGGCAGCGTTCACCCGGCCAGTCCGACCAGCTCCAAGAAGCCCCCGGCAGAGCCTGCAGTCTGCCTCTGATCTGTGCAGATCTCCGGCTCTCCCCCACTCCGCTCAAAATGTCAGCTGATCCATCCCCGGCCCGCCGCCGGGGACGGCGGCGCCCAGATGCTGGTACGCCTTTGCCGTGACGCAGCGCCCCCTGGGCGTCCGGGTCAGGAACCCGATCTGCATCAGATACGGCTCGTATACATCCTCCAGCGTTACCGCTTCCTCATTGATGGTGGCCGCCAGCGTCTCCAACCCCACCGGCCCGCCGCCGTAGTACTCGATAACAGCCCTGAGCATCCGCCGGTCAATATTGTCCAACCCCAGGTAATCCACCTCCAGCGCCGTCAGCGCCTTGTCCGACAGTTCCTTGGTAATCACGCCGTTCCCTACCACCTGGGCAAAATCCCTGACCCGCCGGAGCATCCGGTTGGCGATCCGTGGCGTCCCCCGGCTGCGCCGGGCGATTTCCATGGCCCCGTCCCGCTCGATGGGTGCGTCCAGAATCCCGGCGGACCGGGTGACAATCAGCGCCAGCTCCTCCGGCGTGTACAGCTCCAGGCGGAGCGTCACTCCGAACCGGTCTCTCAGGGGCGCGGACAGCTGACCCGCCCTGGTGGTGGCTCCGATCAAGGTAAACTTCGGCAGATCCAACCGGATGGAGTTGGCGGAGGGCCCCTTTCCGATGATGATATCTATTGCAAAATCCTCCATGGCAGGGTACAAGACCTCCTCCACCGAGCGGTTGAGCCGATGAATTTCATCCACGAAAAGGATGTCATTTTCATTCAGATTGGTCAGCAGCGCCGCCAGGTCCCCTGCCTTCTCAATGGCCGGACCGGAGGTGATGCGGACATTAACCCCCATTTCGTTGGCAATGATGCCGGAGAGGGTGGTTTTCCCCAATCCCGGGGGTCCGTGGAGCAGCACGTGGTCCAGGGGCTCCGAGCGCATTTTGGCCGCCTGGATGAAAACCTCCAGGTTTCCCTTGGCCTTCTCCTGTCCGATATACTCCTTCAGCCGCTGCGGTCTAAGCGAATATTCGCTCTCATCCTCCCTTGTCAGAGAGGTCGTTACCAGCGGCTCCTCCTCCACAAAAGGCTCGTTGTGGGAGAAATCAATACTCATGCATTATCCCTTCATCATATTTTTCAGGGCCAGCCGGATGATCTGCTCCAGGGGCTGGCTGTCAATGTCCACCCCTCTGAGCGCCGTATTGATCTCCGCCTGCGAATAGCCCAGCACCGCCAGAGCAGCGGATGCCTCAGACAGCTTGTTCTGCGGAATGATGGTAACAGCGGGTCCGGCCACGCTCTCGCCGGAGCCGGAGACGGTCTGTCCCTTCGCCAGCTTGTCCTTCAGCTCCAGAATCACCCGCTGGGCAATCTTCTTCCCTACGCCGGGCGCTCTGGTCAATGCCTTCTCGTCCCCTGTGATGATGCTCATGGCCAGATTGGCGGGCGAGCTGGCCGACAGAATCGCCAGCGCCGCCTTGGGACCCACGCCGGAAACGGAGATGAGTTGCTGGAACAGCTTCAATTCTTCCTGACTGAAAAATCCATATAAATCCATCGCATCCTCCCGGACGCTGAGGTAAGTGAAGAGCTTGGCCTTGTCCCCCTTCTTGATCTGTGACAAGGTATAGGATGTGGTGCGGCAGGCGTAACCCACCCCGCCGCAGTCGATCACCGCCAGATAGGGCTCCACATGGGCCACCTGCCCTGAAATATAATAATACATACCAACTCCCGCCCGGAAAATGCCGCTGGCGCAAGCATCCAAAACCATACCAGTTTGCAGCGCACGCACCAAAAGGGTTCCTCCGGGTCTTCGTTAATCGTCTGCAATAATAATCTTTATTCGCAGCTGGGGGACAAACAAATATTTTTCCGGCCAGACAATTATCTGGTGTCATACCGCGCCGGGTCAAACTTTCTCTCCATATTCAACAGGCTGGTGGCGCTGCGTCCATGGCAAATGGCGATGGCCAGCGCGTCAGCCGCGTCGTCCGGACGCGGAATATTTTTCATTTTCAGCAGCCGCTGGGTCATCAGCATCACCTGCCGCTTCTCTGCTCCGCCATAGCCCGCCACCGCCTGTTTGACCTGCATGGGGGTATATTCATAGGCAGGCACTCCTGCCCGCTCCGCCTCCAAAAGGATCACACCCCGCCCATGGGCCACGGCGATGCCGGTGGTGATGTTCCTGGAAAAAAACAGCTCCTCCACCGCCATCTCCTGGGGCTTGAACTGGTCGAGGAGCTGGGACATATCCTGAGAGATCTGAAAGAGCCGGTTGGAGAGGGGCAGTTTCGCTGGAGTGGTGATGACCCCATATTGCAGCAGCCGCACGTTGGCCCTGTCCGCCTCGATCAGCCCGAACCCAATTGTGGCAACGCCGGGATCAATGCCCAAGATTCGCATGGGAAAACTCCTTTTTCAAGCTGATTCTCATTTTACCATCATATACCGGAAAAAACAAGAGGAAAACCGCCGCGTCCCATTCAAGATAAAATAGTTGCCGGGATAGAACTCCGGCAGTTTCACCAACCCATCTTGACTTTGCTGGATGCCTGTGTTAATATTCAGCACAACAATCAGGAATTTGCCGGCGGGTTTCTATAATACAGGATAAAAAGTGAGATGATCAGTATGAAGTCAAACGACTATATCAGATGGATAAGAAGTAAAATAGGCCACGAAAAAATCATTCTGGTTTTTGCGGGCGGATGTGTTTTTGATGCAGGCGGAAAAGTTTTGCTCCAACGTCGTGGAGATAGTAAAAAGTGGGGATTTCCTGGTGGGGCAATCGAAATTGGGGAAACACCTGAGATGGCTGCTGTCAGAGAAGTGAAAGAGGAAACCGGGCTTGATGTGAAGGTGTCAGGCTTAATTGGTATCTATACGGACTGCGACATGGAGTATCCTAACGGCGATAAGTCGCATAGCATATGCATTGTTTACGAATTGGAAATGATCGGCGGGGAGTTGAAATGTGATAATCTTGAAACCGTTGATCTCCAATACTTTGGCCTCAATGAAATGCCGGAGCTTTTCTGCAAGCAGCACGAAGAAACAAAAAAGGATTTACTAAAGCGGCAGAACAAAACAAAACATTGATACAGGTTCTGATTTATCGGGCAGCTATCCGTTATGGATAGCTGCCCATTCTGACATTTTGACAAAGAATTTGGAAAGCGGAGCATCAGCAACCCTAATTCTGAAAGGGAAAGCCATCGCCGCCCTGTTCAGATCGGGGCTGCTAATAATTGATCCCTGATATGATCTGCCGAAATGTCTGAATATTGCTTACCATTATTGAGTTACGCATTTTTATTTATCTTTCATCTTATACAGAAAGCCGTCAGGTATGAAACCTGACGGCTCAGCCTGTCGAAAAAAGGCCTGTCTGGCTTCATAACCAGACAGGCCACAAAGTTAATGAGGGATAAAATGTACGAGTAGGCAGTGGAGGAGGGAGGAGCAAAGCGCTTTCTGGTTTTCCACCTTGCCAGCTTTTTGAGGTTCATGGCAGCAAATTTAAGCCTCACCCAGTTGGAAACCTGGGCCAGACCACGGTAAAAGGTATACCGCATGGCATGCTTTTCTTTCGCATCCGCAAAGACCCGTTCAATGGTTTCTTTGCGTTTGGCGTAAAGGTCCTTGTATTCCGGGGTGTATCTGGCGTCATCGGCCAGTTCCTCGTAGTCTTTCCAGATATGGCGCTGGACAGTCTTCACGCAGTTTTTCGAGCGGGTGCATAAATGGCGGGAGGGACATTGGGCACAGATTTC
>CAJTUD010000002.1:63828-102918 GCA_910579725.1 uncultured Oscillospiraceae bacterium | reverse complement strand
AAGCAGGGCAAGTGTATAACACTTGCAATTCTCGCTTTGCGAAAATGCTTGTTGGGGTTGCACCCCAAACCCGCCGGAAGCCTCTGGACACCGTGTCCAGAGGCTTCCCTGTCTGCGGCCCTGTCGCTATCGCTCCTGGGCCTTACGCGCTTATAGCGCAACCACCTCCGAAAGCCTCTCCAGCAGTTCGGAAAGCGGCCCCCATAAGTCCGCATAATCTTTTTGCAGGGCCTTGATTTCATCCGGGTAAACCTCGCCGTTGATATTCGCTCGGACCGCGATTTGATTGAGGTTATTCGCACAACGCCGTTGCAAAGAAACAATGTCTTTGACGGGAGCGAGGTCAACATGGAGCACATAACCGTTGAGGGCCATTTTCCGCACATAGGCTGAAAGGTTGCGGATACCCACATCCGCCATGCGCTCCTGGATTTTTGCCCGTTCATCTGAAGACAGCCAAACATGGAGCAGCGTGTTCCGAATACGTTTCTTTCCCACAACCACAGTTGACGGACTTTGGGGGCTGCAAAACGTTGATTTTTTACTGTTCATAGAAACCTCCCATAAATTCAAATGTTGACAGTATTTCGATAAATCGGGGGTGGGGAATGATACTATACCAGCCCCTATGAAACCGGAGCTGGAAACCCTTGCGGGGCAAGACTTTGAGATTGTTAATTTTCAACACATCAGCCGTGGAAAGAACGCGAATTGAGAGGAAGCGGTTCGACCCTATCCCCCCGCCCTTTCCCTATCCAGGGAAAGGGGGCAGCTCTGGGGGATATATCCGGCAGAGCCTCCGTGGACGGAACGGTGAAACCGGGCGGGGGCGCTTCTGGTCACGATGTCCAGAACACATACAAAAACACCGCTTCGTTTTTAGCAAAAGCGGTGTTTTGCGTAAGGTTGACAGCCTATTAAATTGTTGTGTTTTTGTATGCTCTTGTTAAGGGAAGATATCATACGACATAGATAATCACCAGCACCACAGCCCGCACCGCCTCATCTGCGTTTTTTCTCACTCATTCCGAATGGGGAAGTCGTGTTCTGAAAGAACCGAAAGCCACTCAGCGGGCAATGGAAACCATTCACGATCTGCGTTTTGGCAATAGGATATTTCCTGATCCGGCGAGTAGCAGTACTCAATCTCATATTGGAGAAAAGGAAAATCCTTGTGGTGCATAATTAAAGCGCCGCTTACCCAGCTCTCGCCAGTTGGCGCTTGGACGCTATCACCGCTATATGACTCCAGCAAGGCGGCAATCATAGCAGGGTTGTCCACCTGGGCCGGAGTGCTATCCTCGCTTTCAGAAACAAGCGTGACAGAAGATACCATTTCCGCCGTTGGCAGTCCCAGTATTACCCCGTCCTGCATCCAAAGACGAGTTTCTGCACCGCCAGAATAAAATTTCCGAGGAGCAGTATATAAGAATATGCGGGCCTCGTCACCTGCTATCTCATAGATGGCAAGCCCATAGCCTTTGTTCGCATCTTCACCGCAAATGCCAATCTGTCTACCAATACCCTCCGCAGGTGTCCAGACGTATTGATCGCCGTCATTATAATAATGGGCTTGTTCATCCCATTTGCCGTTCATTGGTATCAGCCCCTTTACTGTTAATGATTTCTAAAAGATGTTTTCGTCTAAAATAAGGCCATTCGCCTCATTCAATGCCTCTGCTATAATTGGGAAATACCCATATTCTTTAACCGGCCTTGTAGCTTTTTTATAGGAAAGCCAGTGAATGTAAACCTTTTCCCGGATTTCATTGATAAGGTTTAAGGTCAGTCGTTCCACTTTCAACTGCTTTGATTCTTCACAAAACAGAAAGAACTGTTTGAATGTTGTGGCGTAGGATATGGCTGTATTCCGACTTGCATTTTTTGCCCAGAGAGATATGAGTTGAAAAACTGCAAGATGGAATAAGGGAGATCAGGAGTTTTCACAGCATCTGCCGTCTTGAAGAACAATATCCATGCATTCAGCATCTCCACCATTTCAGGATAAATCTCTGAAGTCAAACGCAAATAATATTGGGCTATGCCCCATATATGCAGAAAGATACGGGATCAGGTTCCGCAGATCTTTTCTACTGCAAATCCATGTCCTTATTCTTTTTCCACCAAAAACGGCCTCTGAATGGGGTCCATAGGAGGGTGTGAAACACTAGAATTGCACTTAAAGGACAAATTTTTCAGACTGAAAAGGAGGATAAAAATTGTCAGTTGAGAACTCTCCGCAAAAGATATACCTG
Organism: uncultured Oscillospiraceae bacterium; assembly: GCA_910579725.1. Lineage (GTDB taxonomy): Bacteria > Bacillota > Clostridia > Oscillospirales > Oscillospiraceae > Pelethomonas. The sequence goes on along the minus strand of CAJTUD010000002.1, from coordinate 100,663 downwards.
TGCGTAGTTCTGCTAGAAAGCTATTATTGGATGCACAACACGAAAGGGAGGGAGTTTGTCATCATTGATACCGGATAGTAAGTTTTCAAGTCTTCAATAGCACTAAAGTAGTCACTTAATGAGGAAATATAGAGTTCAGTCACAAGGATTCCCTCTTTATCTTCAAATTTTTGGGTGAGACTTGCTGTTCCAAACCTAAATTTTCTTTAATTCCAAGAGTTATCCATTTTGCAGCCAAAACTATCTTCAACGGTTCACCTGCATAATATAACTATAGCAGTAAAAGGTCAAGATAAAAAGAGAGTTTAGGCTAAAGTTTTCACGATCTGCAACTTTACTAACCTCTTATGCCATGCGCAAACCAAAAGCAAAGTTTTTATGCTGCTTTAACAAAAGTTTGTTTCTAAAATTGTTTACAACTAACAACAAAGTGCCCATAGATGTGCAAATTTCCTTTAATAATTGGCCAATTAAAAAAAGTAGCGTAGATATGACGGAAATCATAAATTCTGGGTCTGCGGCCAATGTGCGGAATATCCGCCAGCAGAAGACAATCATGAAAATGATTATAAACCGTACTCTTTCCCAGTCTTAACATCTGTGTGCTGGGGAAAAGGGGCGTTTCCACGCTGTGGTCTTTATGAAATTCGCCCAGAAATGCATGGATGCGTTTGGCAAGTGAGGGATGGAGTGGAATGAGCCGGTCGCGATTGTTTTTTCTATAGCGGATCGCAGCAATATCTGCGCTGCGGTCATAATCGGCAATCGTCAAATCAAGTGCTTCAGAAACGCGGATACCTATGCTGTATAAAAACCGGAACAAGACAGCATCCACTAAATTTCTGGAAGAAAAACAGGAATCGGGATATTTGTCAATTGCCATAAAGAAGCGGCACAGTTCTGCCTTTATGTAAATATGTGGGATGTAATGGGTCCGGCTCTTCGGCGTTTTTATAACGGGAATATAAGGTTTCAGTCCCAGGTCTTTCATATACAGTTCAAAGTTACGCAGCAGCACTTCCTTTCGCCGCCAACTGTTGCAGCTTTCTCCTTTGACATATATGAAACTTTCCACTGCCCCCATAGAGATTTTGATTCCCTAGTAACCACTGTAAAAATAGTAGTGGTCAAACTTTTGAAGCTCCTGCTCCTGGTGAAAAATTTTAGCCCGGACGCTTTCTAAAGTGCGATATGGTCTTGGATGTGCTTGGTCAAAGACCTTTTCCTTACGTAATCTCCCGCAACTATACCTTCCATTCGCTGATATTCAGCGTACATTTCCGTAGTCCATCAATATCAATCTTCAAATAAATTGCGGTGATATTCACATTTTGATGTCCAAACGTCTGTAAAATGACAAGAAGCGGCGCACTGGCATCAAGCATATTCTTCGCAAAAGAATTCTGCCGCGCGAAAACCTGCTTTCTTCCTTGGTATACTGCCTCTTATCCATTGCTTCTCTACAATGTACCACACTTTATTAATATGTTCTTTGTGGACTGCGTCCAGGCCGACAGCGGTTTTCCTGAAAAATCATGTTTTTTTCACAGAAAGATGAGCGGTTTCTTTTCTTGACACAGGGGAAGATGGATTGTAATATAATAAAATAGTGTTGTTTCAGTACCTTCGTTGGTGCGCCGGACTTCTGCGTCTGTCCATGGGCATGCCGCAGCGTCTGTCTGTCTAAGGGATATTCTTAGCCCACAGCTCTAAGAGCATTTTACCTGTTTTTGCCGGGCGGCAAAAACAGGCCCGGCGTCTGGGGCCGCGCAGATCCCGGACTGCAAACAGAAATCACTCCCTTTTGCGCCCTTCGGACGCAAAAATCAGACCAATAGAGGACCCTCGTATGTTGTTTGAAACTCTGACCGCTTACCAGAAGCGTGACCCTGCCGCAAGAGGAAAATTGGAAATTTTCCTCTTGTACGCCGGTGTCCATGCCATTGTTTATTATAGGATTGCCCATTGGCTCCACCGCCATCGCCTCTGTTTCCTGGCCCGATGTATTTCCCAGTGGGCCCGGTTCTGGACCGGCATTGAAATCCACCCCGGCGCAGCCATCGGCAGACGGCTGGTCATCGACCACGGTTCCGGCATTGTGATCGGCGAGACCACTGAGATCGGCGACGACGTCCTGCTCTACCAGGGCGTCACCCTGGGGGGCACCGGAAAAGATGTCGGCAAGCGCCACCCCACGCTGGGAAACAATGTTCTTGTGGGCTCCGGCGCGAGAGTTCTGGGCCCTATCACCATTCATGACAACGCCCGCATCGCCGCAGGCGCGGTAGTGCTTCAGGATGTGCCCGCCAACGCCACCGCTGTGGGTGTGCCTGCTCAGATTGTCCGTATCAATGGCGAAAAGGTCCGCCGCTATGCCGACGAGGTGGACCAGACCAACGTGGTCAACCCCACGCTGCAAAAGATCGAAGCCCTCGCTCGCCGGGTGGAGGAGCTGGAGAAAAAACTGGAAGAAAACGAAAAAAATCCTGATTAAAGGAGATTATCCATATGTATCTGTACAATTCTGCTACACACCGCAAGGAGGAGTTTGTCCCCAACCATCCCGATATCGTGAAGATGTACACCTGCGGCCCTACCGTCTACGACTTTGCCCACATTGGCAACCTGCGCAGCTACCTTATGGAGGATGTGCTGGAAAAATTCCTGCGCTACGAGGGCTACAACGTCAAGCGCGTCATGAACATCACCGATGTGGGCCATCTGTCCAGTGATGCCGACACCGGAGAGGATAAAATGCTGAAAGGGGCTAAACGGGAGAACAAGTCCATCATGGACATTGCCCATTTCTACACCGATGCCTTTTTCTCCGACTGCGCTAAGCTGAACATCAAGCGTCCCGACGTGGTGGAGCCCGCCACCAACTGCATCCATGAGTATATCCAGCTCATCACCAGACTTCTGGACACCGGCTATGCCTACCACGCTGGAGGCAACATCTATTTTGATACCAGCAAGCTGGAGCGGTATTACGTCTTTAATGACCACGATGCCGAGGACCTTGTCGTAGGCGTCCGGGAGGGCGTGGAGGAGGACGGGAACAAACGCAATAAGAGTGACTTCGTCCTCTGGTTCACCCAATCCAAGTTCGAGGATCAGGCGCTCAAATGGGATTCTCCCTGGGGCGTAGGGTACCCTGGCTGGCATATCGAGTGCTCCGCGATCTCCATGAAGCACCTGGGCGAGGACCTGGACATCCACTGCGGTGGCATCGACAACGCTTTTCCTCACCACACCAACGAGATCGCCCAGAGTGAGGCTTATCTGGGTCATAAATGGTGCAATTTCTGGATGCACGTGCTGCATTTGAACTCCACCACCGGCAAGATGAGCAAGAGCAAGGGAGAGAAGCTGACGCTGTCCGTGGTGGAGGAAAAAGGCTATGATCCTCTGGCCTACCGCCTTTTCTGCCTTCAGAGCCACTACCGTAAGTCTCTGGTGTTTTCATGGGAGAACCTGGACAACGCCCAGGGGGCGTATCATAAGCTCATCGCCCGTATCGCCGCCCTCCAGCCGGGGAAGGGAGAAGTAGACCAAGCCGTCTTTGACCAGCAGAAGGAGAAATTCCGCAAGGCCATGGGCAACGATCTGAACACTTCTTTGGGGATCACCGCTCTCTATGACGCCCTGAAGGTTCAAGCTGGCGACGCCACCACGCTGGCTCTTCTGGCGGATTTCGACCAGGTCCTGGGGCTGAGCCTCTTGGAGAAGGCCGCCGCCAAGCGGGAAGCAGACGCCAAGGTCCAAGCTTCCACAGCGGCCTCCGGCGGCATTGTGATTGTTGGCGAGGGTGACTGCGCTATTGACGAACTGGTCCTGCGGCGGGCAGAGGCAAAGAAAGCGAAAAATTTTGCCGAGGCAGACCGCATTCGTGCGGAACTGAAGGGACTGGGGGTTGAAGTCACCGATACCAAGGAAGGAGCCAGATGGAAGCGGATATAGGAAAAGCCAGAAAGAGACAGAAAAATTCAAAGATTTACGCACATAAAAATGTTTTGTAAATCTGAAAGAAAGTAACAGCATGGTGTAACAGCACCTTGCTGTTACTTTTCCTTTTACCAGCAGTTGTGGAATCAGCTGTTTACACCGCGTTGGTGCGGATGCACAGTAAGTTGAAGCACTGCCGTTAATCTATTTTCTGATCGCTTCATCATCACGGAAAGTTGCGTCCGCAGCATTGATCTCCGCATCCTCAAAAAGTCAATTTGCCCGCCTGAAGGACACCTTCGCAGCAGATATATTTGCCGGTACTGGGGGTGCCAAGCAGGCGGGTGTATTCCCGATAGGGAATGCACATGGTACAGATGCCAAAAAATTTTACCTGAGAGTCAATCAGTTGTTGACATTTTCCAGTATAAGGCGTATACTGTTCGCAATAGGAGAACAAAACATGTCTATAATGATTTTGTTAGGAGGACAAATGTAATGCAGCTCATGGACGCGCTGGTTAAGCCGGTTGCTGGTCCCGGACTGGAGCTCCGGCAGGTTCCCATTCCGGAGCCGGGACCTGGGCAGGTACTGATCAAAATCCATAAAACCGCCATTTGCGGTACCGACGTACATATTTATAACTGGGACCCCTGGGCCAGAGAGCACATCAGGCCTCCCATGGTCATCGGCCATGAGTACGTTGGCGAAGTAGCCGCCCTGGGCGCGGGCGTCGCGGGTCTGAAGGTGGGCCAGCGGGTCAGCGGCGAGGGACACATCACCTGCGGCCGCTGCCGCAACTGCCATACTGGCAACATCCAGTGGTGCAAGGATACCAAAGGCGTAGGCGTGGACCGAGATGGGGCTTTTGCGGAGTATGTCTGCATTCCCGAGAGCAATGTGATCATCATAGATGAGAGCCTGCCGGAGGATGTGGTATCCTTCTTTGATGCCTTCGGCAACGCCACCCATACGGCTCTGATGTGGGATATGGTGGGAGAGGATGTGCTGATTACCGGTGCGGGCCCTATCGGCATCATCGCTGTGGGCATCTGCAAGTATGCCGGCGCCCGCCGGGTAGTGATTACAGATATCAACGATTACCGTCTGGAGTTGGCCCGGAAAATGGGAGCGGACGCGGCGGTGAACGTGAAGAACGAGGACCTGCCCTCCGTCATGCACAAACAAGGTCTGGTGGAAGGCTTTGACATTGGCCTGGAAATGAGCGGCAGCGGCGCGGGCCTCCAACAGATGATCTCCGTCATGCGCAACGGAGGAAAGATCAGTCTGCTTGGCATCTCCAACGTACCTGTGCCTATGGACATGAACAACATCATCTGCAAAGGTCTGACCTTGCAGGGTATTTATGGTCGGAAGATGGACAACTGGCACCAGATGAGCTACATGGTTCAGGGCGGTCTGGATTTGACGCCGGTGATTACCCATCGCTTCCATTACACCCAGTTCGAGGAGGGCTTTGCTGCCATGAACAGCGGAAAGTCCGGAAAAGTCATTTTGGACTGGACCAAGTAATTCGACTGTTTCTATGAAGTTTGACAATCACGACGCCCGCATCCGGCATTATGAGCTCCTTCTGGAGAGGGATTTGGATTCGCTTCCCGTGTTTCCCTTGCCGGATGGGTACCGCTTTGCATTCTATCGCCCTGGGGACCGGGACATCTGGATTGATATTGAAAAATCCGCCAAGGAATTTGCGACCTGGGAGCAGGGGCTGGCAGCTTGGGAAATGTATTACGCCTCCAATGAGGCCAGCCTGTGCGGCCGGATGGTCTTTGTAGAGAATGCCGCCGGGGAGAAGGTTGCTACGGCTACGGCCTATATCGATACCACCGGACAGGACCAATCCGGCAGCGGCTGGCTGCACTGGGTGGCGGTTCGGCGGGAGTACCAGGGCCGGGGCCTGTCCAAGCCGCTGATTGCCTATGTGCTGGGTGTGATGCGCGCACTGGGCCACACCCACGGAAAGCTGCCCACCCAGACAACTTCGTGGCTGGCCTGCAAGGTGTACCTGGACCTGGGGTTCCGGCCGATCCCCAGGAATGCTGTCAATAGCCGGGACGGCTGGCGTATCGTGCGGACGCTGACGGACCATCCCGCTCTGGCGGATTTTGAGCCTGTATCCCTGGACGAGATTCTGGCAGTTTGGCTGGAGACGAAGCGGCTGATCCTGCGGGACTATGTGGAAGAGGACTTTGAGGCGTATTTCCGATTGAAAAGCGATAAAAGGACCATGTACTATCTACAGGACATCCAGCTCTCTTCCCGGGAAGAGGCGGAGCGGGAATTTCAGGAGATCCTGGCTGACGCGGCTTCGCCGGACCGGAGATTTTATTTCCTGCATATAGAGCGGAAGGACACCCGGGAGCAGGTGGGTAGTATCGGTTACACTGTACGGGAAACTGCACTCCAGGGGAAGCTGGTGGATGCCGGGTACTTCACCTATCCGGCGTTTTGGAATCAGGGTTATACCACGGAGGCCCTTCGCAGACTGCTGGAATTCGCCTTCGAGAAGAACGGCGTATACCGTTTCTCTACCGGGTGCCTCACAGAGAACCAAGGTTCAGAGCGGGTCATGCAGAAATGCGGGCTCATCAAGGAGTCGGAGCGTCCGGACTGGACGCAGCACGACGGGAAACTGAAAACCCGGGCCGAGTACCGGCTGCTGAAACGGGAATGGTCCGGTCCAAAAAAGGAGTACAAGGAGGAAAAAGGATGAAACAGGCACTGGAAAAATACCGTCAGGAGCTGACGGCCATCAAGGAAGCAGGAACCTGGAAAGGCGAGCGAACCATTACCACCCCACAAAAATCCCGTATTGACACCACCGAGGCCAAACAGGTGGTCAACATGTGCGCTAACAACTACCTGGGGCTCTCTAACCACCCTGAGCTCATCCGGGCAGCCAAAGAGAGCTACGACAAGTGGGGCTTTGGCCTGAGTTCTGTGCGCTTCATCTGCGGCACTCAATCCGTCCACAAGGAGCTGGAGAGGAAGCTGGCGGAGTTCCTGGGTATGGATGATGTGATTCTCTACTCCTCCTGCTTCGACGCCAACGGCGGCTTGTTTGAGACCCTGCTGGGGCCTGAGGATGCGGTGATCTCTGACGAGCTCAACCATGCTTCCATTATCGACGGCGTCCGCCTGTGCAAGGCCAAGCGGTTCCGCTATAAGAACAACGATATGGCCGACCTCCGCGCTCAGTTGGAGAACGCCCGGGACGCCGGATGCAAGGTCAAGCTCATCGCCACCGACGGTGTGTTCTCCATGGACGGCTACATTGCCGATCTGAAGGGTATCTGCGATCTGGCTGACGAGTTCGACGCATTGGTGATGGTGGACGACAGCCACGCCGCCGGCTTCATGGGCGGGACCGGACGGGGCACCCCCGAGCACTGCGGCGTTCAGGAGCGGGTGGATATCATCACCGGCACCTTCGGCAAGGCCCTGGGCGGAGCCTCCGGCGGTTTCACTGCCGCCCGGCAGGAGATTGTGGACCTTCTCCGCCAGCGCAGCCGTCCCTATCTGTTCTCCAATACTGTGGCCCCTGCCATCTGTGCTGCCAGTATTCGGACCATTGAGCTGCTGACCGCCTCTACCGAACTGCGGGACCGGGTTCATGAAAACACCGCCTATTTCCGGGAAAAGCTCAGCGCACTGGGGTTCGACGTGCTGGAGGGCAGCCACCCCATCGTAGCTGTTATGCTCTACGATGCCCGGGTGGCCGGGGAATTCGCAGCCCGAATGCTGGAAAAAGGCGTCTATGTGGTAGGCTTCAGCTACCCCGTAGTACCTCAGGGCAGGGCCCGGATCCGCACTCAGGTGTCCGCCGGACACACAAAGGAAGACCTGGACTTTGCCGTGGAATGCTTCCGGCAGGTCAAGGCAGAAATGGGCATCTGACTTGTGCAAAATGTCAGTGGGCTCCAGGCTTGGAGCGGACGCTGACAGGGAAACAGGCGGCCAGAACCTGAACTGTCCCGCTTTTTGTCAGAGCAAGTGCCATGAGAAGGGCATTTTTGCAGACGAGGAAGGCAGCATGCGAGGTAAAAAAGGTGCTTTTACAGAACATGCCGGAAGGGGACTGCAAAGTTTTTTGACAGCCAGAGAGGACCGCCTATGGGCGGTCCTCTCTGGTTGTCGTCCCCTTCTATCTAATTTGGGAAAAGCATAGAAATACAGGCAAAAAGGCGGTGCAGAAAAGAATAACAGTCCAACCAGAGGGACACCTTTTTGTGATTCAACGCGGCAAATGTAAGCCTCACTTAAAGGGAAACCAGGGCCAGACCTCGGCGGTGTGTATCATGCTAATACTCTATAAAATACTTTAATAAAAGCTGCCAATATGCTGCAAAGAAGCAGGGTGAGAAAATGGCATCATAATACAAATTCAGCGCAGAAAAAATAGAAGCAATTGAAGCAGCTCGGAAAGTGATAAATAAAAGAGAAGGGTGCGGCTTGGCACAAGTCCCGGATATTGGATATCCCTGCCAATATCGTGTTGTTTCATATTCCATCCTACACTCCGGAAATGAACCCTATAGAACATATATGGAAGGTGCTGCGAAAGATGCGGTTCAGAAATGCGATTTTTGCCTCTCTGGATAAAGTCGTGGATAGGCTTTGCTCAATGATCTGCCGCCGCGCTCTTTTCCACATCCAAAGTATTATTGGACGACGATGGATAATTAAATTTTAGTATGAGTTGTTGACGTGCTTAGATCCTCGTATTTTCAGGAGGTCCCAGGGATTTTATAATATAACATTCCATAAAACTTCCTGACGGATGACAATATCCTTAGGTTCAAATATTCCTTTCATCAATTCCCCTAAAAAAGAGCGCACCAGAAGTTTCCCTCTGGGCGCTCTCTTAAATCGTGGGTAAAAGCAAATGGGGCCAGTGCTGTGGTAAAATGAAAATACTGCGAACAGTTCTGCAACTTTACTTGCAATACACCCAATATTCCCTGGTAATTCTGAAATTATAAAACATTTTCAGAATTTATTCGGAAAGCGGCCTCATGGTGGGGAACAGAATTACATCCCGGATAGAATCGCTGCCCGTCAGGAGCATCACGCACCGGTCAATGCCAATCCCAAGCCCGCCTGTGGGAGGCATGCCGTATTCCAGGGCGGTAAGGAAGTCCTCGTCCATCATTCCTGCCTCATCGTTGCCCTTCATGCGGTCCTCCACTTCCTTCTCAAACCGCTGACGCTGATCAATGGGGTCATTAAGCTCGGAGAAGGCGTTGCCCATTTCACTGCGGCAGATAAACAGCTCGAATCGCTCCGTTACCCTCGGGTCCTTGGGAGACCGTTTTGCCAGAGGAGAAACATCCACCGGGTGCATGGTAATAAAAGTAGGCTGCACCAACTCCCGCTCTACCTTCTGATCAAAGCACTCATACAGCGCGTGTCCCCAAGTGGGCTCCACGCCGTCCATGTCCACACCAGCATCCCTGGCGGCTGCCACCGCCTCTGCATCGCCGGAAATAGTCATGAAATCCACACCCAGATATTGCTTCACCGCTTCCGCCATGCTCAGCCGGGGCCAGCCAGGGGTCAGGTCAATGTCCTCCCCCTGCCACTGGAGCCGGTAGCCGCCGCAGATGTCCTTGGCCGCGCCGCTGAGAAGCGCCTCAAACAGGTCCATCATGTCGTTGAAATCGGCGTAAGCTTCATACAACTCCACTGTGGTGAACTCCGGGTTGTGCCGGGTGTCCATACCCTCATTCCGGAAAATACGGCCCACCTCGTAAACTCGCTCCATACCGCCCACAATCAACCGTTTGAGGTTCAGTTCCGTAGCGATGCGCATATACATGTCGATATCCAGGGCATTGTGGTGGGTGATGAAGGGCCGGGCGGTGGCGCCGCCGCTGATGGTATTCAGCACCGGCGTCTCCACCTCCATATAACCCCGGTTGTCCAGAAAATTCCGCAGATATTTGATGAAAGCGCTGCGGATTTCAAAATTCCGGCGGACTTCCGGGTTAACAATCAGATCCACATACCGCTGGCGATAGCGGGTCTCTTTGTCGGTCAAGCCGTGGAATTTCTCCGGCAGAGGGAGGAGAGACTTGCTCAGCAGGGTGATTTCCCTGCCTCGTACGCTCATTTCCCCCCGCTGAGTGCGAAACACTTCGCCCTGCACGCCCACAATATCGCCGATATCATATTTTTTGAAACGGTTATAGGCATCTTCGTCCATCTCGTCCTTCCGGGCGTAGAGCTGGATACGGCCGGACTTATCCTGCAAATCGCAGAAGCTGACCTTGCCCATGCCCCGCTTACTCATCAGGCGGCCAGCAATTGTTACCTGACTGCCCTCCAGGCTGTCAAAATGGTCCTTGATTTCCTGAGCGTGGTGGCTCACCGTGAATTTGGTTTCCTGAAAGGGGTCGCGATTCTCACTTTGCAGGGCGCTCAGCTTCTCCCGGCGAACCTGAAGGATCTCGCTGAGATCCTGCTGCGTTTCCGGCGTGCGGTTGTTTTCAGCCATGTTGTTCTCTCCTCTTATGTGCCTTTGAAGGTCTGTTACCTCTCAATTTTGTCGATGTGATACTTCATCTCCCCGGCAGGGGCGTTGACGGTGACGGTCTCGCCCTCCTTGTGCCCCATCAGGGCCTTGCCGAAAGGGGAGTCCTCGCTGATGACGCCATGCATGGCATCAGCTTCCTGACTGCCCACGATTTTAAAGCTGCGGCTTGCGCCGCCATTCATGGAGGTGACGGTGACGGTGGAGCCGATTGTCACCTGATCGGTGGGCATGTCGCCCTCTTCGATGATAACGGCGTGAAGCAGCACGTTTTCCAGCTCACCGATGCGGGAATAGAGTTTGCCCTGCTCGTTTTTGGCCTCGTCGTACTCGCTGTTCTCGCTCAGGTCACCGAATCCCCGAGCCACCTTGATCATCTCCGCAACCTCGTCGCTGCGGGTGGTTTTCAGATAGTTCAGCTCTTTTTGCAGCTCGTCAAACCGGGCCTGACTCATCTTGAATTCTTTTTTCATGTTACGCGGTCCTTTCCATCTTCCGTACAGGCCGCCGCTGCCTGAAAAGGCATACGGCTCCATAATGTTGATTTCATCCCATTCATAGCATTATATAAGGAATTTTCCGTTCTGTCAACCAGGAATTTCCGCTAAAAGGGTCTCCAAAGGTATGGCTCCCATGGCATAGAGGGCCGCAGTCAGCTGTTCCCGGTCGCAGTTGGTTTCCGTTTGCACCGCCGCCTCTGCCGGCAGACACAGCGGAAGCCTGCCCCGTCCGGCCTCGCCGCCGGGATAGAGGGTGTACAGGATGGGGTTATCCAGCTTCAGATCCTGCCTGGGGGCGAACATCACCAGCGCATCCGCCCGGTCCAGCTGGTCCGGCGAGGGTTCCAGCAGCAGAGAGATACCGTATTCCCGCCGCAGGTCCCTGGCGAAGATTTCCCCGCCCCGGACGCTCAGCAGCACATACCGGTAGCTGAGCGCCAGCGCTTTGGCGCACTCCGTGACCTCCCGTACCGCCCGCTCTCCGGAGACTGCCACCACGGCCTGAGTGGGCTGAAAGCCCGCCGCCTCCAGACGCCGTCTGGTCAGTGGAGCGGCCATGGCCCGTCTCAGGGGCAGCGTATCGACCGGCAGGATCCCCTGACGGATAAACAGGGCTGTATAAGGGAAATCGACCGGAAAAATGGCGGAGCGGACCCCCGCTTCCCGGAGCATTCTTGCGCCCTGCCGGGCGCGGTATAGGGCCAGGGGCCCGTTGGGCCGGTTTTCCAGCCCCATCCGAAGGGCAATGAAGTTTCCTCCGGCTACCGTCAGCTCGTCAAGCGCCGGCCGTTTGGGACCCTCCCCATAAATAATATATCCAAGCATTTTGATACCGCCTCCCGGTGGAATATATGCGGGAGGGAGGCGCGCTATGAGTGATTTCGGCGCGTCGGGCGGAGGTGTTCTATATATTTGGACTTCTTTTTTCAAAAAGGTGCCATTTTTTGTACAGAAAATCTTCTTTTTGTGTAAAAATATATTATCACATCACAAAAAGGAGATATGCGCATGAGAATTACAGAAAACGACTTCCAGTCCTTCGCCGCCCTGTTGGTATCCGAAGACCGGGGCCCCGGCACCACCGTCAAATACCTGCGGGATGTCCGCACCTTTGCCGCATGGCTCAATCACCGGCCCCTCACACCCGAAACCGCCGCCGGGTGGAAGGAACATCTGCTGCACAGCGGGTACGCCGTCGTTACCATCAACTCCATGCTCTCCGCCGTCAATCGTTTTCTCGGGTCCCTTGGCCGGGAGGACTGCAAGCTCAGGTTTCTCCGAGTCCAGCGCCGGTCTTTCCGGGACCAAAGCAGGGACCTGAACAAATCCGAGTATCAGCGTCTGCTGGATACCGCGCAGAGCCGCGGCCAGGAACGGCTGGAGCTTTTGATGGAAACCATCTGCTCCACCGGCATTCGGGTATCGGAGGTGCGGTATGTTACTGTGGAGGCTGCGCGGAATGGCCGAGCAGAAATCAGCCTGAAGGGAAAAATCCGCACCATCCTTCTCCCTTCCAGGCTCTGCCGGAAGCTGCTCAAATACGCCAGAAAACACAAAACCGCCTCCGGCGAGATATTTCTCACCCGAAACGGAAAATCCATCTCCCGCCGCCAGATCTGGCGGGAAATGAAGCAGCTGTGCCAAAAAGCGGGCGTGGAAGCCTCCAAGGTTTTTCCCCACAATCTCCGCCACCTGTTTGCGCTCTCCTTCTACAGGGCCTGCAAAGATATCGTTAAGTTGGCGGACATTCTGGGGCACTCCTCTATCAACACCACAAGGATATATCTCGTTACCACCGGCGCGGAGCATGCCCGGCAGTTGGAAAAGCTGGGGCTGGTCACGTAGGTTTCGTCAATGTAGACAAAATTTCTCTTTTGCCGCAATCAGGGTACATATTGGTTAAGAAACATTATAGCACAACCTATCCATAAGGGAAGACAATTATCTAAAAATCAGCGAAATACCGAAAAGAGCATGAAAACCCAGGGACTGCGAATGAAATTTTTTCGCAGCCCTTGGATATCACGCTCTTTTTTGTCCCGATTTTTCTGTAAAATTCCAGAAATCAGGCTGCTGCGGGTCAAAAGAGAAATTTAGTCCACAGGGCAGATTTTCGCAAAGTTCTGAAGCCGCAGAAGATTTGGTGAGAAAGGAGAACGCGCCATGGCCCATGAAAATCCGCCGTGGGAGCTGCCCGCTGCCGGATGCGCCCGCGGCAGCGGGAGTCCGGGAGGGCGTATTGGCAAACCATTGGAAACGATGGGACGCAAAGCCAGAGGCTGCCGCGCACAGTTCGCGCAATGCTCGTTCGGCTGCATTCGGCAAACCGGCGGAAACGTCGGGACAGCAAAGCCAGAGGCTACGGCGCTTAAAAAGTTCCCACGGAGATCCGGTGAAGCGGGTCTGGCAGGGAAGAGGAGGAACAAGGAAATAAAGTACGGTTTTCGCCGCCAGGCGGAAACGGAACATAATGGAGTTTGCTCCGGTGGGCGCTATGCTCGTTCGGCTGTCGGATACTTTGCGTCCGAATTTCTGCAAAGAAAGGATAAAATATGAAAAAGCTGATAAAACAAAGCAGGCGGCTGCTTGCGCTGTTCCTGTCGCTTGCGCTGTGCGCAAGCTTTGCGCAGGCCGCCGCCTTCGAGGCGGAGGAATCTCCGGAGACGCTTCCGGAGGAAATCGCGCTGCTGGAGACGACTGCGCCCTTGGAGGAATCCGGCACTCCGGAAATATCCCTCTCTCCGGAAGAAAACATGGCGGCAATGGACTCTGCTGCTGAGAATGACGGGAATGAAACCATCCCGACAGGCGAAACCGGCGTCTCAACCGGCGGAATGCCAGACAACGGCGCTGGAACTGACAGCGCAGAGGCTGAATCCGACCAAGTGTATGCGGTAAATAGCGGTAGTTTACAGATGATCCAGAATGATGGTATTCCGGATATGATAAAGCGTTATATGGATGCGGCCAGTCAACTCTGTGCACTTCGACCAATTAATTTGGATAATATGGCGAGGGCAGAAGAGTTGATCAATTTCTGCAACGACCTGTTTGAGACAGACTTTTATGGGGATGAGGAAGCTGTAGAGTACTTCTATGGATTCTGTCTGGATGTATTTGATTCTGTCTGGAAGATGGAAGAGGAGTACAAGGAGCTGAAAGCTACGCTTCAGGACGACGTCATCACATCCGCAGACCCGGGCATCCAGCTGACCCTTGACGGCGGTGTTCTCACCATAACCGGCAGCGGATATTTCAGCGGACGTCTTCTTGTCAACGGCATAGACACTGCCATTGTGAACACCTCTTATCCACAATTCTCTTATCTGGGGAAGAATCCTGGTGCAATAAAACATGTGGTCATAACCGGAAGCAGTGAATCCGAGCGAATCGAAGTATCAAGCTTTGCGTTTGCAGACGCCCGGTGTATTGAGACGCTGTCCGTGACAAACGCCGGTGTGAGTCAGTTTGCGTTCAGTGCCGCATTCGCTCCCAACGCCGTCATCACGGTTGAGAATTCCTTCGTCGTCGGCGAGGCGTTTCGCCGGAATCCCGCACTGTCCAGCGTAACGCTGGTCAACACGGAACTTGAGCCATACGTGTTCGAAGACAGCGGCATTGACAGCCTGAGCTTACGCAATATGGGCGTTGGACGTTACGCGTTTGTAAAGGCAGAAATCAATGGTGAAGTGGATCTCTCCTCTGTAACGTGTGTTGCGGAGCACGCGTTTTCAGACACCGGCGGGACATACCGTCTTGTAAATCTTCCTGCGGACACCGTCCTGGGGCACAGCAACACCTTCACTCACATACTGGACGGCTGGAAGGAACGCATGGAAGGAATTCTTTCCGGCAGATTTGCGCTGGAGCCTCCGAAACCGGTGGAAGAAATCGCTCCCGATGGCTGGACCTCCAGCCAGACTGGCAGCGGCAACTCTGCGGCGGGATTAATGGCAACCCAGATTACCGAGGAAGCCCGGTGGCATGACAGCGGCGCGACAGCCGCCGATGTGCAGTTCAAGGCATACTATACCGAGGCGCGGCAGATGGATTTCCTGTTTGTCATGGACTGCTCCAACTCTATGAGTGAGCAGGGGGACAGCAGTACTCTGGATGCCAAATTCTACAATATGCAGTCAAAGTTGCTGGATGTAAGCCGAAACCTGCTGAGCGCAGAAGAATATGACTGTCAGGTTGCGTTTGCCGGCTTTGGCGGCGAAGTCGACCCCATCAAGATTCTCCCGGACGGCACAAGCTTCGGGGGAAGTTCGGGCAGCACTTTCACCTCCGGTGGGTTTACAAGCGATATCGCAGCTGCGGAGGGGTATATCACAGGCGCGGCGCCCTACCCGGAAAATACCGACTACAGCCTTGGCCTGAGCAAAGCATTGGATATGGTGGCGGCAAACCGTTCTGCTGGACGGAACACCACGGTTATCTTTATCTCCGACGGCCAGCCCAACAAAAATGACGGCATTGCGGAAGCGGCCCGAATCAAGGAAGCCGGAGCGCAGATCTACGCGGTGCTCCAGTCCATACCCGTAGAAGAATACGCCTCCGCCTCTGCCGTGATGGAGAGCATCTGCACAGAGGGGAAATTTTTTACGGCAAATGATACGGACTCGTTCAGCACCGCCGTCAACGACGCGATCTATTACGCGCTGAAGCGCTACACTATGACGTGGGAGATCAATCCGGCCTTTACGCTGGACGAGGAATCCATTGTGCCCTCTGCGGGCACAACCCTGGAAATCAGCAGAGCGGACGGCAGGACCTTCGTCACCTGGATTGCTGGCAGCGAGACATTTGCCGCTCATACGCTGCGGTACCGGCTCCATCTGAATCCGGTCGATGGGGGTTATCCCTCCGGAGACTTCCCGGTCAACAGCGGCGAGGCTGCGCTGGCTGTCAACGGCGGAGCGGCCGTGAACACCGTCGCTTCTCCCTGGCTGCATCGTGACGCGGTTTACATCGTTACGTATACTGATGGCGTTCCCGGTGAGACGGTCTTTGCGGACCAGACCTACCGCGATCTTGCTGCTGGAACCGCGACGCCTGCGTTTGCAGGTACGCTCTACCGCGAGGGATATACCTTTACCGGCTGGAGTCCGGCCGTCACAGCAACTGTCAGCGGCGATGCGGTCTACACGGCGCAGTGGCTTCCAAACGTTCCGGAAATTCCTGCGCTGCCGGAGTTCCCGGTATTTCCAGAGCTCCCGGATCCTGTTGAGCCTGATGCGCCAACGATTATTCCAGACAATCAGACACCGTTGGCAGAAGGAGACGACATGATTACCATCACAGACGAAGAGGTGCCTCTGGCCGGAGCCACAGGCCTGAATGACACGGATCACTTTGCCTATGTCATCGGTTACGAGGACGGCACCGTCCGCCCGCTGAACAACATCAGCCGCGCGGAGGCGGCGACCATCTTCTTCCGTTTGATGACGGATGAATACCGCGCTGCCAACTGGTCCACCGTCAACGATTTCACGGATGTGAGCGCAGGCGGCTGGTATAACAACGCCATCTCCACCTGCGCCAGCGCCGGAGCGCTGAAGGGCCGGGGGGATGGGACAAAGTTTGATCCCAACGCCCCCATCACCCGTGGGGAGTTTGCGGTTATTGCCGCACGTTTTCTGGACGAATCCCATGTGGACGACGGCAAGGGTGATTTCGCCGACACGGCGGACCACTGGGCCGCCAGGGAAATCCGTCTGGCCGCCAAGGCCGGCTGGATTACTGGCAGCGGCAGCAAGTTCCGCCCTGACGAGCCCATCACACGTGCGGAAGTCATGACCATCGTCAACCGCATGCTGGACCGGACTCCCGACAGGGACCACATGCTTTCCGAAATGAAGCGGTGGACCGACAATCCGGAAGATGCATGGTACTATGAGGCAGTTCAGGAGGCCACCAATGAGCACGCCTATGAGCGCGACGAAGCTCTGGTGGAAATGTGGACGGAACTCCTGCCGTCCCGGGACTGGAAGGCTCTGGAAACGGAGTGGGCCAGCGGCGGCAGTACGGCAGACCCTGCGGCAGAATAACCCGGGGCAGGTGTCCCAATCCCAGACACAGCAGTACCCCGGAGGCGAGAGCCTTCGGGGTATTGCGTCCGTTCGGGAAAATCCGCCTCCAGGCACTTGACAAACCGGCTCCGGTTGAGTATACTGTATTTGAAAAGGCTGTGAAAGAGATCAGTATGTTCACTGTGGATGCATAGAGAGGGGCCGGGAGGTGTAAGGCCCTGTGAAGCGTGAACCGAAGTCGCTCTGGAGCTTCGCCCCCGAACAGGTAAGGGGAGGCGGGTCCTCCCGTTACAGAGGCGGAGTGTCCCCGGTCTGGCCGGGGGAATTCAGGTGGTACCGCGGATTTTGCTATTCGCCCTGGACTTTCTGGTCCGGGGCGTATTTTATTGCAGGAGGTGATCTGAATGGAATTTGTCAATCAGACCGTAATCGGCAGCAAAGAGCTGGCCGCCCTGTCCAAAGGAGCCAGGAAAACCATGCGGAGGAACAGAAACCGAATGGTTCGTACAGTGGCTGTATTGATTATTGCACTGAATGTCTTTTTCGCTTGGATATCCTTCCGAGTGGGAGACAGCCGGTGGTGGCTCAACGGTGCGCTGGCGCTGTTCCTGCTGGTTATCGTCGTCTGGGAGGACCGGCTGAACGGGAGATTTCGTGCGAAACACATCTTGCCCGATGCCCGGGAGGTTACTGCCGCCTTCGGCCCTGAGGATTACACCCACGCTAGCAAGGCGGCTGGCAGCCGCTTCACCTATGACCAGATTCAAATGATTTGCGAGACGCCGGAATACTTTCTGTTTTATCTCGACCGCAACCTGGGCCAGATTTACCGCAAGGAGGGCTTCACCAAGGGTACGGCCATGGCCTTCCGGGAGTTCATCAGCCGGAAGACCGGGCTGACAGTGCGGAATATCTGACAGGAGAGGGGAATTATGGAGTTTGTTTTTCGCATCAGCCGCTATGACGATCCCTCTCTGGAAGAAGAAACCACCCGGCTTCTGGCCCGGCGCTTGGAGATCCGCAGCCGTGAAGCCATTCCGGGGCTGTGGAAGGCCATTGACAATCTCAACGCCTATGCCGCCAAGGGCCCCGGCCGGGAGACGCGTCGGGTAAGATACCGTGTCTATGGTGTTCTATTGACCTCTATGGGAATATTCGTTCTGATACCAGGCCTGTTGGAACCCAGAACGCCAGCCCTCATCGCTGCGGGCATTATAGGGATTTTCTCCGGCGTCATAGAATTTTGCCTTACACGGAAAAAAAGAATCCCGGCACTGCCTGTCTCCTGCCATCAGGAAGCGGTCCGCATGCTCTCCCAGCGGCGGAGCATCGATTGGAACCTTCCGGAGAACTGTACGGAGCTGCGCTTTGATGAAACGGGCCTCTCCGTCCTTGCGGGAGAAAAGGAAGACACGGTTCCCTACGGTGAAATGACCGCCATTTTTGAGACAGAGCGGCTCTGGCTGCTGCTTTACGGCGGAGAACAGGCCATCCTGCTGCAAAGAAAGGACCTGACCGCAGGAGATGAGGCGGAATTTGAGCCCTATCTCCGGGAAAAAATAGCAACATCAATGATGACACAAGGTAAAGGAGAATACCATGAAGAAAGAACTGCCAAAGACCTATGAACCCCAGGAGGTGGAAGGGAAAATCTACCAATCCTGGCTGGACGCGGGCTGCTTCAAAGCGGCCCCCAACCCTGACAAGAAGCCCTTTTCTATCGTTATGCCGCCCCCCAACGTTACCGGCCAGCTCCACATGGGGCACGCCATGGACTGCACCTTGCAGGACATTCTCACCCGCTACAAGAGGATGCAGGGCTATGAAGCCCTCTGGATGCCCGGTACGGACCATGCTGGCATCGCCACCCAGATCAAGGTGGAGGAGGAGCTGCGCAAAAACGAGGGCCTGACAAGATACGATCTGGGCCGGGAGAAGTTTCTGGAGCGGGTGTGGGACTGGAAACACAAGTACGGTGGCCGCATCGTGGAGCAGCAGCGGAAGCTGGGCGCATCCTGCGACTGGGACCGCTCCCGATTCACTATGGACGAAGGGCTCTCTCGCGCCGTCAGGGAGACCTTCTGTGAACTCTACGACAAGGGCCTCATTTACAAGGGCAGCCGGATCATCAACTGGTGCCCCCACTGTGCCACCGCCCTTTCCGATGCGGAAGTGGAGTACGTGGATAAGCCCGGCCACCTCTGGCATATCCGCTACCCTCTTTCCGACGGATCCGGCGATCTGGTAGTGGCTACTACCCGTCCTGAGACCATGATGGGGGATACCGGTGTAGCGGTGAATCCTGAGGACGAGCGCTTCAAGCACCTGGTGGGGAGGACCTGTATTCTGCCCATCATGAACCGGGAAATTCCTATTGTGGCTGACGAGTATGTGGAACTGGGTTTCGGCACCGGCGCGGTGAAGATGACTCCTGCCCACGATCCCAATGACTTCGAGGTGGGACTGCGCCACAATCTGGAAACCATTCGCGTCATCGGAGACGACGGAAAAATCAATGAAAACGGCGGTCCCTACAGCGGTATGGACCGCTACGAGTGCCGCAAAGCCCTGGTCAAGGACCTGGAGGAGCAGGGATATCTGGTCAGGACCGAGGACTACAGCCACAATGTAGGTACCTGCTACCGCTGCAAAAATGATGTGGAACCGCTCATTTCCGCTCAGTGGTTTGTGAAGATGGCTCCTCTGGCGGAGGAAGCCCTGCGGGTTGTGAACGAGGGGGAAGTGAAATTTATCCCCGAGCGTTTTTCCAAGACATACACCAACTGGATGGAGAACGTCCACGATTGGTGTATTTCCCGTCAGCTCTGGTGGGGCCACCAAATCCCCGCCTGGACCTGCGCCGGCTGCGGCCACATCACCGTGGATCGCGCCGACCCCACCTGCTGCGCCAAGTGCGGCAGCGCAAACATCGAGCGGGACCCCGACGTGCTGGACACCTGGTTCAGCTCGGCGCTGTGGCCCTTCTCCACCCTGGGCTGGCCGGACAAGACTCCGGAGCTGGACTACTTTTATCCCACCTCCGTCCTGGTCACGGGTTATGATATTATCTTCTTCTGGGTGGCCCGGATGATCTTCTCCGGCTGCGAGCAGATGAAGAAGTACCCCTTCGAGAAGGTGCTGATGCATGGTCTGGTCCGGGACGACAAGGGCCGGAAGATGTCCAAATCCCTGGGCAACGGTATCGATCCTCTGGAGATCGCGGACAAATACGGCGCAGATGCCCTGCGCTTCAACCTCATCACCGGAAACAGCCCCGGCAATGACATGCGTTTCTATGTGGAGAAGTGCGAGGCCATGCGCAACTTCGCCAACAAAATCTGGAATGCCAGCCGCTTTGTGATGATGAACCTGACCATCGATCAGGTGAAGCTTCCCGAGGAGCTGGCGCTGGAGGACAAATGGGTCCTCTCCAAGCTGAACACCCTTGTCGGGGAAGTGACGGAAAACCTGGACGCCTACGAACTGGGCGTGGCCTCCGCCAAGGTCTACGACTTCATCTGGGACACATACTGCGACTGGTATATTGAGCTGACCAAGTCCCGGATGCAGGGCGAGGGTGCGGAAGCCGCTCAGAACGTCCTCTGCTATGTGCTCATTCAGCTTCTCAAACTCCTCCATCCCTTCATGCCCTTCATCACCGAAGAAATTTATCAGGCTCTGCCCCATGTTCCCGGCGAGGAGAGTGAATTCCTAATGAAGACTGCATGGCCAGTCTACGATGAAAAATTTGCCTATCCCAATCAGGAAACCGCCATGGAGGAGATCATGGATCTCATCCGCGCCATCCGGGCCCGCCGGGCGGAGATGAACGTGGCCCCCGGCCGGAAGGTTCAGCTCACCGTGGTCACGGACCGCCGGGAGACCTTCACCGCAGGTGCACCCTTCTTCCAGCGTCTGGCGGGAGCCGGCGAGGTCCATATAGCGGATGCTGCCCCCACCGCCCAGGGCATGGTGGAGGTCATCACTCACGCCGCCCGGGCCTTCATGCCTCTGGCGGAGTTGGTGGACATCGCCCAGGAGCTTGAGCGCATCGCCAAGGAGAAGGCCAAAGCCGAGGGCCACCTCAAAGGCATTGAGGCCAAGCTGAACAACGAGGCATTCACCTCCAAGGCTCCCGCTCACATCGTTCAGAGCCAGCGGGATCAGGCAGAGAAGCTCCGGGCCCTCATTGCCCAGCTTGACCAGTCCGCCGCTGCGATGGGCTCCTGAAAAAATGGGCGCGTATCTTGAACCGGTGCCGCTGGATGCTTTGCCTGCCGCTAAGGAGCTGAAGTTGGATAGCTCCGTGACAGCGGAGCGCTTCTGCGATAACGACGGCGAGTACAAGCGGAGGTACAACGTCTACAAACTCACTGCTAATGGAAAGGCTTGCGTTCTGAAAAAATCCGACAGTCAAGAGACTGCCATCTATCGTGACTTTTTCCAGGGCAGGGGCTTCGCTGTTCCGGAGTACTTTGGCAGCGTGGAGTGCGATGGTGCGGTTTGGATGTTGATGGAGTATATCGAGGGCCCGGATCTGCGGCGGTTTGACCGGGAGATGGCTCTGGCCTGTGCCGAAACCCTCTCCCAGGTCCAGAACGTTTACTGGGACAGCGCAGCCGGTGGCAGCCGCTTCCAACGCTATTGGGAGCGTGTCAACCGCCGGTGCCGGTGCCTGCAAGATTACCCGGAGCTGGCAAAAGGATACGGCATGTTCCTGTCCCGCCAGTTGGATTGCCCCCGCACCTTGTGCAGCGGAGATTTTCTCCAGTGCAACGGCATTCTGCACAATGGCAGGGCATATATGATCGACTGGGGCTTTGGCGGCATTCTGCCTTATACACTGGATATTGCCCGACTGATTGCCCACGGTGCAGAGGAACCGGAGCCCGGTGCCTTCCCCTTCTACATGGACGCGGAGCTGCGTTCCCACTTTCTCCGCGCCCACTATGAGCGTTTGGAACATAAGCCCGATTGGGAGCGATATATCCAAGATGTCAAGCTGGCAGCTCTCAACGAATATGTGGAGTTTCTGGAGGTTCTCATCAACGACCCGGAAACCAGCCGGGAGGAGATTACAGCGGGTTTCTACTACCGCCGCGCCATGGAAACCGTCCAGGCGCTCTGACGATAAAAGCGACCGGTTTCGAGCTTCAAAACTCGAAACCGGTCGCTTCCCTTTACGCAATCACAATTCCTCTGTCTTCAAAGGCTTTCAGCAGCAGCTCCATATCTCCCGGGATAGAGATAGGCTCCCCACAGGCGGCGATGGCGTTGGCTACATCCTTCAGTCCGTTGCCTGTAACTACGGAGACCACCGTTGCGTCCAACGGGATTTTTCCCTGCTGGCAGAGCTTTTTCAGACCTGCCGTACCGGCGACCCCTGCCGGCTCGCCAAATACGCCGCAGGTCCGGCCCAGCAGCTTCTGGGCCGCCATGATTTCCTCGTCGGACACGTTCACTACCAAGCCGTTGGATTCCCGGATGGCTGTCAGCGCCTTGTCCGCATTCCGGGGCACACCCACGGCGATGGAGTCTGCTAGGGTGTTTTCCTCCATAGGACGCCAATTCTCTCCGGTCTCAATTGCCCGGTTCAGAGGACAGCATCCCTCCGCCTGCGCAGAGATCAGCTTGGGCAGGCGGTCAATAAATCCAATAGCATACAGATCCTTGAGACCTTTCCACAATCCTGCGATGGTGCAGCCGTCTCCCACAGAGATAGCGATGTAATCCGGAACAACCCAGCCCAGCTGCTCCATAATTTCCAGACCCACCGTCTTTTTCCCTTCGGAGAGGTAGGGATTGATGGCAGCGTTGCGGTTGTACCAGCCCCATTTCTCAATGGCCTGTTTGCTCAGCTCGAAGGTTTCCTCATAGCTTCCCTGGACGGAGATCACGGTTGCGCCAAAAGTCATCAGCTGGGCAACCTTCCCCTTGGGGGCCCGGGAAGGTACGAAGATATAGGTTTTCAGCCCTGCTGCTGCTGCATTGCCCGCCAGGGAGGAGGCGGCATTGCCGGTGGAAGAGCAGGCGATGACCTTTGCGCCTGCTTCTACGGCTTTGGCCACGGCCATGGAGCTGGCCCGGTCCTTTAGGGAGGCGGTGGGGTTCAAGCCGTCGTCCTTCACAAATAATTTCCTGATTCCCAGCTGGGCGGCGAGAGTTTTTGCCTCGTAAAGGGGGCTCCAGCCCACTCGGAGGGGAGGCGCTTCGGTGCTCTCCTCCACCGGAAGAAGTTCCCGGTAGCGCCACATGGAATTATCTTGGCGTGCCGCCAGATCTGCTTTTGTCAGATTCGCTTTAATGTATTCGTAATCATAAATGATGTCCAAGATCCCCCCACAGGAGCAGTTGGTCAGATTGGGGGTGGCTTCGTAGATTTTTCCACACTTGACGCATTTGGCGTGTTTGACGTTTTTCATGGCAGTCTCCTTCTTCGCGCCCGAAAGGCGCGAGCAGTACATTTTTCTCAAATTGGCACCGGGGATTCTCGCCCTCGTGGGCTGCCTGCGGGGTCTTGATGCTAAAAGCGCCGCCTTCTTTTTGTCCGCGCGGGAAGAAGGCAAAAGCGCACCCTAACCTGCGGCTTGGGTCTCCCTTGGGAGTTACTCTTCGGGTAACGCTTTATTACGAGGGAGGGTTTTTGTATGTCTCCTGTAGTCTGTCCGGCCTAAACCGTACCGGTCCCCGCATATCGGGCGGAGCGTCTCCTTTAGGCTGAACTACGACGGATTCCCTATCACTTCAGTCTTCTCTGCCTGCCCTTCCGGCAGAATCTTCCTCTTCTTTCAGGTTTTCCAGCGCAACACGGGTTGCTTCAATTACAAATGCGGAAAAATTGCAGCTTGTCCCGCGAATTGCATCCTCGACATCTGCAATCACATCGTCAGGGAAACGTATCGTTTTATTGGTAGTCGAATACATTTTAGGAATTTTGAATTTCCGCATATTGCACCTCGCCATATCTATGATATGACAATCGTATTGCAATATGCACTTGAAATATGCATTGCAAGTGCCTTGCTTTTTGCAATGCAATATGGTAAGCTGTCAATATAATGAAGAAGGAGACATTATCATGGACAACTTTCCGAAATACTACACGCGTCTGTTTAATGGCGTCTCAGACGCCATTGCGGCGCTGCAAAAACAAAAATATGTAGAGGCACAGATTATTCTTATCAGAGCGCAGCAGGACGCGGAAGAGATGTATCTGGAGGATGGAAAAGACGAGAGACGCGCCGCGCCGCAGGTCATATAGTTAACAAAGTGGAAAAGCGCAAACGACCCCACACCGGCGAGGCGCGAATCTATCCATATAGAATAGTGAGAAAAGAGGGCGGGGCTGGAGGCCCCGCCCGTCTCATGCATTTTTACAGATTTTTCAGCAGTCCCGTCTCCTCGTTGAACGCATTGATAAGCTCATCCAGTTCCGCCGCTTGCTGGTGGACGGCGTCCCAGGTGCCCTCCTGGTCATACCACAGTGCGTTGAGGTCATGCACGTCTCTTGCCTGTTGCTCCACCCAGGTGTAATATTTGAGGTTGTGGACCCGCTTGCGTTCCACATAGGTGAGCTCCAGCATGTTGTCGGTCTTAAGTCCCAGGACGTGGAGATTGTGGTCGATTGCCGCCTCAGTGGCGTTGTAGGCTCCATGCATCTCGTCCAGCTCAGTGATCCGGCTCTGATACATGGCGGCGCTGTCCGTCAGAACGGTGCACACCACGTCTTGACCAGTGAGCTCATAATATTTTGCCATCTTGATGCAGCACAGCACGTTGGCGATGCCGGAGATACCCAGCCAGCTCAACTTTTCAATGAGCTCATCCTCCAGTCCAAGTTCGTTTTTCAGATAGGCGTGACCGTCGGGAGTGTTGAACAGCCGCAGCAGGCGCTGGCTGTCTTCGTCGTCAATGGCGATGGCCATATCGGTGTTTTTCACGTTGTGAATCCAGGGAATATGCTTGTCGCCGATGCCCTCGATCCGATGTCCGCCGAAGCCGTTGTTGAGAATGGTGGGACACTGAAGCGCCTCGCCCACGGCCAGCTTCAGACCGGGATACCGCTCCTTGAGGTAATCGCCGGCGCTCATGGTTCCAGCGGAGCCGGAGGTGAAGCACGCTCCCGCCAGACGGTCGCCGGGCCGCTTCACGGCCTCGTACAGATCCGCCAGAGCGAAGCCGGTGACATTATAGTGCCACATGGGGTTGCCCATCTCTTCAAACTGATTGAAAATCATGTACTGGGGGTCTGCCTTCAGCTCCCAGGTTTTGTCAAAAATTTCCTTCACATTGGATTCGCAGCCGGGAGTAGCGATAACCTCACCCGCGATAGATTTCAGCCAGCTGAACCGCTCCTGGCTCATCTCGGCGGGGAGGATGGCCACACTTTCGCAGGCCAGAAGCTTGGAGTTGAACGCGCCGCCCCGGCAGTAGTTACCGGTGGAGGGCCACACGGCCTTGTGCCACGTGGCGTCAAATTGGCCTGTTGCCAGCCTGGGAGCCAGACAGCCGAAGGACGCGCCCACCTTATGGCACCCGGTGGGGAACCACTTGCCCGCCATGGCAATGATCCGGCAGGGCACACCGGAGAGCTTGGAAGGAATCTCCACATAATTGGGTGTCGCCTGGAATAATCCGCCGGTTTCCTTAGCTTCGTTTTTCCAGGTGATGCGGAACAGGTTCAGGGGGTTCACATCCCACAGCCCCACGCCCTTCAGCTTCTCCTGAATGGCGGCGGGGATGGTCTCCGGGTTCTGCATCTGGTGGAAGGTGGGGATGATGACGTTGTTCTCCCTGGCCTTTTGCACGTTTTTGGACAGGATTTCCTTGTTGATGGTAAGATCAATTCTGCTCATGGTGCTTTTCCTCCTGTTTCAGGTCAATATAAGAATAGAGAGTATATTTTGAGATACCGAAGTATTTTGCGACTTTATCGCTGGATTTTGTGATCAGGAATGCGCCGTGTTGACTGAGGAACTGAATGGCCCGGACTTTGTCGTCCTTGTTCATCAGGGCGACCGGCTTGCCCACCAGAGCCACGCTCTGTTCAATGAGGTCGTCCAGCAGGTCGCTGACGTTCAAAACAGTGATCCGCTCCTCCTTGCCCTTATCCTCGGAGGTCTGAATCAGGCCGCTGATGGCCCCCTCCATCATTAAAAGAGCGGAAATGTCGTAGTTGATGGAGAGAATTGCCGTCACCCGGCCCCGGCTGTCCCGGATGTAGATGGTGGAGGATTTCAGGATCTTTCCATCGGGCGTGCGGGTCAGGTAGCCCAGATGATCCTGGGGATTTTCCTGAGCGTGGAGAATTTGCTCCATTACCACTGTAGACGGACCGTCGCCTATCCGCCGGCCTGTTACATGGCTGTTTACAATATAAACAATAGATTTTTCCGGATCTTTTGCCGTGAGGTCATGGACGACCACCTCACAGCTGGGGCCAAACTGCGCCGCCAGCGCGGCGGCAATTTGTTTCAGCATTTCCAGACGCTTGCTGTCCAATTCGTTATCACCTCCCGGCCGTTTTTCCCTCTGTGCTTTCATCATAACAGCATTCCAAACGGATTGCAAGAGGTTTTCAAAAATTTTTTAAGGTTTTCAAAAATTTTGTTTGACAACGGCGTTTTCTGTGATATGATAGAGGCAGAGGGAAAACTAGCCACCTGAAAATATTTTGATGGAGGACTTTACTTATGGACTTCGAAATGATCAAAAAAGCCGCCCAGGATTATCAGGCGGACATGAGCCGGTTTCTCAGGGACATGATCTCCCACCCTAGCGAGAGCTGCGAGGAGAAGGAAGTGGTCATGTGCATTAAGGCCGAAATGGAAAAGCTGGGTTATGACAAGGTGGAGATCGACGGTCTGGGCAACGTCATTGGCTGGATGGGCAGCGGCGAGAAAATCATCGCCATCGACTCCCACATTGATACCGTAGGCATTGGTAATATCAATAACTGGGAGCAGGACCCTTACAAGGGCTATGAGACCGGCGATATCATCTATGGCCGGGGTGGCTCCGATCAGGAGGGCGGTATGGCATCCGCCGTCTACGGAGCGAAGATCATGAAGGATTTGGACCTGATCCCCAAGGGCTATAAGATCATGGTGGTGGGCTCCGTTCAGGAGGAGGACTGCGATGGCATGTGCTGGCAGTACATCGTCAACAAGTACTTCTCCAGCAAGGAGGAGGCGCAGAGACAGATCGAGTTTGTTATCTCCACCGAACCTACCGATGGCGGCATCTACCGCGGACACCGGGGCCGTATGGAAATCCGGGTAGACGTGAAGGGCGTCAGCTGCCACGGTTCCGCCCCCGAGCGGGGTGACAACGCCATCTATAAAATGGCGGACATCCTTCAGGACGTCCGGGCGCTCAATGAGAATGACGATGCCGATGAAACTGAGATCAAGGGCCTGGTGAAGCGGCTCAATCCCAAGTACAACCCCGAGCACTGGGAAGATGCTCGTTTCCTGGGCCGGGGCACCTGCACCGTCAGTCAGATTTTTTACACCTCTCCCAGCCGCTGCGCCGTGGCGGACAGCTGCGCCATTTCCATCGACCGCCGCATGACTGCCGGGGAGACCTGGGACAGCTGTTTGAAGGAGATCGAAGAGCTGCCCGCCGTGAAGAAATACGGCGAGGATGTGAAGGTCAGCATGTACATGTACGACCGTCCCGCCTGGACGGGGACAGTATATGAGACGGAGTGCTTCTTCCCCACCTGGATCAATAAGGAGACCGCCGCCCACGTGCAGGCGCTTGTTGACGCTCACCACGCACTGTGGGGCAGCAAACGCATCGGCCACAAGGATGCTGACCCCAAGCTGGATGCCATGCATCTGCGGGAACGGCCGCTGACAGATAAGTGGACCTTCTCCACCAACGGTGTGTCCATTCAGGGGCGGTATGGGATTCCCTGCGTGGGCTTCGGTCCCGGTGCGGAGAGTCAGGCTCACGCGCCTAACGAGATCACCTGGAAGCAGGATCTTGTCACCTGTGCGGCGGTATATGCGGCGGTGCCGGGACTCTATAAGGAGGAGAACAAGTCCGCCGATGTGACACAGTTCCGGCAGAGCTTGACGGATAACGAGATCCAGTAAAGCGGGACCTGCGCGGCGGCCCTGACTGACTGTCTTAATTGATAGATTCGCCCTACCGGGCGTGGCCTTCTTTTCGCTTGTGCGAAAAACACCTTCAAGGGGCCGGAGCCCCTTGAAATCCGTCGAATGCTTTATTTGTTTACGCTGCGGCCTGCCTGGTCTGTCCTGATGGCAGTGACCTCCCAGATGCGCAAAACTGCTGCGGCTGCCTACGGACGTATCAATGGTGTCTGCCGTCTTACACGCTGGAACTCCCGGGCAGTTGCTTTAGAGCTTCCTCTCCGCAGACGCTGCCACTTTAACGGATGTCAGCCGGAAAAGAATAAATTTATCAAAAAAGGAGAAAATAGACGATGAGCAAAACAGAAAACCTGGCGCAGCACTTGGAGAAGCTGCAAATCAATAACATGTACAAGAACGACTTCTACTGGACCTGGGACAAAACGGACGATGAGCTGGACGCTATCTTTACTGTAGCGGACGCTCTCCGCGACCTGAGAGAAAGAAATATCTCTACCAGGATCTTTGACTCCGGTCTGGGAATTTCCATTTTCCGGGACAATTCCACCAGAACACGGTTCTCCTTTGCCTCTGCCTGCAACCTGCTGGGCCTGGACATCAAGGACCTGGATGAAAAAACCAGCCAGATCGCCCACGGCGAGACTGTGAGAGAAACCGCCAACATGGTGTCCTTCATGGCCGATGTGATCGGTATCCGGGACGATATGTTTATTGAGGAAGGACACAAGTATCAGAAAACCTTTATGGACGCTCTGGACGAGGGCTATGAGAAGGGCATTCTGGAGCAGCGTCCCACCTTGGTGAATCTCCAGTGCGACGTGGACCACCCCACTCAGGCCATGGCGGATCTGCTGCACGTCATCCATGAGATGGGCGGCGTGGAGAACCTGAAGGGCAAAAAGGTTGCCATGACCTGGGCCTATTCTCCCAGCTACGGCAAGCCTCTGAGCGTGCCCCAGGGAATCATCGGCCTGTTTACCCGCTTTGGCATGGATGTGACGCTGGCGCACCCGGAGGGATATGAGATTCTGCCCGAGGTGGAGGAGATCGCAGCGAAGAATGCCGAAGCCTCCGGCGGTTCTTTCAAAAAGGTCAACTTCATGGAGGAGGCGTTCAAGGACGCCGACATCGTCTACCCCAAGTCCTGGGCACCCTTCAAGGCTATGGAGAGGCGCACGAAGCTCTACCGGGAGGGCGACAAGGCCGGCATCGACGCGCTGGAGAAGGAGCTGCTGGCCCAGAACGCCGAGCATAAAGACTGGTCCTGCACTGAGGAGATGATGAAGCTCACCAAGGACGGCAAGGCCCTCTACATGCACTGCCTGCCTGCCGACATTTCCGGACTGAGCTGCAGACAGGGCGAGGTAGACAACAGCGTGTTCGACCGGTATATTGAGCCGCTGTATAAGGAGGCGTCCTTCAAGCCTTATATCATCGCCGCCATGATCTTCCTCAGCAAGGTCAAGGACCCCGTGGCTGCACTGCGGGATCTGGAGAGGCGCGGAGAGAAGCGGAAGGAATTCTAAGCCATCCGGCCAAACAGGAAAGGGAGTACCGGGGGTACTCCCTTTCTCAATCAGAAGGACAATAAGGGGAAGCAAGGGGCAGTACAAGATAGGCAAAAAGCGCAAATGGTATTGTTCTTGTAAAATATTATTTATCAGCCCATGCGGCTGTGGCAGCATATTACTGTCATACATGCAAAAAAATAATCATTGATGCAGAACAATAAAACGGTTAAGAAGAGCGAGGAAACAAATCATGAGTAAACGCATTGTCATCGCCCTGGGCGGCAACGCCCTGGGCAGCACCCTTCCCGAGCAGGCGGAGGCGGTGAAAATCACGGCGAAGGCCATCGTGGACCTCATCGAAGACGGCATCCAGGTTGTGGTGGCTCACGGCAATGGTCCCCAGGTGGGTATTATCAACAACGCCATGTCTGCTCTCCAGAAGGAGGATCCTTCCCAGGGCTACACGCCTCTGTCTGTTTGCGGGGCCATGAGCCAGGCGTATATCGGATACGATTTGCAAAACGCATTTCGGGAGGAGCTGCTGGACCGGGGCATCACCAATATGCCTGTGTGTTCCATCGTCACCCAGGTGGAGGTGGACCCGTCAGACCCCGCCTTTGAGAATCCCACCAAGCCGATCGGAAAGTTTATGACCGAGGCAGAGGCCCAGGCCTACCGCGAGTCCACCGGCAATCCAGTCCGGGAGGATGCGGGACGCGGCTGGAGGCGGTACGTGGCGTCCCCAAAGCCCAAGCACATCATCGAGGCTGGAGCCATCCGGGCGCTCACCGAAGACGGCCATCTGGTGATCTGCTGCGGTGGAGGAGGGATTCCGGTCTACCGTACAGAGAAGAACCATCTCAAGGGTGCGGCGGCGGTGATCGACAAGGATTTTGCCTCTGAGCTGTTGGCGGAACAGCTGGATGCAGATATGCTGATTATTCTTACCGCTGTAGAAAAGGTGGCGGTGAATTTCCGCAAGGAGAACGAACGTTGGCTGGACACCATGACGCCGGAGGAGGCCAGGGCATACGCCGCCGAGGGGCAGTTTGCACCCGGCTCCATGCTGCCCAAGGTGGAGGCGGCAGTGAAGTTTGCGGAGTCCAAGCCCGGCAGAAAGGCGCTCATCACCCTTCTGGAGAAGGCAAGGGACGGTATTGCCGGGAAGACGGGGACTGTGATCCGGCAGTGAGCGGAGGAAAAAGGATTGCGGCAGGACAGCATCGCCGCCGCAGGCCATTTTATCCGCTGAACTTTTCTTTTTTCAATCGTTTTGACGGTACTGTGGGAAAGGAATTCGGTGAGAAGAATCGGAAGCTGCTGAATTTATGAAAAAATCCGTGGGCGAACCGCTCACGGATTTTCTATGATACAAATCAGACCTGCAAAAACTTCCGGATTGCACTGAGACTGCCGCCCACGCCGATGAGCATCCCCGCTCCGGCGAAGATGGCAGCCACATAGGTCCACATGCTCTCAAAGGGAACCACGCTGATGAGATTGATGGTGTCGTTGGTAGCCACCGACCGGGCCACAGCTTCGTACAGTCCCCATTGCAGGAAAAAACCGATCACTGCGGAGAACAGCCCCAACAGAAAGCCCTCATACACAAAGGGCCAGCGGATAAAGCTGTTGGTTGCTCCCACCATCTTCATAATGGCAATATCGTCCCGCCGGTCAAAAGTGGTCAGTTTAATAGTATTGGCAATAATGAACACCGACACCACGAACAGTACCGCGATCAGTACCACGCACACCACGCCCGCCACATTGCGGATGGTAATAAACCCTGCCGCTTCGTCCTCATAGGCGTTGACATTGCCCTTTCCGATGCCAGGCAGCTCCTCCAGGGCCTCCTTGGTCTGACGCATATAGCCGATATCTTCCAGATCAATTGCGTACCGGTGGCGGAAGTTTTCATCCGGCAGCCCCTGGAACAGCTCATCGTCCTCGTACTTGTCCCGGAAGGTTCTGGCGGCCTCCTCGTTGGAGATGAACGTGGCTTTGACCACATTGTCTACCTTCAGTATTTCACGCCCCAGCGCCCGGGCATCCTGTTCGCTCATGCCCTTTTCCACAAAAGCCAGGATCTGATTTTGACTCTCCATATCCGCCAGCATGGCGTTGGCATTCACTGCTACCAGGGTAAAGGTACCCATAATCAGCAGACAGGCCACCGTGATGCCCACGGCGGCAAAGGACATGAAGCCGTGGCTGAACATATTAAATGCACCCTCGCGGATAAAATAGAAAAAATTATGCCTGTTCACTGCGCTCTCCTTCCATAGTACCCGTGGCCGTCGCTGACTACCCGGCCCCGTTCCAGCATTACCACTCGCTTGTCGAAGCGGTTCACCAGATCCTTTTCATGCGTTACCACCAGCACCGTGGTTCCCAATGCGTTTATTTGCTCCAGCAGCCGCATGATCTCCAGGGAACGGGCAGGGTCCAGGTTTCCGGTGGGCTCGTCTGCAATGATGGTACTGGGGTTGTTGAGCAGTGCCCGGGCAATGGCCACCCGCTGCTGCTCGCCGCCGGAAAGCTCCGAGGGCAGCCGCCGGCTCTTGTTCTCCAGCCCCACCAGATTCAGACAGTAGGGAATGCGCTTTTTGATCTCCCGGGGTCCCGCGCCCACTGCCCGCATGGCGAATACCATATTATCATATACTGATTTGTGCTCAATCAGCCGGAAATTCTGAAAAATAATTCCCACCGTCCGGCGCAGATGCGGGACCTGCCACTCCTTGATGTTGCGCAGAGAGAAGCCGTTGACCATCACACGGCCCTCTGTGGGTTCAATTTCCCCGATCAGCAGCTTGATCACCGTGGACTTCCCGCTGCCCGAGGGACCAACCATAAATACGAACTCCCCGTCCTGAATTTCCATGGAAAGACCATTGAGGGCGTGGGTGCCGTTGGGATATTCCTTTACTACATCTGTCAAACGTATCATGCTGTTTGCGTACCCTTTCCAGCCGGCGAGGCCGATATCCTGTGTCGCCCATAAAAGGACAAAATCCTACATTTATCTATGATACACATTGTCCAGCCTCCCGTCAAGGGAGAAAACGCCGTTTTTCCACAAATTCCAGGACGTTCCTGAAGAAATTTTCCCTCCGTGTCGAAGCGTGCGGCGAACGCTGTAGAAGCTCTTCAATAAAAAAGAGATGTATTTGTCATATTTGTGCTTGACAAACAAAAAAGGAAGTGATATATTTGTCTTATAAAGTGATAAATATATCACTACTACGGTTGAGGAGGATTTTTCTATGAACACAAGCGGTAACAACACATCCAAACATCCCCACTGGCTGACGCTGGTAGCTGGCGGTGCGGTATGTGCGGTGCTGACGGGGGCGGCGGTGTGGTACGACCTGACGTACAACGGCGGCAAGCTTGTCTATCCCATGCATTCCTATGCCTTTGAGCCGACGGATATTCCTATGCTTCTGGCCGTGGCGCTGGACGTCCTGTATGTCCTGTACCTGGCGTTCCTGCTGGTCCGGGGGATCAGGGCTCAAAAGGAGCATGTGGCGAAGACAGGCCGCACCCGGCGGCTGAGTCCCAGATTTGGTCTGCTGGGTTTCCTGGGCTTCTTTGGTTTTGCAGGAGTCTGGTCCTACAGGTCCTGGGGAGATGCGTCGCTCTTTGTCTTCTTCGCGTTTTTCGGTTTCTTCGGATTTTTCTTTGAGGGGAAGATGTCAAATACACTCATGGACGAGCGCTACAGGGAAAACGTCGTCCGGGCGGAGCTGAAAGCTTACCGGGTGGGCTTTTCTATTATCGTGCTTCTCCTAATTCTGGCGGGCCAGCACAGCCGCTCCCGATCGGAATTGATTGCGCCTATCCTGATTGCCGGCATCGCCCTGGCCGTGGCGCTGACCATGTTCCTCTCGGAGTACCTGCTCTACCGCTACGACCACGATGACGCCTCGGCGATGGAGGAGGACGAGTAATGGAGGGCTTCACCTGCAACCTGAAAACTTACCGCACGCTAAAGGGGATGACCCAGGGGGAACTGGCGGAGCTGGTAGGAGTAAGGCGGGAGACCATCATGCGGCTGGAAAAGGCCCAGTACAATCCGTCGCTGAAGCTGGCGGTGGACATCTCCCGGGCGGTGGGCGCGGCTATTGAGGATATATTTGTCTTTGAATAGGGACGCCGTCCGATGAAAATATTGAAAAAAACAGGATTGCCTGTGTTGACAATCAGAGAGGAACGTCGTATAATAAACTCGTACCAAGAGGTACCACAAGTGAATACCTTATCAAGAGTGGCGGAGGGAACGGCCCGATGAAACCACGGCAACCTGCTTTACGCAAGGTGCCAATTCCGGCGGTCAGCGCGAGATGAGGAAAGCGAAATCTTTCAAAAGCACGCCGTCCGGCGTGCTTTTTCTCGTTTTCCGTCAAAAACACAAGAAAGTGAGGAAATTTTTATGGCAAATCGTATCTTTACATCTGAATCTGTCACTGAGGGACATCCGGACAAGATCTGCGACCAGATCTCCGACGCGGTGCTGGACGCCATTCTGGCGGAGGACCCCAATGGCCGTGTGGCATGCGAAACTGTGACCACCACCGGTATGGTGATGGTGATGGGGGAAATCTCCACACATTGCTATGTGGACATTCCCCATATTGTGCGCCGCACAGTGGATAAAATCGGCTATAACAATCCCGCCTATGGATTCGATGCCCGCAGCTGCTCGGTGCTGACCACTATTGACGAGCAGAGCGGCGACATCGCCATGGGTGTGGACGGTGAAAACGACGAGACCATCGGTGCGGGGGACCAGGGCATGATGTTCGGCTACGCCTGCGATGAGACGGA
Source organism: uncultured Oscillospiraceae bacterium (assembly GCA_910579725.1). Taxonomy (GTDB): domain Bacteria; phylum Bacillota; class Clostridia; order Oscillospirales; family Oscillospiraceae; genus Pelethomonas. The sequence continues at coordinate 66,163 of CAJTUD010000002.1, read as the reverse complement.
GGAGCTGATGCCTGCGCCCATCGCTCTGTCCCACAGCCTGTGCCGCCGTCTGGCTGCCATGCGCAAGAGCGGCGAGCTGAACTGGCTGCGTCCTGACGGCAAGAGCCAGGTTACGGTGGAGTACGACGGCGAGGGCAAGGTGATGCGCTGCCCCGCCATTGTAGTGTCTACCCAGCATGATCCTGAAATCTCCATTGAGGCGCTGCGGGAGGCTATTATTGAGACTGTGGTCAAGCCCGTCATTCCCGCCAGATATATCGACAGGGAGACACGGTTTTATATCAACCCCACCGGCCGCTTTGTCATTGGCGGTCCCGTAGGCGACAGCGGACTGACCGGACGAAAGATTATCGTGGACACTTACGGTGGAGCGGCCAGCCATGGCGGCGGCTGCTTCTCCGGCAAGGACCCCACCAAAGTGGACCGATCCGGCGCCTATATGGCCCGTTATGTGGCGAAGAATATCGTCGCCGCCGGTCTGGCCCGGCGGTGCAACATCGAGCTGGCCTACGCCATCGGCGTCAGCGAGCCTGTTTCTGTCCTGGTGGACAGCCAGGGCACCGGCGTGGTGTCCGACGAGCGCCTGAGTGCAATTGTCCGTGATCATTTTGACCTCCGGCCCGGCAAGATCATCACCCATTTGAATCTTCGCCGGCCTATCTATGAGCAGACCGCCGCCTATGGTCACTTTGGCCGGACGGATGTGGACCTGCCCTGGGAGCGTTTGGACATGGTGGACGCGCTGCGGGCGGCAAAATAAAGCGCAGGAATATGGAAGGCCCCGGGAGTAGCAGCTCCCGGGGCCTTTGGAATGGAGGAGGGGCAAAATAAAATAGAAATTATCAGTGTGCAGCGGATCAGACAGTGGATAGCTTCGTTGCCATTGCAGGCGGACATCTGTCCGCCTGCGCTCTCTGCCCTGCTATGCTCCAGTTTTTTAATGCTTCTCAAGTTGTTTGCTATAGATAAAAATTTTGCCATTTGACTGCCATTTATCTTGCACTTTTGCAAAAATGTGGTATAACGTGTAGTGTGCGCTGCGCGCACAAAAGTAGGCAATCCCCCTGTAAGCAGGCGGATGCCCATAATATGAGGAGGTCTGTATGACGGCGGAATTTTTTACCAACAACAGAAAAGCGCTGCTGGACAAGCTGGAGGAGGGCAGCATCGTGCTGCTGTATTCCGGGAAGGCTCCGATCAAAAGCTGCGATCAGGAGATGCATCCGTTTTCCGTAAACCGCAATTTCTACTATATGACGGGGATTGATACCCAGGACGTGTGGCTGCTGCTGTCCAAGACGGCAGCGAAAACCTCAGAGATGCTGTTCATAGATGAACCTGACGATTTTGTCATCAAATGGCATGGAAAAATGCTGACCCGTGAAGAAGCAAGCTGCCGCAGCGGAATAGCGGACAGCGAAATCTGCTATATGCAGGACTTGGAAAGGCGCATTGCCTCGCCTCTTTCCTGGGGGGGAGTGACCAATGTGTATTTCTCCTTTGAGCGGATGTCCATGTATGCGGCCTCCACCAGATCTGAGGAGTTGGCCCGGACCATTCGGGAGAAATATCCCATGGTACAGATCAAGAACGCCGCCCCTATTATTGCGGATCTCCGGGCAGTCAAGACACCAGAGGAGGTGGCATGCATCCGGCGGGCTGGGGATGTCACTGTTGAGGCGCTCCGCCACATGCTGAAAACCGCGAGACCCGGCGAATATGAGTACCAATGGGCCGCTGATTATGAGTACTATGTAGCCCGCAGCGGCCTGCGCCACGGATTTGAAACCATAGCCGCCTCCGGCGAAAACGCGGTAATGCTCCACTACTCGGACAACAACTGTATTGCCGGGGAGGGCGAGTTGCTCTTGGTGGATCTGGGGGCGGAGTACCAGTATTATTCTGCTGATATTTCCCGTACCTTCCCGGTTGGGGGAAAGTTTACAGACCGGCAGAAGGAGCTATTCACGATTGTCCGGGAGGCCATGGACGCGGCCCGGGAAAAGATGCGCCCCGGAATGACTTTCAGGGAGTCCAATCAGGCTGTGGTGGATTTTTATAAAAAGGCGATGAGGAGCGTCGGACTTATTGACGACGACGGTGACGTGTCCAAGTATTACTATCACGGCGTGTCCCACTCTCTGGGATTGGACACCCACGATCCCTGCGAGAAGACTGTGTATGAGCCTGGAATGATCATTACCTGTGAGCCGGGTATCTATGTGGCAGAAGAGGGGATCGGCATCCGTCTGGAAAATGATATTCTGGTGACAGAAAATGGTCCGGAGGATTTGACCGGCAGCCGGCTGCTGGATATCAGGGAAATCGAGGAGTT
>CAJTUD010000002.1:58223-63764 GCA_910579725.1 uncultured Oscillospiraceae bacterium | reverse complement strand
CTGACTATACTGTATGATGTTCTGTATGAATGACGGTCGTTAGTTCCCCGCGCCAGTATCCAGAAAGGCAAAGGACACGAAGGAGCCGCCTTCAAATTCCACACGGAAGGGTCGGGTAGACTCCTGACCAGACGCGGTTTTGACAGTGACAGTAGAGTTTACAGTTACCTTGTCGCCGTCCATGCTGTACTGCCAGCCGCTCTTAGAGGGGAATACGGCGGCTTCCGGCACCTCCAGCCGGGCGCGGACCGCATCCAGACAGGCAGAGAGGTACACGTCCCGCTGCGCACCGTCCAGATAAAACTCCGTGACCGGCGTAATCAGATGTCCGCTGAGATAGATGTCGTTTTCCTTATAAGTGATGGCCCTGAGAACCTTGCTGGCGCTATCCACTTCGGCGACAATATCTCCCTCCAGATACCGGATGGTTTCGGTGTCATGGATGATGTAAGTGGTGATTTCATCGTCGTGGGTCAACATCTGCACGTCGCTGATCCTGGTAAAGCCGCACTCCTCGAGAACGGGCAGCATGGCCTCTTCCTGCTCTTTTGTCAGCTGCATCCCGGTGCCCAGTGTGGTATCAGAGATCGGCTTACGGCCGAAAGGAACTTCAAAGGGCGGGGCCACAGGAAAATTGAAAAAGAGGATGGAAACGCTTGTCATCATTAAAAGCAGCAGAACGGCTACCAGAATGACGGGCACAGGAGCACCCTTTTGCTTGGCCGCGCAGTGAGGGCAGATTTTTGCTTTTTTGGGAATCTCCTCATGACAGGCGGAGCATTTTTTCATTTTGGGAGCTTTCTTGTCCTTTTTCTCCTTTGGGGGCTTTTCCTTCTTGACTTTTTCTTTCTTTACTTTTTCTGTTTTGGGCTCCTCGTTGGACTCTTCCATTGCGGACTCTTCCACTTTGGACTCTTCGTTTTGGGTGTTTTCACTCATTATTTGCGCCTCTTTTCTTACTCTGTTTCTGCGGTTTCCGCCGGTGGGCGGGTGGCCGGAGGAAATGCTTCCAAGATGATTATAACAGCTTTCCCGCCCATACGCAAGCAGGAATCCCGCTGCCGCAGTGTTTGACAGGGCAACGCTGCATTCGGGCTTCGTCAATATGCACAAGAACGGGCGGCCAGAGCAGCACCTGACGCTGCCGGCCTGTGCCGCCGGGAGGGCGTCTTGGCAGAGAAATACATGTACTTTTATTGCAATGGATTTATAGACATAAGAGAAAAATGCTGTAAATACAGATCCTGTTTATATTCCTCTGAAATATAAATATAGATAAAATGTGAAAACGGCACCCTGCAATTTGCGTGAGATCGCAATTTACTTTGCCTGTGTGATGCGCTATAATGATGCATACAGCAAAGCAATAATACTGTATGGCATAGGGGTGCAGGATATGAAAACAGATGCAAAGAAAATTGGGATGCGATGGCTTCTGCCGGTTGGCGCGGCGATTCTTCTTCTGGCTGCCGGGCTGTATTTTTTTCCGGCGAGAGGACCGTCGGATTCGCTGGAACTGGACAATAACGCTACGATGGGCATATTGCCGGGGATAGATCTGGCCCAGCGGCAGGCGGAACTCCAGCAGCAGCTGGACGAAAGTATGATTGCCTTTTCCATCAACACCAGTCCGGTGTTTGCGACAGGAGGGAGCGAAGGTAATCTGATGCTGGAAAATCCGGCAAACAATGCAAAGCTGCTGGTTGTGGAGATCTACATGGATGAGACAGAGGAACTGCTGTATCAATCCAAGGCGCTTCCGGTTGGCTCGTATATCGAGAATGTCCGGCTGGATAAAGTGCTGGAGCCGGGAGAATACGCGGCGACGGCCTATTTCAAGGGATACAGGGAGGACGATCATTCCTACATTGGACAGGCCGGCGCGGCGGTCACAATTTATGTCCTGAGCTGATGGTTGGCCATCTTTTACAGATACAGGCATCAGGTGAAAGGAGAAATGCTGAATGAAACGAAGATTGCTGCTCAGTGCGCTGGCGGTCATGCTGGCTGCCGGTCTTCTGATGACCGGTGGTTACGCGGCCTCCAATGACGCAGTCGCTTATGCCGCAGAAGCCACCCAGAACGAGGATATCCCTATCGGCTCTTCCAACGAGGTAATGATGGTCGGTGTTGTGGAGCCCACCATTATGTCTGTTACTATGCCGACTTATGTGCCCTTCCACATCAGCCGCTCTGTACAGGGAGAGAACAAGGTGATTTCTCCCCGTATCACGGTGACTAATAATTCCAGTATCCCGGTGAGTCTGGATGTGGTCTATACCTCTGTTGATCTGAGCCGGCTCCAGGGAACGACCTGGAGCAACGGACCGTATATCGGCGAAAACCAGGTTGCGGTCGGTTTCCAGCCGGAAACGCTGCTGAATCAGATGCCCACTACGCTGGATCAGACCAAGTGGCTCCTGGAAAACACGGCGCAGGACATCAACATCATGACCCTGGGCGCGTACGACTCTTCCGCGATGTACGTTGTGGGTACGCTGGGAGCCGCCGTTCCGGAGAATTATTCCTTCTCCGTTGTTCCTACATTCGTAGTACGCCAGGCATAACTTCCGCTCTTGAGAGCGGGCGTATCTCAAAAAGTAATGAATGAATGCCGTATCTGTAAATGTTGGTAAGCGGCCGGGAGGATGACTCCCGGCCGCTTGAATTATGGAACAATCTGAAAATCAGCAGCACCGGTGAGTAGAAAAGTACAGAACTGCCGGCGGGTTTGCCGTATCCCGTTCCCCTTTGCCAATTCTCAATCTGGATTTGATCATGGCGTAAGCGCCCGGGACCAGACACCGTGATAAGGATATACGCCATGAAAACCGTGGCTGGCGGCAAAGAAGAGGTAGAGGAGTCCTCCGGCTATCAGAAGACCGGTTCGGACCTTGGAAAGATTTCGTCCATCAAAGCAGAGAGCGGCCTCCGGCAGGGCCAGAAGACAGAAAAACGCTGTATAGATAGACAGCCTCTCCAGAATAAAATGGCGGGTGATAAACACCTGAAGCAGAAACATGTAGAAAACGCTGTTGACCAGAATAGAAGAATCAGATGGGCTGTGCACCTCCCGGCGTAGGGATGGCAAGACAAAAAGAAGACAGCCAAGAGGAAGGAGCACATAGAGGAAGCTGTTGCCTTGCCAGTACTTTTCCGTGAAATAATGCTGATATTTGGGAAAAAGCGTCACAGCAATTTGCAGCAGGGGATCCATAAGAAAATATGCGCCCGCCGCAGCCAGAGCAGCCAGTCCATAATGACGCCTTGAAATCCGCAGGCGGAGAAGAAAACAGAGCGGCAGCATGATCAAGGCGGTCCGATGAAAGCACGCAGACAGAAGAATGATGCCGCAGCAGGGGAGAAGCCGGCGTGATTTCAAAAATGGATAAATCCACAAAATGACGGCGGCCGCCAGCGCCTGACGCAAAAAATTCATACTGAGCGCATAATACTGAAGAGTTACAAAGAGGTAGACGCTCAGCCACGGTGCGGGAGAGTACCGTCCGATCCAGGCGAAAACCAGAACGGTGAAGAGAAAGTGAAAGAGAAAGAGGAAGCCTCGGTAGCCGAATCCCAGGCTGGCGGCCAGTAGATTGAGCATAAGAAATCCTGGTTCGATGTCCTGCAGCTCTGCCGGGACATTCAGACCAGCGCTGGAAATGGCTTGAAAGATGGTTTCATAGAACCGGTAATCAAAGCCGGTCACATACCGGAGAGACGCCAGCAGCCAACACAGTACTCCGGTGGTCAACAGAAAGCCGTATCTGTATCGGGGCCGCTGCGGCAGCGCAGCGCCGGTCAAGCCCGCTGCTGCCAAGAAAATGTAGGGAGCCATTGGAAGCCTCCTCTTTTCAGGTGTTTCGGATTCTGTCGCCAGTTTCTCTGAATATGCATCAGTATAACACATTCTGCGGATAAAGGGAAGCGTCTCTTCCAGGTTTTTCCGGCATTTGGGCAGGAGCACACGCCGTCAGACACTCTGCCGCCGGCTTGGACAGAGCCCACCCAAAAACTGAAATCCACCACCATTTCGTATAAAGATACGAAATGGAAGGAATATTCATTCTGCGTCAGGGGGATTGCTTTTCCTGGAAAAACCGTATATAATAACAGGGCGGATAACCCGCACAAATCCAATCACAAAAGGAATATCATGACATTTCAACAATTACACTTACTGCCCCAGTTGCTCCAGGCGGTGGACGAACTGGGGTACGTTCAGCCGTCGCCCATTCAGGCCCAGGCGATTCCGCCGGTATTGAAGGGCCGGGATCTTATCGGCTGCGCCCAGACTGGCACCGGTAAGACTGCGGCTTTTGCCATTCCGATTCTTCAGCGGCTTCATGAGCATGCCGGCAAACGCCGCGCTCCCATCCGCGCACTGGTGCTGACGCCTACCCGGGAGCTGGCTCTGCAAATCGGAGAGAGCTTTGACCAGTACGGTAAATACCTGAAGCTAAGACATACCGTCATTTTCGGCGGCGTGGGACAGGCGCCGCAGGTGGAGGCACTGCAGAAGGGTGTGGACATCCTGGTAGCTACGCCCGGGCGCCTGAACGACTTGTGCGGCCAGGGCTATATTGATCTGTCCGGGATAGAAACCTTCGTTCTGGACGAGGCGGACCGGATGCTGGATATGGGCTTTATTCACGATGTACGAAAGGTGATTGCCCGTCTGCCGGAAAAGCGGCAGACCCTGCTGTTCTCCGCTACAATGCCCCAGGAGATTGCCGAGCTGTCCCGGAGTATTCTCCATGATCCCGTCCGGGTGGAGGTGACGCCCCAATCCACTACGGTGGACGCCATTGAGCAAAGACTTTATAAGGTGGACAAGGGTAACAAGAAGCTCTTGCTGCAGCATGTGCTGCAAGACCAGTCCCTGGACAGCGTGTTGGTGTTCACCAACACCAAGCATGGTGCGGACAGAGTGGTAAAGGAACTGGGCCGGGCCGGGATCGCCGCCATGGCTATCCATGGAAACAAGGGACAAACCGCCCGCATCCGGGCGCTGGACAGCTTCAAAAATGGGGTCATCCGCGTGCTGGTTGCCACTGATATCGCGGCCCGCGGCATTGATGTCAGCGAGCTGGCAGCGGTGGTGAATTACGAGCTGCCCAATGTGCCGGAGACCTACGTGCATCGGATTGGCCGCACCGGCCGGGCTGGCAGGGGCGGGGTGGCCGTCAGCTTCTGCAATGTGGATGAACTGGCTTATCTCAAGGACATTGAGAAGCTGATCAAAAAGACGGTCCCAGTGGTGGAGGACCATCCCTGGCCTATGGAGATCTTTGAGCTTACGCCCAAAAAGCAGAGAGAGCCCAGACCGCCAAGGGCACAGCGGCGGCAGTCTGCTTCATCTTCCGCTGTCAGGAACGAGCCGGTCAGGCCGCCTCTGCCGGTTCAGCCCGCGCTGAAAGCACCCAGGCCGGTACCCCGGCCGCAGCCTCCCAGGCCCAGAGCAGTGGCGAGACCTGCGCCAAAGCCTCCGCGGCAGGATGATGAGCCGGTGATTATCAAAATTGAGCATCTCAAGGCGGT
>CAJTUD010000002.1:5137-58210 GCA_910579725.1 uncultured Oscillospiraceae bacterium | reverse complement strand
TCCGCCGATGCCGCCCAAGCCGGTTCTGCGGAAAATTTCCTCTGAACCGCCCCGTATGGGCCGTCTGGTGGCCTTTGCGGACGGGCGGGGCCGCGGCAGCAAAAGGAGAGGCCAGACCTCCAGTAAAAAAACCGGAAAGGAATAAGAAAATGGAACGTATTGCCAGCTTTCAGGTGGATCACAACAAGCTGGTCCCGGGAATGTATCTTTCCCGCCGGGACGGGGAGACAGTCACTTTTGATCTCCGCTTCAAGAAGCCCAATACCGGAGACCTGTTGACAAACGCGGAAATGCACTCGGTGGAACACATCATTGCCACACTGCTTCGCAACAGCCGGGCCGGGGATGCGGTGATTTATTTCGGGCCAATGGGCTGTCAGACCGGATTCTATTTCCTTTTTGACAGCCGCCGCCTCTCTGAGTCCGGCGCAGTGGAGCTGCTGAAGGAAATTTTTGCCGCCGGAGCGGCCTTTGCAGATGAGATGCCCGGCAAAAGTCCGGCGGAATGCGGCAATTATATCAATCTGGATGTTGCGCTGGCGAAGCGGCAGTGCGCCTGCTACAGCGAAATTATCCGGGATTGGACGACGGAAAAGCTGGCTTATTGAAGATATTGGAAAATCAGCGGAAAAATTGGGAAAAAAGTATTTGACATTCCGGCGTTCTTCCACTATAATACTACTCGTGTCTTTGCGAGGTGTGCTATGCTTTTGAACGTACAGAGGATCATCAACGCCCCCGGAGAGCAGATAGATTTTCAGTTTGAGCTGGATCTTTCTGATGTGGACTTCGGCGGCCTGTATCCCGCACAAAATCCGGTGGTGGTAACTGGCGATGTGCGGAATACGGCGGGGATGCTTCTTTTGTCCTTCGCGGCGGGTACTATCCTCAAGTCTGTCTGTGACCGTTGCCTGAAGGCTTTTGACAATCCTTGTTCCGTCCGGTGTGACTATGCGCTGGCGGAGCGTGTGGAGAGTGAGGACAGCGACGATATTATCGTCCTGGAGGATGGATGTGTCGATGTGGGAGAGCTGGCCAGAACAGCGTTCATTCTGGAGATGGACACGAAGACCCTTTGTTCGGAGGACTGCATGGGTATCTGCCCTGGCTGCGGCGTTGATCTCAACCAAGGGAGCTGCACCTGCAAGAAGCAGGTGGACCCCCGATTGGCGGTGCTGGCCCGGCTTCTGGAGAAGGACAGCGAAAAATGAGAAATAAAAATTCAGATATACAGGAGGTGTCATCATGGCAGTCCCTAAGGGTAAAGTATCCAAGGCAAGGCGCGACAAGCGCCGCAGCTCCGTTTGGAAGCTGAAGGTGCCCGGCCTTACGCCTTGTCCCAAGTGCGGCGCGATGCGCCTGCCCCACAGAATGTGCCCCGAGTGCGGTACCTACAATGGCCGTCAGGTCAAGAGCGCCGCTGCGGAGGACTAATGCGCAAAAAGCGGAGACGGTTGTCTCCGCTTTTTTGTATGTTAAAAAGTGGCTGCGCCACCTTTTTATACATGTGTGCTTGACAATGTCGTGTGATTGTGATATTCTGATAACATGACAATGTCATGTGAATAGGAGTGAGAGAAGATGAAAGGGGAAAAACAGCGCCTGACCAATACCGAGTGGGAGGTCTGCGAGTGCCTGTGGGAGCAGTCGCCGCTGACCATGACACAGATCGCCGCCCGCCTGACGGAGCGCACTGGCTGGACGAAGAGCACCGGCGAAACCCTGGTACGGAGGATGGCGGACAAGGGGCTGCTGCGCTGGGAGCAGGGGAGGAAGGCGAAGCTCTTTTATCCCACCGTGGTCCGGGAGGATGCGGTGGTCCAGGAGACGAGAGGTTTTTTGCGTAAGGTCTTCGGCGGCAGCGTAGGACTGCTGGTAAACACCATGGCCGAGCGGGAGGAGCTGAGCCGGGAGGAGATCGGCCAACTCTATGCCGCGCTGCGGAAGCTGGAGGAAAAAGGTCATGATTGAGTGGTTTGTTACCAGTTCGGCGCTGATTCTGCTGGTTCTGATTCTGCGGCGTCTGGTCAGGGACCGGGTGAACCCCCGGTTGCGGTACGGGCTGTGGGGACTGGTAATGCTGCGGCTGCTGATCCCGGGGACACTCTGGGAGAACCCTGCCAGCGTAATGACGCCGGTGGCCGCTCAGGAGGCGTATCAGGCGGTAGAGCGGGTTCCACGGTATGTGCGGGACCGGCAGGACGGCTGGGTGGAGATCGGACACCCCGGAGGAGAAGGCTGGACGTCAGTCTCGATGGAATCAGCGGTCGTAGTAGCGGACAGGCCCACCCGGTATGGCTGGTTCGATCCTGTGGAGAACGTCACTCTGACAGCCCTGCGGGAGCAGGTGGCCATCCGGAACACCTTCCTGCTGGCGTGGCTGGTAGGGAGCGTTCTGATGGGGGCGTTCCTGCTGGCGGTAAACCTGAGATTCAACCGCAATTTGAAGAAGAATCGCCGTACCATAGGGCAGTACAGGGGCCGCTGGGTGTTTCTGCTGCCGGGGCTGGCAACGCCGTGTCTGTTTGGGTTGTTTCACCCCGGCATCTACCTCGCAGAGGAGCTGCCGGAGGCGGAGCAGGAGCATGTCCTGGCCCACGAATACGCCCATTTCCGCCAGGGAGACCATATCTGGGCGGTTTTGCGGGGAGTATGCCTGGTCCTCCATTGGTACAATCCTCTGGTGTGGCTGGCAGCGTATCTGAGCCGCCGGGATTGCGAACTGAGCTGTGACGAGGGCGCCGTCCGCCTGTTGGGGGAGGAGAACCGGGCAGGCTATGGCCGGACTTTGGTGGGGCTGGTAGCCCGGCGGACCGCGCCCGGGGATCTGGCCTGCTGCGCCACCACTATGACCGGCGGAAAATCTGCCTTGAAGGAGCGCGTCGCTCTGTTGGTGAAGCGTCCCCGGACCACGGCGGTGATGGCGGTACTGGTGGCGGCAGCATGTGTGATGTTTGCGGCCTGTACCTTCACCGGTGCGGCAAAGGAAACGGAGGACACTCCGGAACCGGAAGCTATTGATCTGTCGGAGAACATGGAACCGATTCTGCTGCTGGCGGAGGAGGATATTGCCATTTATTATAAGCACGAATCCGCTTATCCGGGAACGCTGATCCGCTACGGGAACCACCTGCAAAGAGCGGAGGAAGCTGTCAGTGGATGGAGTCCAATGGATCTCTGTTTTGAGGATCTGGACGGCGATGGTGAAAAGGAGCTGGCAGTTCTCTATAATACGGTCCACGGTACGGGAGCGTCTGTATATGAATTGATCGTATACGAATGGGATGGACAAAGTTGGACGGGATACCGGTCAGATGCGGCGAGGAAGGTCATAGATGATTTCAACGCCAGCCGGACGCTGACGGTGTACCAGGATGTAGAGTCTGCCGAGGTAGGCTATCTGGGCAGCTCAGTGGCGGTGGATATGAACGCCGCCTACGGAGAACAGACGTGGCCGTCAGATGTGTCCCAGTCATGTATGCTGGATGCGGATAATTATGGTTACTCCATACACAGGAGCGGCTTATACCTCCATATTTATGGAGCGGTCCAGGCGGACGGCTATCCTGTGGACAAGGACAACATCCTCTGTACCTGCGCTGTGATTTACCACGAGGATGGTACATTCACTGTCAGAGAAGAGCAGCTGAGCAGTATCTATCCGTACTTCGCCTTGACGCCCGCCTTCCGGGAAATTCTGCTGGATTACATCCGTGAGCGTCAGGCGGCCATTGGCGAGGATATCTCCGCGGACCGTTTCGCCGTCTGCGATGTGAATGGAGACGGCAGGGATGAGCTCATCACTCAGACCAATGCCGCCTCTATAGCCGGACAGGTGGAGCGGATTTACGACGGGGACGGCAAAGAGCTGCTGGCGCAGTATCCTGTGGTGACTTACTACGATAATGGTTATGCTAAAGCGGATTGGAGCCATAGTCAGGGAGCGGCGGGCGATAAACTGTGGCCCTATACACTGCTTAAATATGACGCGGACGAGGGCGAATATGTACACGTCGCCGCCGTGGACGGCTGGGATAAAAGCTTACGGGATACCTATCTGTCCCATGACGAGTCGGTCATACCCTTCCCGGAGAACGTGGACAAGGACGGCGACGGCTTCGTCTACTACGTTATTGCGGAAAAGGGAGGTTACGCGCCCATATACGGCGAGCCGATGGACTACGCGGAGTACACGCAATGGGTGACCCGCTGCCTGGGGGCAAATGTTGTGCATCCCGCTTATTTTTCCTTGTCAAAAGAGAATATTGCACTAATCCAATAAGCCGGAACATGCATGATTTCCCTCCCTTTCGCGCAGACTACAGGCGAAAGGGAGGGATCATTTTATGAATCAGGATACCAAAACCACCGCGTCCGGCGGCGGGAGCGAGGACAAAAACGAGAGCGCCCAGCGAATTGTGGACTTCGGTTCCACCGTCAGCCGCAATGAGCGGGGCAACATTTATACTCTTACCATCGTAGGTCAGGTGGAGGGCCACCAGGTCTTGCCGGAGACGGCCAAGAGCACCAAATATGAACACGTCATGCCCCTGCTGGCTAGTCTGGAGCAGGACGGCGAGGTGGACGGAGTCCTGCTGCTGCTGAACACCGTGGGTGGAGATATCGAGGCAGGGCTGGGCATCGCGGAGCTCATCGCCGGGATGCGCAAACCCACCGTCAGTCTGGTATTGGGGGGCGGACACTCCATCGGCGTGCCTCTGGCAGTGGCGCCAAAGGTGAGCATGATTGTGCCCTCTGCCTCCATGACCATCCACCCGGTACGGATGAACGGCACAGTCATCGCTGCGCCCCAGACCTTCAACTATTTTGAGCGCATTCAGGAGAGAATTGTCAGTTTTGTAGCGAAAAACAGCAATATCAGTGAGATGAAGTTCCTGAACCTTATGCTGAAAACCGGGGAGATGGCTGCCGACGTGGGCAGCGTGATCTACGGGGAGGAGGCTGTAAATCTGGGCTTGATTGACCGCATCGGCGGCCTGAGCGACGCTTTGGACTGCCTTTACGAGCAGATTTCTCAGGTCCGGCGGGAAGAGGAAGAGGTCCTGGCGGCGGCCCACTGATTATTTTCCTTTGGGAAGCTCCGCGCCGTCTCTCCTGAAAAAGCGGGCGGCGCGGGGCGTTCTGCGCTGGTTTTCCAGCATCCGGTCAGTCTTCGCTTTCTTCCTTCTGCTTTCGGTATTGGCCCAGCATTCCATCGTACTTTCTTCCGGTGAAGCGGAAATAGATGTCAAAGCCAATGGTCATGACAATGAAGATCAAAAAGAACATGCCGATGAACACGGCCCATGATCCGGCCTGCTCCATGGGAAACCACTTTGCCTTCCAGGCCGTCAGTGTCAGCGTGGGAAGAAACAGCACGATAAACAGCAGACTGCGCCAGGTGTACCGCAGTTTTTTAAAAATCCAGTCAGAGAAGCATACTCCCTGAATCAAAGTGGCCGCGACGCTCACTGCAAACAGGGTCCACAGCATCACAAGAGAAATCTGCTGATGGTTGAATATTGTGGAGAAGAACAGATAGATAAACATTGTACCGGTATAAAGGAAGCATGTTGCTGCCTTCCACTCCATAACGCCCTTTAAAAATTGCTTCATTTGGCAAAACTCCTTTCCAGTTCCCGCAGCTTCTCTTTCATTTCACCGGCGTATTGGCGGGATACATACACCTGCTCCCCGTTATCCATTGTGACCAGCAGGCGCCCGCCCAGCTCCGGCCGGATGGACCGGATTTTTCGGAAATTGACGATGGCGGACCGGCCTACCCGCAGAAAATCAAGTTCTTTCAGATTGTTCTCCAGCTCGTAGAGCCGCAGGGCGGACTCATAAACGGCGGTACCGGTATAAAGAAAGGTTCTCTTGTCCGCCGTGTCGATATAGAGGACGTCCTTCACGTCCAGCAGATGCTGCTCTCCGTCAAGGACTCCCACCAGCTTCCGCTGATAGACCCGGAGCATAGCGATCAGCCGCAGAATGTCCTCGTCCGCCAGAGGGCAATTGACAATGATCTCTGTCTCAGAGAAGGCTGGATCCTGATTCAGGGTGATTTTCATGGCGTTCCCTCCTTTCGGGTTTATTCTAGCAGATTGGAAAGGGATGGCAAGAGATATTTCCTCAGAGGAGGTCTGGGGGAACTGAAGCGCGGCTGACAAAGAGCAAAAGGAATGTTCAGACTCCGCAGCAGATTCCCGGGCGGAAAATAGCTCTTGCCATTGCAGGTATTTTGAAATATAATACCTCCATGGAGACTGCGGTCCGCAGTAGGGAAAAACATTGTCGTGGGCAGATAAATGGCCGGGAGGTATACTGTGGGATTATTTGATCGATTCAAAAAACAGAAGACTGTGGAGGCAAAAAAATCAGGCGCGGCCAGAGAGGAAGAGGAGCTGGAAATTTACTCGGGCATGCGGGTGGAGGTGACGGCTTTTGACGGCAGGCTGCTGTTTGTAGCAAAGCTGATGAGCCCCCGGGGGGACAGAGCGGAGCTGTACCAATACTCCGAAGCGGACATTCCCGAAGATACGGAGCCTATGCATGTAAGGATCCGCGGATACCATGATCATGAACGAAAAGCGATATACATGGAGGGCATCATCTCGCCCCTGCCGCAGCACGTGTGGCGGGTGGAGGAGCTGAACGTTGCCAGAATCGGGAACGACCGGGCTTTTTTCCGCCTGGATACTAATCTGGACGCGGCCATCACCACCTTTGGCGGGCTCGGAGCAGGTGAAAAACCCTGCAAGCTGCTGAATATCAGCGTGGGCGGTGCGCGCATTGCCTCGGAATATCCCTACCGCGAAGGCGATAAATTTCTGCTGAAGGTCAAGCTACTTGACGACAGAGACATGTCGGCCATGTTTTGTCAGGTGCTACGGGTGATTGCCAAAGAGGATTCCGAATTTGAGTACGGATGTCAATTTCTGGAGCTGAATGAATCCGATCAGGAGAAGATTACCCAGAATATCTTTGCCGTTCAGCGCAAGCAGCGGGGCGTTTCCTGATTTTCATAGGATGGGCACAGCAAAAAGCCGGCATTGCTGCCGGCTTTTTGCTGCTTATGAAAGATGGAGGAAAGAAAGAAGAAGATCCAGGGATTTGAAACGAAAGACTGTGCCGTCCGCTTCCCAGCGGACGCCTCCGGCATCCTCGCGGAGCTCCGTGGTGGTAAGCGGCTGCGCGATGGGGGAGAAGAGGACTCCCCACCACATGGGAGAACTGGAGAGCAGCATGGCCAGAAGGCCAGCCATCAGAGAAATCAAAATTTTTGTTCGTAATTTCATAATAAGTACCGTCCATAATGGAGTTGTTGTCTCCATTATGGACGGTTTTTCGCGGCAATATACACCCTATAAAAAATTTTCCGAAAAAGCCTGTACGGGATGGCACAGACGTACCACCGGATACTGTGCGGACAAAGCCTCCGCCGCCTGTGCGGCGGATTCCTGCTCCCGAAAAATACCGAATACCGCCGGCCCGCTGCCGGTCATGGAGGCCGCCATAGCGCCCAGCCCCAACAGATCGCTTTTGATGGAGAATACCTCCGCGTACCGCCGGGGCAAAACGTCCTCAAACACGTTGTAAACCCGGTGGGCGATACCCTCCAGATCCTGCTGCTTCAAAGCGTCCAGCATGCCGGACGTATCCGGGTGGCACCGGAGCTTTTTTACCTGCACCTGGGCAAACAGCTCCGGCGTGGAGATGGAACAGGGGGGCTTGCATACCACCAGCCAGCAGGGAGGAATGGGCGGTAGCGGGGTAAGGCGCTCGCCCCGGTCCTCGGCCAGCGCTGTGCCGCCCCGGATGCAGTAGGGCACATCGCTGCCTACCGCCGCGCCGGCCTCTTCCAGTTTCCCATCCGGCATCTCCGGCGCGTAGATCCGGCGCAGGATCCGGAGCACCGCCGCGCCGTCGCTGCTGCCTCCGGCCATGCCGGCGCAGACGGGAATCCGCTTTCGGATGCCGATGTCCAGTCCCGCAGGAGAAACGCCGGACGTCTCAAAAAATCGCGCCGCCGCTTTGGCGGCGATGTTGCTGCCGTCTCTGGGAAGATAGGGCAGATCTGCTGTCACCCGGCATCCTGCCTCTTCTCTGGGGGAAACTGCCACCTCGTCCGCCAGATCAATGGACTGCATGACCATTCTCAGATCGTGATAGCCGTCTGGACGTTTGCTCAGGATGTCCAAGGTCAGATTCAATTTTGCGTAAGCCGGTTCCGTATAAACCATACCCGCCTCCTGCTTCTCTACAGTTTTTCTCCGCAGTGGGGACACCATAGCCCTGTGGACCGGCCCAGGCGCTTGCCGCAGTGGGGGCAGCGGTACAGGAAAAACCAGATGAAAACCGTCAGAAGAAAGCAGACCAGGGCGACGGATGTCACCGCGTCACTTCTGATGGAGCAGCCGACAGGCAGCAGCACCAGTGCCAGCACGGCCAGAACCACCATCAGGAACCGTATCTGCCCTAATTTCAGCTTCATGGCTTCCGCACCTCTGACCGTCCCGCCAGATATTCCAGAGAAACGCCGAAATGGTCTGCCAGGGCGATAAAGCGTTCTATACCCGGCATGTTTTCACCCAGCTCCAGATTCTGGTAATAACGCACAGAAACGCCGATTGCTTTTGCAACCTGCATCTGTGTTTCTCCGCATTCTCCGCGCAAAACACGGATTTTTGCTTTGAAAAAATCTTTGAAATCCATAGAGACTCCTTCGCACGCAATATACATCATGCAAATAGGAATAATCAGTTTTTCCGGGTTTGAAAGAAATGAACAAAACACGAAGGGGACCGAGTTCATAGAACGGCTGTATGCCGTCTGCATCCGGCCGCAGATGTAAAAAGAAGATTCCACCGGCGGCATCCTCTTCATTGGCAAAGCCATCATATCACATTTACCGGACTCCGTAAAGAGGCGGACGGAATTTTATGCCAGGGATACGCCTGTGGCCCGCTCCTGCTTGACTTTGTGATCGATTACATGCCGGGAGGCCAGTTCCGCCGTCACATCCTCCACGGAGATTCCCATTTCCACCATCAGCACCATCACGTGATACATCAGATCCGCAATTTCATAGACAGTTTCCGGCTTGTCTCCGGCCTTTCCGGCGATAATAACCTCTGTGGACTCCTCGCCCACCTTTTTCAGGATCTTGTCAATACCCTTCTGAAAAAGATAGGTGGTATAGGACCCCTCCGGCAGCGTCTCCTTCCTGCCCTGAAGGAGCTGGTACAGTCCCTCTACAGAGAAGGGGGCGGGTTGCTCACTCTGAAACACCTTGTCGTTGAAGCAGGAGTCCGTCCCCAGGTGGCAGGCGGGGCCTTCCTTATTTACCCTGACCACCAGGGCGTCCCGGTCGCAGTCGGCGGTGATGTCCACGATATGCTGGACATTGCCGCTGGTCTCACCCTTTCGCCACAGCTCCTGCCGGGACCGGGACCAGAAGCAGGTCCGACCCTCTTTCATGGAAATCTCCAGGCTCTCCCGGTTCATATAGGCAAGGGTCAGCACCTTCCCGCTTTCCGCATCCGTCACGACAGCAGGGATCAGACCATGGCGGTCAAATTTCAGTTCGTCGATCATTACCATAGTTATTTCCTCACAATCTCATGTTGATCCCGTCTGCCGCCAGCTCCCGTTTCAAGTCCGGGATGGCGATCTCACCAAAGTGGAAGATGGAGGCTGCCAGTCCTGCGTCCACCTTGGGCAGGGAGTGGAACAGTTTTTTGAAGTGCTCCGCACACCCGGCTCCGCCGGAGGCGATCACCGGTACGTCCACTACCTCGCACACCGCCTGGAGCATTTCCAGATCAAACCCGTTTTTCACGCCGTCGGTATCAATGCTGTTGAGAACAATTTCTCCAGCTCCGTTGGCAATCCCGGACTTGATCCACTCAATGGCGTCCAGCCCCGTGTCCTCCCGGCCACCCTTGGCGAAGACCCGGAACTGTCCGCCTACCCGCTTGGCATCCACGCTGAGCACTACGCACTGGTCCCCATACCGCTTCGCCGCCTCCGGGATGAGGGAGGGATCCCGGAGGGCGCCGGAGTTAACGCTGACCTTGTCCGCGCCGCACTTCAGCACCCGGCCGAAATCGTCCACCGTATTGATGCCTCCGCCCACGGTGAGGGGAATGAAAATAGTGGAGGCCACCTCTGTCAGGATATCCGTGAACAGCGCCCGGCCCTCAGCGGAGGCGGTGATGTCGTAGAACACCAACTCGTCGGCTCCGCAGTCAGAGTAGAACTTTGCCAGCTTCACCGGAGAACTGACGTCTGCCAGTCCCAGGAAGTTGACCCCCTTGACTACCCGCCCGTCCTTCACATCCAGGCAGGGGATGATGCGTTTGGTGATCATTGCGGGCCTCCTTCCCGGACTGCCTGGGCCAGATCGACGGTCCCGGCGTACCACGCCTTACCTACGATGGCAGCGTACAGCCCCCGGTCCCGTAAGGCGGTCAGATCAGCGTTGGAGGATACGCCGCCGGAGGCGGTGATGGAGCAGGAGACCGTTCTTTGCAGTGCCTCCAGCCGCTCAAAGGAGGGGCCGGAGAGCATTCCGTCGGTTTCAATATCTGTAAAGATAATATACTTTATCCCGGTTGATTCCATGCGCTTGGCAAACTCCAGGTAGTCCAATCCGGCGTTCTCCAGCCATCCTGCGGTCCGAACCAGACCGTCCTTGGCGTCAATGCCTGCGGCGATGCGCTCCGAGGTGTATTTCTGTACCGCTTCCCGGACAAAATCCGGGTCAGAGACGGCGGCGGAACCGATCACCGCCCGCCAGATGCCCAGGGCAAATACCTCCTCCAGGTCCGCCATGGACCGGATGCCGCCGCCCAGCTCAATCTTTAATCCGACATCCGCCGCTGCCCGCACAATGGCGGCGTTTTTCCGTGTTCCGCTCCTTGCTCCGTCCAGGTCCACCATATGGAGATACCGGGCTCCGGCTGCGCGGAACTGTTTTGCGGTCTCCACCGGGTCGTTCGCTACCTGGTGGACGGTGTCGAAGTCACCCTTGCAGAGACGGACCACCTGGCCGTCCTTCAGGTCGATTGCGGGGAATATCAGCATACTTTTTCCTCCTCACTTCTCACAGAAGGCTCGCAGGATGTTCAGCCCCACGTTTCCGCTTTTCTCCGGGTGGAACTGAACACCGTATATGCTGCCCCTGGCTACGGCTGCCGTCAGCATCCCGCCGTATTCCGCCGAGGCGACGACGCTCTCTCCGCACTCCACGCCGCAGAAGGAGTGGACAAAGTATACGCACTCCCCCTCACGGATGTGCCGGAATAGAGGGCTCACCGGCTTTCCAGCAGGGAAGCGGAGGGCGTTCCAGCCAATGTGGGGAACCTTGTATCCCGCCGGGATATAGTCCGCGATGGGCCGGACAGAGCCTGGAATCAGTCCCAGTCCCTGATGGCGGCCGTACTCCAGTCCATAGTCAAACAGCAGCTGCATGCCCAGGCAGATGCCCAGCAGCGGCTTGCCGTCCTCCGCCTCCTGGCGGACTACTTGGTCCAGACCGTTCCGGCGCAGCAGCGCCGCCGCGTCGCCAAACGCACCCACGCCGGGGAGGATCAGGCGGTCCGCCCGCCGGATGGCCTCCGGATCTCCGGTAACGGCCGTTTCCACCCCGATAGCGGCGAAGGAGCTCTTCAGGGAAAACAAGTTGCCCACGCCATAGTCGATGATGGCGATCATCCTACAGCACCCCCTTGGTGGAGGGGATTTCCCTGGGAAACCGGGGGTCGACGGACACCGCCTCCCTCAGGGAGCGGGCCAGGCTCTTGAAGGCTCCCTCAATGATGTGGTGGCTGTTGTTTCCGGCCAGCTGCCGGATATGGACGGTCATATCTCCCCGGCGGGCCAGGGCGATGAAAAATTCTTCC
This sequence comes from uncultured Oscillospiraceae bacterium, assembly GCA_910579725.1. Lineage (GTDB taxonomy): Bacteria > Bacillota > Clostridia > Oscillospirales > Oscillospiraceae > Pelethomonas. The sequence goes on along the minus strand of CAJTUD010000002.1, from coordinate 46,304 downwards.
GCCAGCTCCGTGTCGAAGGTCCCCACCTTCTGGGCGGGGATCTGGAGGCCGAAGCACAGCAGTCCCCGGCCGGACAGGTCCACGGATGTGAGAATCAGCGCCTCGTCCATGGGCAGCAGCATGGAGCCGTACCGGGTTACGCCGCGCTTGTCTCCCAAGGCTTGGGCGAAGGCATCTCCCAGACAGATTCCCACATCCTCCACCGTGTGGTGGTCATCCACATAGGTATCGCCTTTGCACTGGACGGACAGGTCGAACCGCCCATGGCGGGCAAAAAGGGTCAGCATATGGTCCAGGAAGCCGCAGCCGGTGGCAATCTGGCTCAGTCCGGTACCGTCCAGTTCCAGACGCAGGCAAACGTTGGTTTCCGCCGTGGTCCGGTTGATTTCTGCTGTGCGCATCAGCTCACCTCCTCCAGAATCTCCCGGACTTTTTCTAAAAAGACGTCCATCTGCTCTCTGGACCCGATGGTGACGCGGCACCAATTGGCAATTGCTTCCCTGTCCCAGTGCCGGACCAGCACGCCCTTGGACTTCAGTGCGCGATACAGCGCTCCGCCGTCTAATCCGGAGCAGCGGGTGAAGATGAAATTTGCCTTGCTGGGCAAGGTTTCAAAGCCCAGTTTATCCAGCTCCTTCACAGTGTAGGACCGGTTTTCCTGAATCCGCCTGCTGTTGGCTGCATAGTATTCATGATGGTCGATGGTGGCGATGGCGGCAGCCATGGTCAGGCGGTTGATGTTGTAGGAGTTGGTGGAGTATTTCATTTTATCCAGATCCTCGATGAGTCCCGGACTTCCGACGGCAAAACCCAGCCGCCCTCCCGCCAGGGAGCGGAACTTGGAGAAGGTCTGGCACACCAGTAGGTTCTCGTACTTTCCAACCAGGGGCAGGCAGCTCTCCCCGCCGAAGTCGATATAAGCCTCGTCGATCATGACCACATGGTCCGGATTGCTGCGGACGATTCTCTCGATATCCTCCACACCGATGATCCGGCCTGTGGGCGCATTGGGATTGGCGATGACAATATTTTTCCCGATGCCGCAGTAATCCGAGGGCTCCAGACGGAAGTCCTCCCTTAAAGGGATCTCCTCTGCGGGAAGCTGGTACAGGCTGGCGTAAACGGGATAAAACCCATAGCTGACGGAGGGGAAGGCCACGCCCCGCTCTCCGTCGCAGAAGGCCATGAAGAAAAAATTCAGCAGCTCATCGGAACCGTTGGCGAGAAAAATATTCTCCGCATTCACTTCGTAGTGCTCCGCCAGCTTCTGCCGCAGAGCTCTGCCCTCCGGGTCAGGGTAGAGGTTCAGACGGCTGATTTCCGCCGCATTCACTGCCTCCAGCACTGCCGGGGCAGGAGGAAAAGGAGACTCGTTGGTGTTCAGCTTCACATATTGCATGTCCTGTGGCTGCTCTCCGGGGACGTATGCTTCCAGATTCGTAAATCTGGCGCTCAAAAATCTGCTCATTTCGTCTCTCCTTCTCTCCGGGTCAATGCGCTCCGAGCGTGGGCCTCCAGACCCTCCTGCCGGGCAAACAGGGCGATTTTCTCCGCCGCACCGGCCAGAGCCTCCTCGCTGTAGTAAGTGAATTGGGATTTCTTCACAAAGTCCTCCACCGACAACGCACTGGAAAACCGGGCGGTACCGTAGGTGGGGAGGGTATGGTTGGTTCCTCCGAAGTAGTCTCCCACCGCTTCCGGGCAGGAGCGGCCCAGAAAGATGGACCCGGCGTTTTTCACCTGGCCGAGATAGGTGAAAGGTTCGTCCACGCACAGCTCAAGATGCTCGGGGGCTAGGGCGTTAGCGATGCGGACAGCCTCCGGGATGTTCCGCACGAGGATGATCTTTCCGCTTTTCTCCAGGGACGCCTGGGCTGTTTCTCTGGTAGGCAGTTCCAACAGCTGCCGCTCTACTTCCCGCGCAGTATCCTGGGCCAGGGCGGGCGAGTCGGTGATCAGGACGGCGCGGCCGTTGTCATGTTCTGCCTGGCTGAGAAGGTCGGCGGCCACATGACGGGGATTGCTGTCTTTGTCAGCGATGACTAGGATATCGCTGGGCCCGGCGATCATGTCGATGCCCACCCGACCGAAAACCTGCCGCTTCGCCTCCTGAACAAAGGGATTGCCCGGCCCCACGATTTTGTCCACCTGGGGAACGCTCTCCGTTCCATAGGCCAGGGCGGCGACGGCCTGCGCCCCGCCCACCGGAACACCCGGTCCACTCCGGAGATCCGGGCTGCCGCCAGAATAATGGGGGCGATGTCTCCCTTGCAGGTGGGGGGAGAAACTATGATGACCGACCGGCATCCGGCGATTTTGGCAGGGATGCAGTCCATGAGCACCGTAGAGGGCAGAGGAGCGGTGCCTCCTGGGATGTAGACGCCCACTTTCTCAATGGGCGTCACCTTCTGTCCCAGTACTATGCCGGGCTTCTCACTGATGACGAATCCGTTTTGCACCTGCCGGCAGTGGAAGGCGCGGATGTTCTCTGCCGCCTCTTCCAGAACAGAGCGCAGGACTGGGTCCAGATCCGCCAGCGACCGGTCCAGCTGCTCCCGGGGAACCTCCAACGCGACCGGTTCCACTTTGTCAAACTCTCGGGAGTAGCTCAGCAGCGCGGTGTCTCCGTACCGCCGTACGTTGTCAATAATTCCGGTTACGATGCCGGAAATGTCCCGTTGATCCTCTGTAGAAGACAGGAGCTCCGAAAGGGGTACCTGCTCCGCGTCCAAAATTTTTATCATGGCCATTTATCCTTTCTCTGAAAGCGATTCCACCCGGCGGCAGAGCTCCGCAATTTGCTGGTATTTGAACTTGTAGCTGACCTTGCTGGCTATGAGCCGGGCGGAGATGGGAACGATATCGGCCTTTGGCTCCAGATTGTTCTCCAGCAGGGTCTTTCCCGTCTCCACGATGTCCACAATGACGTCGCTGAGGCCCAGAATGGGGGCGATCTCTATGGATCCATTCAGATGAATGATGTCGATATCCCGGCTTATGGAGGCGTAATATCTTCTGGCGATCCGGGGAAATTTGGTGGCGACCCGTAGCACTCGGTCCGTCCTGTCCCGGAAATCCTTCCTGGCTGCCACACACATTCTGCACTTGCCCAATCCCAGATCCGCCAGCTCGTACACGTCGGGGTCATACTCCAACAAGATGTCCTTTCCGGCGACGCCGATATCCGCCGCGCCCCGTTCCACATAGATGGCTACATCCGAAGGCTTCACCCAGAAATACCGGATGCCGGCTTCCGGATTCTCAAAAATCAGCTTCCGGTTTTCCTCTTCAATGGAGGGGCAGGGATACCCGGCGGCTTTGAACCGGGCGTAAACCTTCTCCCCCAGCCGGCCCTTTGGTAAGGCTACGCTGATCCAGTTCGTCATGGCCGGCCTCCTTCAGAAAATCGCACCAGATTCCGCCAGCGCAGTCCCTGGGGCTGCGTCCGCTCTGTACGCACGCAGCCGCTTTCTCCGGCCAGCGCGGCGGCCCTGGCCGCCACTGCGGCGGGATCGTCCTCCGGACCGTAGAGCAGCAGGGTGTCCACGTCGTACTCGCCGTCCTCCTCCAGCCGCTCCAGTTGATCCAGATATACCGCAAAGCCGATGGCCTGACCGGTCTTTCCCATGCGCCGGAGCAGATTGTCATACCGGCCTCCCGCCAGGACGCCGCTGCCCAGTCCCGGCAGATAGCCCCGGAAAATAATGCCGTTGTAATAGCGCATATCATTGGCGATGGAGAAATCCAGACGAAGCCCCTCCAGAAGCCCCAGGCGCTCCATGATCCGGCACAGCCCCTTCAGCTCTGCCAGGGCCTCTCCGGCCCGGCCTCCTTCCGCCAGGGACTCCAGCTGGGGCAATGCCTGAACGGGAGGTCCGTACAGCCGGGCCAGCCGGCCCAGCCGGTCTGCCAGATCCCGCTCCAATCCTGCCTGGGCGCAGAGACGGTCCAGAGCGGCGGTATTTTTCCTCCCCAGCTCCCGGAGGAGCTCCTTCTTCACGTCCTCCTCCCGGACCTGCTCCAGCAGTCCGGATACCAGACCCGTGTGGCCCAAGTCCAGCAGGTATCCGCCTTCGCCCAGCATGCGCAGGCTCTCCGCCGCCAGGGCCAGCACCTCGCCCATAGCCGTCAGATCCAGTTCGCCGATGCACTCCAGCCCGGTCTGCATGATTTCCCGGAATCCCAGTCCAGCTGAGGTAGTGCGGTAGACGTTTTCGTGATAGTACACTTTTTCCAGTCCTCCTGCCGGAGGCTGGGCGTTTTTGACAATGGAGAGGGTGACGTCCGGCTTCAGGGCCATCAGTCTCCCGTCCGTGTCGGTAAAGGTCAGGATGTTCTCGCTGACCAGAAAGCTCTTGTTTCTGACGTATAAGTCATACGGTTCAAATTTGCTCATGCGGTAGGGGAGGTAGCCGTGACGCCGGTAAAGCTCCCGCAGCTTCAGCCCGCCCCGTTCATCGGCTCGCCGGATGGAGGATTGCTTCATGATACTGCCTCCTGCGATTCAGAAAATGACGGATTTCCGCCGTCCTCCAGCCGGTCCAGAGCCAGCTGATATCCCCCCGTTCCATACGCGCAGCATCGGTTGACGCGGCTGATGGTGGCGGTGCTGGCGCCGGTGCGCTGGGCGATGTGGCTGTATACCAGCTTCTCCCGGAGCAGTTTTGCCACCAGAATTCGCTGGGAACAGTCCTGAATTTCCTTTCCGGTCATCAGATCCTCCAAAAAGGCCCGGCATTCCTTTTCTGTTTGCAGCGACAGAATGGCCTGAATCAGCAGCTCCGCGCCCTCTCCATGAAAAACATCCATGGCCTCTCACCTTCCTTTTAAGCTTTTATACTTTAGCATGATATCACGGTAAAATACAGAAGTCAAGAGAGGGATAACTGGGAAATGTTCTGATTTTGAGGAATCAAAAACAGTCGCTTTGTGGCAAATTTCACAAAAGAATGAGAAATTGTTAGGTAAAATAGACGATTTCTTGTTTTTGCGGGAAAAAAGCATCTCAAGTGTGGACAAGCTTGCATGGTTTCATGTATAATGAAATCACGGGAGGCGCCCCTAACGGCCTCCCTCTGCCCGTCAGCCCGGGCAGGCAAGCTGAGAGGAGGGGGGATGTCATCATGAAAGAAACCACAAGCAGTCTCTACAAACATTCCATGAAGCTGGAACGCCGCACGGCATCGCTCTATGTCCAGAATACGGGCTGTCAACAATGTGCCCCTGGCTGCGGCTGGGGTCCGGGGGTACGGGACCATTTTCTGCTCCACTGCGTGGTGAGCGGAAAGGGGATTTATGAGTGCAGGGACAAGCGCTATGAGTTGAGCAGGGGAGACGCATTTCTGGTCTACCCGGACACCAGCGTCCGGTATTACGCCGACGAGATCGACCCATGGGAGTATGTTTGGGTGGGCTTTAGCGGACTGGATGCGGGCGGCTACATGGAGCAGACCGACTTCACCCCGGAGAAGCCTGTGCTGCAGGGGGTGGAGGAGGAGCTGTGCCGGAGAGTGGAGGCGGTTTATGGCAGCTACGGAACCTCCGCCTGGGAGGGACTGGAGATGACGGCGCATCTGTATCGCCTGCTGTCCCATCTGGTGCACTCGTCCCGGCGGCAGGAGAAGGAAGGCGGCGCGGTACCGGACTGTGCCCAGCTGGCGGCGGAGTACATCATCAATCACTACGAGGAGCCCATTACAGTGGAGGGCCTGGCGGCCCTGGCCTCCGTCAGCCATTCCAGTCTTTACCGCCGCTTTGTCAAGCGCTTCCAGATCTCACCCAAGCGCTTCCTGCTGGAATACCGCATTGAGCGGGCTTGCGCCCTGTTGCTGGACAGCGGGTATTCCATTCAGGAGATATCCAACTCCGTAGGATTTGAAGACCCCTTCTACTTTTCCCGGGCTTTCAAGGATGTGAAGGGAGTCTCTCCCCGGCAGTACGCGGCCCGGCACCGGGCGATCGGAAAAGAGCCGGTGGGAGAGTGAAAACGTTGTCCATATTCAGCGATTCCTGAAGAGGCTGTCCCGCAGGACCGTCAGGGCGGAATTTTGCGAAAACGCGGGAATTGTATGGCAGTAGGACATGAAGCGGCGGAGCTTACCCGCATTTCGGCCGGGTAGGGCAAAAATGGCGACGGTTCAGACTGCCTGAGGGGCCGCTGTATTATGCGGAATAGAAACCCGGCATGAGCCTCGGCGGGAGCCGGGGCTCATATTGATTAAAAATTGGCGGAATGCGCAGAAAAAATCCATGTTCAAATGGGAAGCTGAATTCTATAATAAAAGAACTAAAGGGTTCGGAAGAAACTATTTTGATGGAGGCTGCTATGGAGTACACATTTTCACCCCTGACTGATTTCCCAAAATTGGAGGAGGCCATCGCCCGGCTTTACGGAGATGCCGCCCCAATGCAGACCAAACGCTTCCGTGGGCTTCTGCGGGGACTGGAGGAGACCTTCGGCCCCAGCGAAAAAATTGCGGTGTTTTCCGCCCCTGGACGGACGGAGATTGGCGGCAATCATACCGACCATCAACACGGCCGTGTGCTGGCGGGGAGCGTCAATCTGGATATCATCGCCGCCGCAGCGCCTAACGGGGAGCGGGTGATCCGCCTTCAGAGCGAGGGCTTCCCCATGGATGTGGTGGATCTGGACGACCTGGAAATTCATCCGGAGGAGGTGAACCGATCTGCTTCCATTCTCCGGGGGATTGCGGCATGGTTTGTCCGTCAGGGATGCAGGCTGGAGGGGTTCAATGCGTATACCACCTCCAGTGTGTTCAAAGGCAGCGGCCTGTCCTCCAGCGCCGCGCTGGAGGTGCTCATTGGAAATATCATCAACGAGCTCTTCTACGAGGGTAAATGCACTCCTGTCCAACTGGCTCAGATCGGGCAGTACGCCGAAAACGTCTACTTTGGCAAACCCAGCGGCCTGCTGGATCAGATGGGGTCCTCCATGGGCGGCATGGTGACAATTGACTTTGCCGACAACGACCGCCCGGTCGTGGAAAAGCTGGATTTCGACTTCGCCTCCGCCGGGCATGCGCTGTGTATTATTGACAGCGGCGCGGACCATGCGGACCTGACGGACGAGTATGCCGCCGTCCCCGGCGAGCTGAAGAAGGTCTGCGCTCACTTTGGAAAATCCGTCCTCCGGGAGGTTCCGGAGGAGGACTTCATGGCCGCGCTGCCGGAGCTGCGCCGGACCTGCGGAGACAGGGCTGTTTTGCGGGCCATTCATATTTATGATGACAACCGCCGGGTGGAGGAGCAGGTTGCAGCTCTCCGCCGGAATGACTTCCATGCGTTTCTGGCTCAGGTTCGCGCTTCCGGCCTCTCCAGCTGGCGCTGCCTGCAAAACGTGGTTCCCGCAGGGTACATAGAGCATCAGGAGGTGGCGGTGGCGCTGACTGTCTGCGAGCGGCTGCTGAACGGCCGGGGGGCCTGCCGTGTCCACGGCGGAGGTTTTGCCGGAACCATTCAGGCATTTGTGCCCCTGGATATGCTGGAGGGATTCAAGGCCGGGATGGAACAAGCCCTGGGAGAAGGAAAGTGCCATGTGCTGACTGTCCGTCCTGTGGGCGGCGTCCGGCTGGCTTAAGAAAGGGGAAGTACAGATGGTGGATTATGAAATTGCTGCCCTGGTGCGGTATGCTGTGGACAAGAAGCTGATAGAGCCTGCGGACAGAACGTGGGCGGTGAACCAGATTCTCACGGTGCTGGAGCTGGACTCCTTTGAGGAGCCGAAGGAAGCGCCCGCCGGGATAGAGCTGGAAACCATTCTGGCCCGCATTCTGGACAGCGCGGCGGCCCGGGGGCTGATTGACAATGATGTCACCAGCCGGGATCTCTTGGATACTAAACTCATGGGCGTCCTGACGCCCCGTCCCAGCTGGGTGATCGACCATTTCCGCAGGCTGGAGGCGGCGGACAGGAGAGCGGCCACGGACTGGTACTATGCCTTCAGTCAGGACACAGATTATATCCGCCGGTACCGTATTGCCAAGGATGTGAAATGGGTGACTGAAACGGAATACGGGGACCTGGATATCACCATCAATCTCTCCAAACCGGAGAAGGATCCCAAGGCCATTGCCGCCGCCAGATCGGCACCTCAGGGCGGGTATCCCAAGTGCCAGCTCTGCAAAGAAAATGAGGGCTACGCGGGCCGGATCAATCACCCTGCCCGGGGCAATCACCGCGTCATTCCGGTCACGATCGATGGCAACGAATGGTTCCTTCAGTACTCCCCGTATGTCTATTATAATGAGCACTGCATTGTGTTCAACGGCCGGCATACGCCTATGAAAATTGACCGGTCTGCCTTTCGGAAGCTGCTGGATTTTGTCATTCAGTATCCCCACTATTTTGTGGGGTCCAATGCTGATCTGCCCATTGTGGGCGGCTCTATTCTCAGCCATGATCATTTCCAGGGCGGACGCTACACCTTCGCCATGGAGCGGGCTCCGGTGGAGCGGGAAGTGCGCTTCTCCGGCTTCGAGGACGTCTCTGTCGGCATCGTCCATTGGCCCCTGTCTGTTCTGCGGCTGCGCTGTGCCGATGATACCCGGCTGGTGGATCTGGCAGAGAAGATACTGACCGCGTGGCGAAGTTACACGGATGAGGCCGCTTTCGTCTATGCCGAAACCGATGGAGAGCCCCACAATACCATTACCCCCATTGCCCGGATGCGGAATGGTCAGTACGAGCTGGACCTGGTGCTCCGCAACAATATTACCACTCCGGAGCACCCCATGGGCGTCTACCATCCCCACGCCGAGCTTCACCACATCAAAAAGGAGAACATTGGGCTGATTGAGGTCATGGGGCTTGCGGTCCTGCCCGCCCGCTTGAAAGGGGAGCTTTCCCGGCTGGGAGAAGTGCTGGTTTCCGGCGGCGACCCGGCGGCAGATGAAGAGCTGGCCAAGCACGCCCCCTGGGCTTCGGAACTGCGGGAGCGGTACGCTTTCACGGCGGAAAATGTGGATGGTATTCTCCGGGACGAGGTTGGGCGCGTTTTTGCCCGGGTTCTGGAACACGCCGGGGTATTCAAGTGCGATGCGCAGGGGAGGGAAGCCTTCCTGCGGTTTGCGGCGTCGGTAAAATAAGGGCTGTACCAGCGATACGGGGGAGAATGGTTCAATGGCGCTGGCGGCCCGCCGCCTGATGGAAAAGGAGATTTGCCCTCAGTGAGAGTGCCGCGCAGATAATATCGTGTTTGCAGCTCTTGCTGAATCTATCGGGTATAGGGGATATGGAGAGACCTATATTTTTGCGGAATGGGACAGATAAATAGTTCCGTATGGCTGGCAGGACGGGAGGGGCTCCTGTGTGGCCTCCAATACTGATTTGTATACTGCCGGGAGGAATTTCAATTGTGTCTATGCAGATTTTTAATACTGGCATGGCCGTTTGGCCGATCTCTCTGAAAATGGAACTCCCCTTTTCGGAATTGTGTATCCAGAGAAATCATTATGAAAAGATATGAATTGAATGACAATGATAAAGTGCTGATAGATATTGCCCTTACGGTGTTGAAAGAAAATTTTGACGATGAAATATACAATCATACTGTTGGGTGTGCAACTCTATGCAAAAATGGCAGCATCTATAGGGGTGTAAATTGTGACGGAATACATGGCTCTTGTGCAGAATACATAACAATTGGAGCTGCTATTTCGGCAGGTGAAAGAGATTTTGATACGATTGTCGCGGTTCACGATAAACACTTGAACTATGTTATCCCGCCATGCGGGAACTGTAGGCAAATGCTATTTGAGTATTGTCCTGATATAAAAGTGATTGTGAACGACGAAAATGGAAATTTGATTAAAGTGAAGGCAAAAGATTTACTGCCTTTTGCATGGCAATCGGTAGTATGTTAAATCATGTTATTTTTCTGGAAATAAGCTTGATATTTTAAAGCTTATGCAGTGGAAACACTTTTCTGAAAAAAGGGGGATGGAATAAGGAAAGAAGAATTCTGTGATGCAGAATATCTTGAGAGATATGAAAAAAGCGGACATGCTGTGGTATCTTCTATTCGCCCCTCTTTGCATCATGGCATCGACTTTTTTCGCCATGTCTTTGCAGCCCGTCATTGACGCTGGGCTGTCCGGAGGATCTGTCCGCTTTTGTCCGCGCCTCTGCCTGGGCGGCTGCGCTGGTCCTTGCGGATGTGCTGGCCGCTTATCTGGAAAATGTGCAGAGGCTGAAGATCAAAACGGCATGTACCAGACAACTGCGCTTTCAATATTTCAGCAGCTTCTTCCGGCAGCGTGTTCAGCAGTTTCTGAAAACCGGCAGCACCGGGCGGCTCTCGAAGCTCACCGTGGACGCGGAAGCTGTTCCAGGCTAACGCAGCGCAGATGCGTGAGATTTCTGCGGAGGAGGGGGCCGCCGTTCTGCCGCCAGTTCGGCGGACAGACCGCGTTGTGCTGGATCACGTATCCTTTGCCTACCGGGAGGGTGCGCAGATTCTGAGTGATATCGGCCTTGCTCTGGAGTGGGGCAGGAAATATGCGTTGGTGGGGCCCAGCGGATCGGGCTGGCCCGGTGCTTGGCGATGCGGCCCCGCTTTATGATCTGTGATGAGATTGCGGCATCCCTGGACAACCGAAATGCTCTGGAGATAGAAAAGGTCATTTTTTCCCTGGAAAATGTTGGGATATTGACGATTACCCACCGGATCTATAAGGAAAATATGCAGCGTTACAACAAAATCTTCCTCCTGCAGGGCGGAGAGATTGTGGAACAAGGCACATGGGAGGAGCTGATTGGCCGAAAAGGTGCTTTTTTCCAATTGGCCGCCGCCTTTCAGAAAGTTAGCGCATATACCGAACCTGATTAACCTGTTTTGGGCGTATCCCTCATACCCCTTGGGGGATATGCCGTTTTTTTTGTACAGAATTTCCAATAAACCATATTGACAAAACTTTAACAATATAGTATACTGCCCACAGTAAGATCGTTAAATGATTAACAACCAATCCGACGGATTGCAGACAATTTGAATGGAGGACATTGAAATGGCTGACAACAACATCCCTGCTGTCATTGACACCGCCGAGGCCCTCACCGCCAAACTTACCGCCATGCGGCAGGCCCAGCGGACCTTTGCGACCTACTCCCAGGAGCAGGTGGACCGCATTTTCTTTGAGGCCGCCAAGGCCGCCAACATGCAGCGTATCCCTCTGGCCAAGATGGCCGTGGAGGAGACGGGCATGGGCGTGGTGGAGGACAAGGTCATCAAGAACCACTACGCCGCTGAGTACATCTACAACGCCTATAAAAATATGAAGACCTGCGGCGTCATCGAGGAAGACAAGGCATTCGGGTTCAAGAAGATTGCGGAGCCCGTGGGCCTCATCGCCGCCGTTATTCCCACCACTAACCCGACTTCTACCGCCATCTTCAAGGCACTCATCGCCTTGAAAACCCGCAACGCCATCATTTTCTCCCCCCATCCCCGGGCCAAGGCCTGCACCATTGCCGCTGCCAAGGTGGTTCTGGACGCCGCTGTCAAGGCGGGGGCTCCCGAAGGGATCATCGGCTGGATTGACGTGCCTTCTCTGGAGCTGACCAACCAGGTCATGCAGGAGGCGGACCTGATTCTGGCTACCGGTGGCCCCGGCATGGTAAAGGCCGCTTACTCCTCCGGCAAGCCCGCTGTGGGTGTGGGCGCGGGCAACGTGCCTGTGGTCATTGATGACAGTGCCGACATCAAGATGGCCGTCAGTTCCATTATCCATTCCAAGACCTTCGATAACGGCATGATCTGCGCCAGCGAGCAGTCTGTTACCGTCATGGACTCCATCTATGATGCGGTAAAGCAGGAGTTTGCCGCCCGGGGCTGCTATTTCCTTAAAGGCGATGAGCTGGATAAGCTCCGCAGCACCATTCTCATCAATGGCGCACTGAACGCCAAAATTGTGGGTCAGCCCGCCCCTAGAATTGCCGAAATGGCTGGTGTAACGGTCCCCGCTACTGCCAAGATCCTCATTGGCGAGGTGGAGAGCGTGGATATCTCCGAGCCCTTCGCCCATGAGAAGCTGTCTCCTGTGCTGGCCATGTATCGCGCCGAGACCTTTGAGCAGGCGGTTGCCAACGCGGAGCAGCTGGTGGAAGACGGCGGCATCGGCCATACCGCCTCTCTGTACATCAACCCCAGCCGTACCGACCGCTATGACCAGTTCGTGAACGCCATGAAGGCCTGCCGCGTGGTGGTCAATACTCCCTCCAGCCACGGCGGCATTGGCGATCTGTACAACTTCAAGCTGCGTCCCTCCCTGACTTTGGGCTGCGGCTCCTGGGGCAACAACTCCGTCAGTGAAAATGTAGGTCCTATGCACCTTATCAATATCAAATCTGTGGCTGAGAGGAGAGAGAATATGCTCTGGTTCCGCACCCCCCAGAAGGTTTACTTCAAGAAGGGATCCATGCCCGTTGCCCTCAATGAGCTGCGGGACGTGATGGGGAAGAAGAAAGCGTTTCTGGTCACAGATTCCTTCCTCTATCAGAACGGCTATACCAAGCCTATCACCGACAAGCTGGATGAGCTGGGCATCACCTATACTGTGTTCTCCAATGTTCAGCCCGATCCTACCCTGGCCAATGCCCAGGAGGGCGCCAAGGCCATGGCGGCCTTCCAGCCGGATGTGATCATCGCCCTGGGCGGCGGCTCCGCCATGGATGCGGGTAAAATCATGTGGGTTATGTATGAGCACCCCGAGGTGGACTTCCAGGATCTGGCAATGCGCTTCGTAGATATCCGCAAGCGTGTTTATACCTTCCCCAAGATGGGGGAGAAGGCTTACTTCGTTGCCATCCCCACCTCCTCTGGTACCGGCAGCGAAGTGACACCCTTCGCCGTCATCACCGACCAGGAAACCGGGGTGAAGTATCCCTTGGCAGACTACGAGTTGCTGCCCAACATGGCTATCGTGGATGTTGACAATATGATGAGTCAGCCCAAGGGCCTGACCTCCGCCAGCGGCGTGGACGTGCTGACCCATGCGCTGGAGGCATACGCATCTATCATGGCTACCGATTATACTGACGGACTGGCCCTGAAGGCCATGAAGAGCGTCTTCGAGTACCTGCCCCGGGCCTATAACGACGGCACCGATCTGGAAGCCCGGCAGAAGATGGCCGACGCTTCCTGCATGGCGGGCATGGCCTTTGCCAACGCTTTCCTGGGGGTGTGTCACTCCATGGCCCATAAGCTGGGGGCGTTCCACCATCTGCCCCACGGCATCGCCAACGCCCTGATGATCTCCCTGGTAGTGGAGTTCAACTCTGCCGAGGTTCCCCCGAAAATGGGCACCTTCTCCCAGTATCAGTACCCCCACACCATGGCCCGGTACGCCGAGTGCGCCCGCTTCTGCGGTATCAGTGCCAAGAGCGACGAGGACGCGGTGAAGAAGCTCATTGAGAAGATCGAGGAGCTGAAAAAGGCCGTAGGCGTCAAGGCCACCATCAAAGACTACGGCGTGGATGAAAAATACTTCCTGGATACGCTGGACGCCATGGTGGAGCAGGCATTCGACGACCAGTGCACCGGCGCGAACCCCCGCTACCCGCTGATGAGCGAGATCAAGGAGATGTATCTGAAGGCTTATTACGGCAAGTAAGCGCTATAAGTGGACCGAGGCTCCCTGGCATTCGTGCCGGAGAGCCTCGGCTCATATTGGAGAGCGGCAGGGACGGATTGGCTGACAGCGTCGGTATCAAGGACAATAACAGCAGTATCAATATCGCTCTGTTGGGGGTCTGTAATAGTCGCCGCTAAGGGATTCGGCAACATACAGCGCAAAATATTCTGACTGATCTGCAATATGTCAGTAAGGAATTCCTGTACGATCTCAAATGCTTTTTCACTGCAAGTGGAGAATCACCTTGTCCGCTTTAATGTCCACGGAGCGGACAACTCCGGTGGTGTTGCTTTATTCTGGGATCCACGGGCTTTGAAACGACTGGGGAAAATTTTCGTGAGAGTTCCCTAAGTGTTTACAAACTATTTCTTGACGAAACTGCTCGTAAGCGGTAGGATAGGTACATTATGGTAAAAGCCGCCCCAAAGGCGGCAGGGAGGATGGAAATGGAACTTTCCAAAACGACGATGAAGCGGATCATGCTGTTGATCGTATTCACGGTGCTGCTGCTGGTCGGAGTACAGAGGCTGGATGTAGTGATCGGCGCGTTGCGGTTTTTGTGGGGAATTGTCTCCCCGCTGTTTGTGGGCGCAGCCATCGCCTTTATTCTGAATGTGCCCATGAGTTTTTTGGAGCGGAAGCTGTTCTCTCGTTCCTCCGAGAGGAAGGGGAAAAAGAACCGGAAGGGCCTGTCTCCCATGCTGACGCGGGCTTTGAGCCTGCTGCTGACCATTGTGCTGCTGGCGGCAGTTGTGCTGTTGCTGGTACTGGTGGTTGTGCCGCAATTGGCAGAGAGCATCGGCAGTCTGGGCGGCTATGCCGCCAATGCGTTCAATCGTCTGGCGGCTTGGGCGGAGGAACAGTTTGCAGCTTATCCGGAGATCACAAGCCGGCTGGAGAATCTGTCGGTGGACTGGGCCGGACTGGCGAAAAATCTGTGGGATTTTCTCACTACCGGAGTGGGCAGTGTGGTTTCCACCACTATTTCTGCCACCATGCGGGTATTTAGCGCGGTAAGCGCCGGATTCATTTCTCTGATTTTTGCGCTTTATCTGCTGCTGCAAAAGGAGAAACTGGGTACGCAGTGCCGCAAAGCGCTGTACGCGCTGATGCCGGAAAAAGGAGCGGACCAGGTGGTAAGAGTCTGCTCGCTCAGCCATAAGGTGTTCTCCAGCTTCATTACCGGTCAGTGCGTGGAGGCGGTGATCCTGGGGGCTATGTTTTTCCTGTCCATGACGCTGCTGCAGATGCCTTACGCTCTGCTGGTGGGATGTCTTATTGCCGTGACGGCGCTGATTCCAATCGTAGGCGCATTCATTGGCTGTATTGTAGGCGCGTTCCTTCTGTTAATGGTGTCGCCGATGCAGGCGCTGATCTTTGTGATCCTGTTCCTGACGCTCCAGCAGGTGGAGGGAAATCTGATCTATCCCCATGTGGTCGGCTCCTCTGTGGGCCTGCCCTCCATCTGGGTGCTGGCGGCGGTCAGCATTGGCGGCAGCCTCATGGGTGTGGTGGGCATGCTGGTATCCATTCCGCTGGCTTCGGTGGCGTATACGCTTTTCCGAGAATTTGTCTACCGGCGGCTGAAGGAGCGGGGACTGAGAATCAGATAGAGCAGATGTGTTTCAGCCCGCTTTGGAAAAAGCGTCGGGAGAGCCATACCGCAGGAACGGCGCTGGGAAGCGCCATTTTGTCCTTGCGGGAATCTGTCGGATATGGTATACTGACAAAAAGGAAAAATATAATAAGATATCCGGACGGGTTCCCGGTGCGATGCAGAAGGGAAGATGCGGGACGGACTTTTAGGGAAAAGGGAAGGCGGCTTGAGGGATGAAACGAATGTTGCTTCTATTGCTGGCGTGTCTGTTGCTGTGCAGCGGAGCCGGGGCGGCGAATGTTGCAGAGGAATGGGAGGAACCGGAAGAGGGCGTTGACATTGTGATCAGCTTTGCAGGCGATGTGATGCTGGCCTCCTACAGGAACGAAACCATTGCCGGAAATTTCAGCGCTTACGCCCAAAAGAGCGATCCATCCTACTTTCTTCAGAACGTTGCGCCGATCTTCTTGTCGGACGACCTGACAGTGGTCAATCTGGAGAACGTTCTGACAGACCGGGCGCTGGCGGAGAAGGAGAAGGACCATGACCCCGCTTACTGGTACCGGGGACCATCCTCCAACGCGGAAATTCTGACCTCCTCCGGTGTGGAGGCGGTATCTTTGGCCAACAACCACACAGGCGATTATGGCCCTGAGGGCACCAAGGACACCATTGCGGCCGTAGAGGCTGCCGGGCTGCTGTATGGCAGCAACAGCAGGACCTTTTATTTTGAGAAGGAGGGCTATCGGATTGCTGTGATCTGCCATGGCCTGTGGAACGAGGGACAGGCGAACGAGATTGTCCGCCGGATTCAAAAAGCGGAGGAGGAATCTGATTTTCAGATTGTCTTCTACCATGGCGGGAAGGAGAAGGCCCATGCGCCCGAGGACTGGCGGCAGCGGGCTTCCCGCAGGCTGGTGGATGCAGGAGCGGATCTGGTGATAGGAAACCATCCTCATGTGCTTCAGCCCAGAGAAACGTATCAGGGAACGGATATTGTCTATTCCATGGGAAATTTTTGCTATGGAGGCAGCAAATACCCGGAGAATCGGACAATCATCTATCAGCTGAAGCTGCATATCGACGGAGATGGACAGCTGGAGAGCAAGACCGGCGAGATCATTCCCTGTTATGTTTACACTGGCAGTACCGGGAACAACTATTGTCCCGCTGTGATTACGGATGAGGATGAGGTGCGGCAGGTTCTGGAGTTCATGGATGGAAAAACCGCAAGTCCGCTGGAATCCCTCCAGTAGTGCAGAAAGCCTCATGAGCAGATGCTCACGGGGCTTTCTGGCTCCTCTGCCATTTGAAAAGACTTCAGATATTAATCAACTCGTACTCTCTGCTGCCCAGGCCAATCTTTTCCGCATGTTCCAGACAGGAGCGCCACTCGGACTCCGGCGTGGAGTTGACAAAGTGGTCGTGATGGTCCTGGAAGCCCGGTGCGGCAAGATTTTTTGCCAGCTGGCTGCCGGGAATAGGTGTTGCGGCAAGGCAGGCATCCACACAGGCCTGATCCAGCGCCAGAGGATCGAAGGAGGCGAACATGCCCAGATTGGGCAGGATAGGCACGTCGTTTTCCGCGTGACAGTCGCAGTTGGGGGATACGTCCACCACCAGAGAGATATGGAACTGAGGCCGTCCATCCACTACGGCCTTGGTATATTCCGCCATACGGCAGTTGAGAACCTTTACCGCATTGCCGGAGGCGAAGCTGATGGCGTCAAAGTTGCAGGAGCCCAGACAGCGGCCGCAGCCCACGCAGTGCTGGAGATCCACGGTCATCTTCCTGGTCTCTTCATCAAAGACCAGACCGCTGTTGGCGCACTCCCGCTGGCAGCGCCTGCATCCCCGGCAGAGGGCGGGATCAATCTGGGGCTGGCCGTTATTGTGCTGTTCGCACTTGCCTGCCCGGGAACCGCAGCCCATGCCAATGTTCTTGATGGTTCCGCCAAAACCGGTCATTTCGTGGCCTTTGAAATGGGTCAGGCTGATAAAGACATCCGCGTCCATGATGGCGCGGCCAATCTTGGCCTCTTTGATGTATTCTCCACCCTGGACCGGTACCAGCACGTCGTCGGTACCCTTCAGTCCATCACCGATGAGAATGGGGCATCCCACGGTCAGCGGGGTGAATCCGTTCTGCCAGGCGCATTCCAGATGCTCCAGAGCATTCTTACGGCTGCCGGGATACATGGTGTTGCAATCAGTGAGAAAGGGCTTGCCGCCCAGCTCCTTCACCACGTCCACAACCGCCCGGGCATAGTTGGGGCGGAGAAAACTGATATTGCCCAGCTCTCCGAAATGCATCTTGATGGCCACAAATTTTCCGTTCAGATCCAGCTGGCCGATACCGGCTTTTTTCACCAGCTTTTTCAGCTTTGTGGGCAGGCCGTCGCCATAGGCCTGGGTGTGAAAATCAGTAAAATAAACTTGAGAAACGGACATAATCGGCTCCTTTCCAGTGGGGAAGGCAAACCGCGGCGCTGCGGCGGCCTGTCCCATATAAATACCATTATACCGGCCTGAAGCCGGGGTGTCAAATGGAAAAGAGGTAAAATCAGGCAAATCCATCTCCGCCCGCAGCCATCTGCCGGATGTACTCCGGCGTGGTGCCGCAGCAGCCGCCCACAATTCCCGCTCCAGCCTTGGCCAGCGTTCTCATATGGCGGGCAAAATCCTCCGGTCCCATGCTGTAGTGGGCTTGGCCCAGCGCATCCATTACCGGCAGACCGGCGTTAGGCTTGGCGATCACAGGAATTTGTACCGCATCCCGGACAGAACGAATCACGGCTTCCAGCTGATCCGGTCCCACGGAGCAATTGACACCCACGGCCGCCGCGCCCAGCTCCTGAGCCATGACCGCCGCCTCCCAGACGGTCCCACCGAACATAACTCCGCCGTCAGCTTCCACAGAAAAGGAAACCATCACCGGCAGCGTCAGATCTGCCGCCGCGTCCAGCGCCGCCGCCGCCTCGTCCGCTCCCATCAGCGTTTCTACCGCCAGCAGATCCGCTCCGACTTTTGCCAGAGCTTCCATCTGCTCCCGATAGATCCCATAGGCCTCAGCATAGGGCAGATCTCCCGCCGGTTCCAGCGGACGGCCCATGGTGGACAAATCTCCCGCCACCAGAGCGCGGTTCCCGACAGCTTCCCGGGACAGGGCGGTCAGGGCGGCATTCAGCTCTTCCACCCGGTCCTCCAGGCCGAAGTATTTCAGGCTCAGCCGGTTTGCGGAAAAGGTGGGAGCCATGATGATCCGGCTGCCCGCTTCCACGTAGCGGCGCTGGAGGTTCAGCAGGATCTCTCGATTCGCTAAAATCCACTCCTCCGGCGAAACGCCTGCCGGCATTCCCGCTGCCCGGAGATTGCTGCCTGTGGCCCCGTCCAGCAGGACCGTCCCTCGGGCGGTCAGCTTTGAAAATTCCTGTTTGGTCATGGGAAACTGCCTCCTTCTTACCGTACCGCAGACTGATAAAACGTTAAAATACTCTCCATGAATCCATCATCCAGCTCTCTGGCGCGGAACTTGTCAATAGTGGAGAAATACTCCCGCAGGACCTCCTCTGGTATGTCTCCGCCATACTGCTCCTCCAGTTTGCTGCCGGTTTTATCCATCACATCGGCGTAGTCGTGCGCGTCCTGAGAATAAAAGAGGCTGTTATGACCGTTCCGGCGGTCCTCTCCGCAGACAATGTACCGCACGTTGGGGTTGGTAATCCGGTCCTTCTGAGATATGATGCTCACGGTATCATATCCAACGGTAGCGTCCTGATCCCCGTGAAGGATCAAAACAGGGGTATCCGTACGGTTGACAGCGTCTACTGCCGTCAGGCCAAAGACATCCCCGAAGGTCAGCTTCTGGTTGAGCCAGATGAAAGGGTACTCCAGATAGATCAGCGGCCCTGCCATGTCCCTGCCCCATGAGAGAATCATGGGCATGGCCTCATCAAACCCCGCCACGCTGGCGGAGGCGGCAATTTGATGGTCAAAATGAAAAATGGCCGTCACGGCGTAGCCGCCCCAGCTGTGGCCGAACAGGAACACAGGCAGGCCGTCAAACCGTCCCTCGCCCTCCACCCACGTCAGGGCCGCGTCCAGATCCAGTACTGACTGGTTCAAGCCCACGCAGTTTTTCCCTTCGCTGTCCCAGCAGCCGGTGTTGCTGTAGCACAGCACCTGGTAGCCGTGGTCCGCAAAGTACATCATTTCCGGCAGATAGCTGCCCTCGCCTCCGCCCAGGCCGTGGGAGATGACCACCAGGCCCTCGGGATTGTTCCCGCAGTAGAGGTGGCCTGTCAGACGGTTTTCTCCGGAGGAAAAGCTCACTGGTTCCCGGTCATAGCGGTCTGCAATGTCCTCGTAGAGGATACTGGACGTGAGTCCCGGCTCCGGCGGAGTTGTGCGGGCGAAGGTGTCGTTAAACAGCATTTGCACAATAATCAGGGAGGCGATTGAGAATACCACGGCCGCTGCCAGCAGAATTACACCTGCAATTTTCCATGCTTTTTTTCTGGTTTTCACGTCATGATCCTTTCCGGGAATTTATCCCCTGCCTTAGCCGCCACCTTAACCCGCTGTAACGCCGCTGCTGCTTGTCGTTTTCCGCCATGCGGCCCAGGGCGGCGTCGTCTCCCACCACCACCAGCAGCTCCCGAGCCCTGGTAATGCCGGTATACAGCACGCCCCGAACCATCAGCGCCGGGGCCGACGGCAGCGCAACCAGGACCACTGCCCTGTACTCGCTGCCCTGGCTTTTATGTACCGTTACCGCATAGGCCAGCTCCAGCTCGCCCAGCATGTCCGCGGTATAAGTGGCCGTACGGTCGTCGAAGCGGATGGTCAGAAGCTCTCCGCCGGGGTCGATTTCCTCCACCACGCCTACGTCGCCATTGAAGATTCCCGCCCCAGTAACGCCATCGGAACGCAGCCACAGCACGTCGTAGTTATTGCGGACCTGCATCACCCGGTCTCCGGTCCGAAAGATGGTTTCACCCCAGATTTTCTGCCGCTTGTCCGGATCAGAGGGGTTGAGGGCTTTTTGCAGGGCGCGGTTCAGCGCCGCGGTGCCCCATTCACCCTTTCGGGTAGGGCAGAGCACCTGAATCTGACCGGATTCCACGCCCATATTGTCGGGCAGGCGCTTCTGGCACAGGTCCACCACAAGGTCCACCGCCGTCAGAGGGTCCCGGCGGCGCATGAAGAAAAAGTCGCTGTCAGAGGAGTTCCGCAGCTCCGGCAGCTGGCCCTGATTCACCGCGTGAGCCGCTCGGATGATGGCGGAGGCTTGGGCCTGCCGGAAAATTTCCGTCAGGTTTACCGTTTCCACCCGGCCGGAGCGGATCAGGTCGCCGAACACGTTTCCCGGTCCTACTGAGGGCAGCTGATCCGGATCTCCCACCATGATCAGACGGCAGTCATCCCTGACTGCCGAGAGCAGGGCGGCCATCAGAGGCAGGTCCACCATGCTCATTTCATCCACGATCAATGCTTCCGCCGCCAGCGGCTCTTTTTCGTTTTTCTGAAATGTTACCTCGCCGGTGTCCTCCTTCCAGGTCATGCCCAGACAACGGTGAATGGTCTGCGCTTCCCGGCCGCAGAGCTCTCCCAGCCGCTTGGCCGCCCGGCCCGTGGGGGCCATCAGCAATGTGGTGCAGCCCATCCGGTCCAGCATGGCCACAATGCCCCGGACGGAGGTGGTTTTTCCGGTACCGGGGCCGCCGGTCAGCAGGACCACGCCCTGTCTGGCTGCCAGCTCCACTGCCCGCCGCTGGGCGGGGGCGTAGGTCAGGCCCTGCTCCTGCTCGATCTGGGCGATAGTGCCGTCCAGGCGGCTCGCCGCGTAATCCGTCCGGTCCGTCTGGCAGTGGAGCATCCGCTCCAGCTTTTCCGTCACCGCGATTTCCGCGCCGTACAGCCGCCGGAGATAGCATGCTTCCACCTTTGCCACCTTTTCCCACCGGACGGCGCCCCGGCCGATGAGATCGTCCAGAGCCGTTTCCACCAGCTCAATAGGGCAGCTGATCAGCTGGGACGCGGCGGCGATCAGCTTGTCCCGGGGCAGAAAGACATGACCGTTATTCAGGTTATAGGTCAGTTCAAACAGGACGGAAGCCTCCACCCGCCTGCGGCTGTCTCCCGCCATCCCCATGGACAGGGCGATTTCATCCATAATGGCGAAGTCCACGCCATACAGCTCGTCCACCAGCAGATAGGGGTTTTCCCGCACTGCCTCCAGAGCCTCGCCGCCATAGCGGCGGTACAGCCGCAGCGCCAGGGAGAGAGGCAGATCGTTGACATTGAGAAAATCCATCAGCCGCCGCATTCCGGTCTGATACCGGTAGCTCTCACAGATTTCCTCGGCCTTCCTCGGCGTGATGCCTTTGATTTGTGTCAGCTGGTCCGGGTCTTCCTCCAGCACTGTTAGAGTGTTGCCGCCAAAGCGCTGGACCAGCCGGGCGGCGGTGACCGCGCCGATGCCCTTGATCACGCCTGAGGAGAGATAGCGGAGAATTTCATCCTCGGCAGTGGGAAGGTGGCGCTCTACCCGCTCTGCCTGCACCTGGTCGCCGTGGACGGGATGGCTGACCCAGTGCCCGGTGACGATCAAGTCCTCTCCCGGTGCGGCGCAGGGAATGGATCCTACCACTGTCACCGCTTCTCCATCCGTCGTGACCAGACGCAGGACAGTGTAGCCGTTTTCTTCATTCTGATAAACCACGCCGGCAATGGTTCCGTCGATGACGCAATGCTCGTTCATGGCGGCCGTCTCCTCCTCGTATGCCTGAAATATGGGGAAATGCCGGAACAGAAGGGCAGGGGCGGAGGCTGCCGCCCGCCCCTGCGCAATCATCGTATCATCCTCAGGGGTCCCTGCCCGGCAGATAGCTGCCAACCTCGTCTTTTCCGCACAGCACAACCCACCGGCGCTCCCGGGCCAGCGCTTCCGCCAGACGGCGGCCCTCTTCGCTCAGACCACAGTCCACCAGCAGCGTCCGGCCGAACAAGCCCTGCTCCCGCCGCAATGCCTGAAGGACGCGAAGCTGTTCCTCCAGCCGTTCCCCATCCCCCTGGGCGGGCAGGAGTGCCGCCACCTCCCGGCGGCGCTCCGGTCCGGCGAACAGTATTGCCCGCGCTGCCGTCCAAAAAATGGACGCCAGTCCTACTGCCGCCAGCAGCGCCACAATTCCATCCTGCCAAAGCTGCACAGACATTCCCCCCATCGCCGCGTCAGCGGCTTTGCTTTATGCCAGTCTATGCGGTTGGAGGGAAAATGGTTAAAACAGGCTGGCTACGCCGAAGGTCAGAATGCTGACGGCTGCGCCTGCGACCAGCACCCCGGCAAAAATGGAGGGCAGCGCTTTCCTCAGAGGCATGTTCAGGAAGGCGGCGGCCAGAGCGCCCGTCCAGGCTCCTGTCCCCGGCAGGGGAACCGCCACAAACAGCAGCAAGCCCAGATATTTGTATTTCGTTACAGTCCGCCCCTTCAGGTGCGCCTTTTTTTCCAGACTGTCCACCACCCGGTTCAGCTTCGGCAGTTTCCGCCTCATCCACTGGAAAATCCGCCGGATATATACCAGAATAAAGGGTACAGGCAGGATATTGCCAATTATGGCGGCCAGATATGCCGCCCATACGGGCAACCCAAGTGCCACTCCGAAGGGGATTCCTCCCCTCAGCTCCACAATCGGAACCATGGAAACCAGAATCGTAAAGCAGAACTCTCCCACCGGGCCCTCAGTAAGCCAACGCATGATATCCATTGTAAATTCGTTCCTTTCCGGTTCTCCGCCTCAGCGGATCAAACCATGGGAAGAGGCCCCGGCCCTGAGAGCCGGGACCTCTTTCTTTTATATTTTACCATATTTTCTTCAGGGCCGCAAGAGGGTTGCCCCGCAGATTTTTTCCACCGCAGAATTGCATTTTTTCCGTTCCTATGGCATAATGGGAAAAACGCCGGTCCGCCCGGCAGAAAAAGAGAGGACGTGAGCGAAATGGCCGACAGGCCCATCCTTCAAATCCGTATGCTGGGAGGCTGTTCCCTGACCTATGGCGACAAGACGATTTCAGACGTCAACTACCACCAGAAAAAACCCTGGATGCTGCTGGCTTATCTGATCACTTTCCGCAGCCAGGAGATTCCGGTGGACGAGCTGATCAATCTGCTGTACCCGGGGGAACAGGGGAGCCGGCCCACCGGCGCGCTGAAGACCCTGGTCTACCGGGTGCGGGAAATGCTGGAGGAGCTGGGCCTGCCGGACAGCAGGGATATGATCCTGGTGACGCGGGGAACCTATGCCTGGAACGCCGGGGCGCCCATTCAATTGGATACGGACCTCTTTGAGCTGGCCTGCCAGCGGTCGGGGGCGGTCTGGCTGCCGCCGGAAGAGCGGTTGGAGCTCTGCCTGAGCGCTCTGGCGCTGTACCGGGGAGATTTTCTGTCCAAGGCGGCGGGGGAGCGTTGGGTGGCGAAGCTGTCGCCTTGCTATCACTCCATGTATACCCGTCTGGTGCAGACCACTTCCGGTCTTCTGTCGGCGCAGGAGCGCTGGGAGGAAGTGATCCAGATTTGCGGCCGGGCCATCCAGATTGACGGATACGAGGAGAGCTTTTACTACAGCCTGATCCGCGGCCTGATCCATACAGGGCAGACCCGGCAGGCGCTGGAGCGCTACAAGCGGATGTACAGCATTTTCTATACGGAGCTGGGCGCCGCGCCATCGGCAGAAATGATGGAACTCTACCAGGAGATCACTCGGGAAAGCAGCCGGGATGTGAGAAGAGAGAGCGAGGATCTGGCTGCTGTCAGCCGCTTCCTGCTCCGGGAGGACAGGCTGGCCGGAGCGTTCTTCTGTGAGCTGGAAGTGTTCACGGATATCTACAATCTGGAGGCCCGATCTGCGGCCCGGTCCGGCCGTACGGTCTATCTGGCCATGGTGTCCGCTTCCATGCGGGACGCTACCGTACCGCCGCTGCGGATGCTGAACAACTATATGGAAAAGCTGTCCGACTGCATCCGGAACACGCTCCGCCGGGGGGATGTGGCGGCTCAGTACAGCGTATCCCAGTATATCCTGCTGCTGCCGGTTCCCTCCGCCGAAAAAGGGCAGGTGGCGCTGGACCGTATCATCAGCCGGTTTACAGAAAAATATCCCCGCTGCCCGCTGCTTCTGCGGACGAGCATACGGGAAATTGACGCCATTCTGGCGTAGAAGGACGCAAAGGAGAGTCATCATGGAACTGTCATTCATTACCGCCGGACAGATTGTCAACACCCACGGTATCCGGGGAGAGGTCAAGGTGCTGCCTCAGGGAGTGGAGCCGGAGCTGCTGGCAGAGTGCAGTACGCTGTATATTGGGGAGAAGCCCTGCCGCCTTATGGCGGGGAGGGTGCACAAGGGCTGTCTGCTGGCAAAGCTGGAAGGAGTGGACAGCATGGATGCCGCGCTGGCGCTCAAAGGGAGGAGCGTTTCCATCCGCCGCCTGGACGTGCAGCTGCCGGAGGGGGAGTACTTTGACCAGGAGCTGGTGGGACTTACCGCCCGGGACGCGGATACCGGCGAAGAGCTGGGGAAGGTGGAGGAGGTTCTGACCTATCCCGCCCATAAAATCTACGTTGTCCGGGGCGGGAGGGACGAGTATCTGGTTCCCGCCGTTCCAGCCTTCATTGCCCGGATTGACGTGCCCGGGGAAACCATGGATATTCACATGATGGAGGGGCTGGGTACACATGCGGATTGACATCATGACGCTGTTCCCCGAGACGGTGGGGGATATGATGAACGAGTCTATTCTGGGCCGGGCCCAGGAGCGGGGCTTCATCCGTATCCGGGCCCACCAGATCCGGGACTTCACCGTCAACAAGCAGAAACAGGTGGACGATTACCCATACGGCGGCGGCAGGGGGGCCGTGATGCAGGCGGACCCTTTGTACCGCTGCTGGGCCTACATCCGGGCCAACTTCGGTACGGGGCGGACCCGGACCATCTACCTCTCCCCCTGCGGGACTACCTTTTGTCAGGCCAAGGCCCGGCAGCTGTTGGCGGACTACGATCACCTGATTCTGGTCTGCGGACACTATGAAGGCGTGGACGAGCGTTTTCTTGAGGAATGTGTGGACGAGGAGATTTCCATGGGGGACTTTGTTCTCACCGGTGGGGAGATTCCTGCCATGGCGGTGGCGGACGCGGTATGCCGTATGGTTCCCGGAGTGCTACCGGAGGCGGCCTGCTACGAGGACGAGAGCCACTGGAACGGACTGCTGGAATACCCACAGTACAGCCGGCCGGAGGAGTGGCATGGGAGAAAGGTGCCGGAGGTCCTCCTCAGCGGTCACCATGCCAATGTGGCCCTCTGGCGGAAACGCCAGTCCATGCTCCGTACCCTGCGGCGGCGGCCGGACATGTTCCGAGAATCCGACTTCCAGGACAGCAAGGCTAGCCGGCGGCTGCTCTCGGAGGTGTACGAGGAGCTGAAGCGGGAAGGCGGTGGAGAAAAGAAGCCATGATCCTGGCCTGCGCTTACGCCTACTGGAAAAGCCGGTGCAATACGTCCTTGATCTGATCCGTGGGACGGAAGGGATCCAAAGGTCTGCCTGTGCTATATTGA
Organism: uncultured Oscillospiraceae bacterium; assembly: GCA_910579725.1. Classification (GTDB taxonomy): domain Bacteria; phylum Bacillota; class Clostridia; order Oscillospirales; family Oscillospiraceae; genus Pelethomonas. The sequence goes on along the minus strand of CAJTUD010000002.1, from coordinate 20,447 downwards.
GGGCAATACCGCAGCGCGGACGTCTTGACGGTGGATTTTCCGCTCAGGTTTTGTTAAAAGTCTTTGTAGTTCCCATACATTGAGGTGCAAAATAGGCTCTTAGATAAATAATTGTATCAACAAGGAGCTATTATGAGAAAATATCTTTTCATCAAGCCGGCACAATTTGTGATTTGCGCAGTTTCCGGGGCCGTATCTGCGCTTTTGGGAATGTGTATGGGCTTTGTTGATGGGGCCTTTGTGAATCTGGCTGTGGATGGCTCTGTGGACCGGCTGGCCCGTGTGTTCTTTCTGTCCATGGTCTGGCTTGTGTTTTATCTGTTTTTTCAAAGTTTCTATGGCTTTGTGAAAAACAGATATATCTGGCACGTCAAGTCCAGACTCCGCCAGGACCTCTTTGAGAAGATTATGGACCAGAGCGTTCCGGAGTTCAATTCCAAGAACAGCTCCACCTACATAGCGGATTTGAATACCAATAGAGTGGTCCGCGCGTCTAAGCTGGAAGAGGTTATCAGTGCGCTTCCCATGGGTCTTGAGACCCAAATCACGGAGAAGGGTGCCAATCTGTCTGCCGGCCAGCGGCAGAGATTTGCTTTGGCCAGGGCTATGATTAACGATCCCCCGGTGTATCTCCTGGATGAGTTTACTTCCAACCTGGATATGCAAACAGGGACAGAGATTGAGAGTACGCTTCTAAAAGAAACGGACAAACTTATGATCTCCACATCACCCACAAGCTTATCCCTGAGATGCTGGAACAGTATGATGAGATATTGGTAATGAAGAACGGAAGAATTGAGGAGAAGGGCACCTTTCAGGAGTTGATGGAACGCAGGGAATACTTTTATCCTCTCTATACAGTATCCAAGTGGACTTAGAACCTGTATTCACAACTGCTGCACGCCGCCTAGCCGGCCTTTTTTCCACCATACTGCGTCGATTTCCCTTGCCATGCGTCAGTATAGCTGGCCCGCCTGCGGCGGGCTTAGCGCTAAAAGCGCCGCTTTGCGGCGCTTCACGGGAAAATCTCTTCGTCCATCCGGCATCCCCCGGTTATGAATACAGGTTCTTAAATAATTGCCAATTGTTTCCGGCGAGTCCGGTCACAGCCAGAAAATCCAAAGGTGGATTTATAATCGTTAAGAGATTTCATATCCTGCCTGAACGTTGCTGCAGCAGCTTCGTCGTCTCTTTTTTGGCAGCGATCTCTGTCTTCATCTCTTAGCGCGGGTAAACCGATGGTTTACCTTGCAAATCGACCGATTAGCGGTTGATTTTCTGCCGGAAGCCGGCCTACAATGGCTCTATCAACGCAAGGAGGGCGCGGACATGGAAGAAAACAAGATCAGCCGGTTCATCCGGGACCGGAGGCTGGAGTTGGGGCTCACCCAGCTCCAGCTGGCGGACAGGCTGGGTGTCACCGACAAGGCCGTCAGCAAGTGGGAGCGGGCCGTGAGTTATCCGGACATCACGCTCCTGCGGGAGCTGGCGGCGGCTCTGGAAGTCAGCGTCACCGAACTGCTGGCCGGGGAGCAGGACGAGGCGTCTCTGGTGCCGCCGGAGGTGGAAGACGTGGTGGTGGACGCAATGGCCTACGCGGAGACCGTCCGGAGTAAGAGCGGCGGCTGGCGGTGGTGGACCTTTGTGGTGCTGACCGCAGGGTGTCTGATCGCGGTACTGGTGCTGTGTATTGTTGACAGATTCCGCTTTGGGGGATCTCTGGTGCCAATCCAGTGGATTGCCTATGGCTGGGCTGTGTGCTACCCCTTGCTGCGCACAGAGGATAAGCCTGTCCGGAACGCTCTGATCATCGCGTCCGTTGGGCTGCTTGCTCTGTTCTTCTACCAGGGTGAGTTTCTGGCAATCCTTATTGTCATCGCATCCTCAGTCTACGCCTGGGTGGTGTACTGGGCCTGGTGCCACTACAAACGAGACAGAGTGAAGGCCCTGCCATTGATCGTGCTGCTGGGCATCGTGCTGCATTTCTGCATCAATTTTCTCTGCACTCTCCGGTATTGGGACTTTGATACGCTTCTCGTCTTCGGTGCGGTACTGGCCTTTGACGTTCTGTGTGTTCTGATTGCCTGGGCGGTGGAGAAATTATCGTTAAAAAGGCAGTAGTACGAAAAGAGCCCGGCGCGGATTTTCCGCACCGGGCTTTCAGATTGTCAAAAAAGTTCAGCTCATCACCGCCCGATGGAAGACCTTTTTGCCCTTTTTAATCACCAGACCGTCTCCCAGAAACAGCTCGCAGCCGAACTTCCGGTCGATATCGGTGATCTTCTCATCGCCTACGGACACGCCGCCCTGCTGCACCAGCCGCCGGGCCTCCCCCTTAGAGGGCGCCAGACCGCAGGCCACCAGCAGATTCATGATTCCGATCTCCCCATCGCCGAAGCTGTCGGTGGTCAGCTCGGTAGTGGGCATGTCGGAATTGTCTCCGCCGCCGCCAAATAGGGCGCGGGCGGCACTCTGGGCCTTGTCGGCCTCCTCTTTGCCGTGGACCATACTGGTCAGCTCCCAGGCCAGAATCTCCTTGGCCTGGTTGAGCTGGCTGCCAGACCAGCTGTCCATTGCATCGACCTGTTCCAGAGGAAGGAAAGTGAGCCAGCGAATGCATTTCATCACGTCCGCATCTTCCACATTCCGCCAGTACTGGTAAAAATCGTAAGGGCTGGTCTTGTTGGGGTCCAGCCATATGGCGTTGCCGGCGGTTTTGCCCATCTTGTTGCCTTGGGAGTCGGTGAGCAGATTGATGGTCATGCAGTGTGCGTCCTTGCCCAGTTTCCGGCGAATAAGCTCAGTGCCGCCCAGCATATTGGACCACTGATCGTTGCCGCCGAACTGCATGTTGCAGCCGTGAGTCTGGAAGAGGTGGTAGAAGTCGTAGGACTGCATGATCATGTAATTGAACTCCAGGAAGCTCAATCCCTTTTCCATCCGCTGTTTGTAGCAGTCTGCCCGAAGCATATTGTTCACGGAGAAGCAGGCCCCCACTTCTCTGAGCAGCTTTACATAGTTGAGTTCCAGCAGCCAGTCAGCGTTGTTGACCATCTGGGCCTTGCCCTCGCCGAACTGAATGAACCGCTCCATCTGGTGCTTGAAACACTCGGCATTGTGGTCGATATCCTCCCGGGTGAGCATTTTCCGCATATCGGTGCGGCCGGAGGGATCGCCGATCATAGTGGTGCCGCCGCCGATGAGGGCGATAGGCTTGTTGCCTGCCATCTGGAGGCGCTTCATCAGTGTCAAAGCCATGAAGTGGCCGGCCGTCAGGCTGTCGGCGGTGCAGTCAAAGCCAATGTAGAAGGTGGCTTTGCCCGCATTGATCATTTCACGGATTTCATCCTCGTTGGTGACTTGGGCGATCAATCCCCGGGCCACCAGTTCTTCGTATAACTGCATCAGTGAATATATCCTTTCTTTATTCGGCAATATGCCTTTATTCAAAAATCATGGGATTCTGTTTTCCCGGCGGATACTGCGGCGGCGTGTTCTCCTACCGGCGTTTCCAACAGCTTTTCATACAGCCGGAACCAGTCCAGGCCGATGTCCTCCAGTCCCAGACTTACGGTATCCACGTACCGGAATCCGGCGGACTCGTACAGTCTGATGGCCGGGAGGTTTCCCTCATATACATCCAGCCGCAGTGCTCGGACGCCATGCTCCGCCCCATATCGGGATGCGTATTCCAGCATTGCCCGGCCTGTGCCCCGGCCCCGCAGCCGTGGGCTCACGGCGAAAGTATAAACAGTCAGCACATCCTGCTTTTCCAGCTCTGCCTGCCACTTCACACTGTCATAGGCGGGTTCCTGTTTGTGGCTGAGAATGAAGGAGCCTGCCATTTCGCCGTTTTCCTCTGCCAGAAAGAGACCGCCTTCCTGAAGTCCTGCTTCTGCGTCCTGCCGGACAGGATAAATGTCCCGCTTCCAGCCGGTATAGTTGACGTTGGCCGCCAGATGGTCGCAGACCTCTCCATAAAGCTGTTCCAGTGCGTCCAGATCCCCTGGCGTTCCCTTCCGAATGGTAAGGCTCATCAGATTCGTCCTCCTTTGTTCTGTTTCTCCGCCCGGAACAGCACAGTTCCGCTGTTCTGGTACAGGACCCACACCCGGAACCCGGCCGCCTCCATCAGTTCCCGCTGATGTTCCAGCGTAAGGGGGGTGTCCACGTGGAGAAATATATCCTCTGGCAGACCGCTTTTCCGCCGCATCCTGCTATAGTGTTCCCGGCACAGCGATTCCTCTTCCCAGCAGCAGGCGACATAATCGCACTCGATATAATATCCGCCGGTTTTCAAGGTGTGAAACAGTTTTTCATAAATTTTCCCTTTCTTTTCATAGGGATAGTGATGGAGCGTCTCAAAGGAGAGCGCCGCGTCATAGGTCCCGGTGGGGAAGGGGCAGGAAAAATAGTCCGCCTCAACAGCATAAAAATTCATCCCGGCATATTTTTCCCGCGCCCGGGAGAGCATACCTGCCGACAGATCAATTCCCGTAACCTGCGCCTCCGGGAATCTCCGGAATATAGCCTCCAGCTCCAGTCCCGTTCCGCAACCAATGTCCAGCAGCGCCGTCAGCCCCTCATCGAAGAACTCCGCAATGTGGGCATACAGCTCTCCCCAATTTTCCAGGTGTACATCCTCGTAGCGGTCCAGACGGCTGACGAAAAATGCCGTCATTTCCTCCGGGGGCTTTTTCTCCTCCTCTGCCATCCACCTTTTCAGATCAAGCAGATAGGTGTCGATCTCTTCCTGCGTCCGGATTTTATTGTTCAGCATTAAAGATCACCTCTGGTTTTCCATATCCTTTGCCGGGTATGACAAAGCCCTCCGTCCCTGGCAGGGACAGAGGGCGAAAGCTCGCGGTACCACCTCTGGTTCGCCGACTCTTTGCAGAGCGCGGCCTTGTGCGGTCCCAAACAGGACCCCGGCGCTGTATCGGGCGCACCCGGCGGAGCCTACACACGGTGTTTTACCGCTTTGGTCCGCTGCTCAGGGATGTATTCACGCCGCCGCCCTCTCCCCCTTCCACCCACCGGGGGCTCTCTTGGCAGGGCTGTAACCACGCTACTGGTTCCCGTCATTGCCTTGACTGATGGTAGTATAGCGGGAAATCAGGGATTTGTCAAGAGCGCATCTCCGTTGTCCCTTTTCAGGAAAGTGTTGCTGGGATATAACTTTGGCGATTTCCACAAAAGCGCATTGATATAGCAGGAGTCTTGTGCTATAATCGCCTCAATAAATCAAAAGTTAATGAGGAGTGTGATAATGTGAGTACCTTTTTATGTATTGTTCTGTTCATTGCTTTTGCATTGACTCAGTTGTTATGCACCAAAAACGCGATTCATAAAGCCATTCGGTATATTCCAATGCTTATATCCACCTTTGGCTGTGTGTTTGCTATTGGGTTGCACATTTATGCACTAATTACTTACAGCCTGGGTGTTGTGTCCGAGAGTGTACTTGCTGAAAATCAGTATTTTGCCACATTTATTTTGATTCCTGCGGGAATATGTTTGATTGGTGCGGTTGCCGGTTTTTTGATTGGCAAGAAGGTTCAGTAATCTAAAATTTATCGGGCAGTCATCCATCGACAGGTGACTGCGCACTTGGGATATTTTAACGAATGGTTTGGTGAAGCCACTTTCAGCAACACCAATCTAAAAAGAGACTCTCCGTTTCAAGCAGTTGCTATTTAGGAAAAGCTCCACCAATTTTACAGAACCGGGTTGAAGGAAGGCGGTTTCTGTGATACAATCAATGCGGCACGCTGACTGCGGGAGGTGATTGTGTGAAAAATCAGTTCCGGGGGATTGCGCTGATTCTGATTGGGATACAGCTGGCAATTTTCACTTTGATTGACCCGTGGCTCCTGATCCTGGGGGGAGATGTCGGAAGAGCTTTGATTCCCGTCCTTTCTGTGGCTGTCAGTGCCGTTGGATTGATCCTATGTTTCAGGAGTAAAAATGACCGCTGATTTTTGCTGAATTAGAGGCTGCCGCTGAAGCGGCAGCCTCTTTTCGTCATATTGACAAAGATTTTTTGCATATCAGGCTCTTCGCTTTGCCGCAGTCTCCCGTGTCCACCGCCGTCCGGAGAACCTCAGCTCCAGACACAGCGCCCGGACGCCCCACTCAATCCACATGGAGCCCCATACGCCTATAAGGCCCAGTTCCACCGTCATCAGGTATCCGAGTCCCACCCGGACGATCCACATGGCCGCCAGGGACAGGACTGAGGGGAACACCGTGTCTCCGGCGGCCCGCAGGGTATTGGGCAGGGTGTTGGAAAGAGGCCAGAAAAACGCCAGGGCAGGCAGAGTCAGAACAAGGAGCTTCAGTGCCAGCCAGTAGGCCTCCTCGCTGGTCCCGTACAGCTTCAGCAGCAGCGGCAGCAGCGGATAAATCACCGCAGCCGAGAGGATCACCAGCATCCGAGCCAGCCAGTTCATTCCCCGGCCGTACTGCCGGGCGTCCTCTATCCGTCCCGCTCCGGCGCAGCGGCCTACCACCGTCACCGCCAGCGCTCCGGCGGCCTGCCCCGCGCCGTTGAGCACGTTCAGCAGGGAATTGGCTACCGCATGGGCTGCGATGGCGGCGGTGCCTAAAGGCGCCATGAACATGGTCATGATGAGACTTCCGCCGCTGGCAAAGATTTGCTCCACGCAGAAGGGGACGCTGACGCGGAAAATAGAGCGCAGCAGATCCCCATCCAGAGAGAAGAGATCCCGCAGCCTCAGCTTCACCGGCGGCTCCCAGCACAGCAACAGCACAACGCCCGACGCGGACCCCAAAACCCGGGCCAAAACCAGCGCCAGCACGCTGCCTTGAATGTCCATAGCCAGTACATTGATAAACAAAAAGCTGAACAGCAGGTAGGAAACATTGATAACAATCGTCAGCGCCAGACAGCGCTGGGACTCGCCCAAGCCCCGCAGGATGCAGAATACGCCAGTGTACACGCTGAAAATCAGGATAGAGAGGGTGCAGCCGGACAGGTAACTGACCGCCTTATCCAGCACCGCCTGCTCCGCCGCGGGATAGAACAGGGTAATGACGGGCCTGGGAAAGAGCATGAAGGGCAGACAGCAGACTGCCCCCGCCAGCAGGATCAGCCACAGGATGTGTCCGGCAGCCTGAGAGACCCGTTCTCCCGTACCCCATGCCCGGGCCACTGTCACCGTTCCGGCGGCGGCCACGCTGTTGAACAGGCAGGAAATCAGGGACGTAATCGGAGAAACCAGGTTCACCGCCGCCACCGAGGTTTCCCCCGACTGGCCGATCAAAGCTACAATCAGCATGTGAATCAATACGATGGACAGATTGTCCAGGATCATGGGGACCAGCATGCGAAAGAGTTCGCGGGAAGAAAAGACGGAATCCGGCAGATGCCGGGCATACAGAGCGGCTGCCTTGTTTTTCATGGCGATTGCCTCCTGGGATTAGGGGAATTTCAGGTTCGCAAGTTCAACAGAGAATAGCACAGAAGGCAATGGTTGTCAAGAGGAGGAAACAAAGGAGCTCATTTAAAGAAGGCGCTGCCGGCTTGAAGCTCCGGCAATTTCAAAAAAACCGCTTACATGGCATCAAATTCTGTGATGGAATGGGATTGATATGTCTCAACTGAGGAGAAAATTCAATGAAAGCAACGGCTGAGACTGCGCTTGGGAGTCCTTATCATATTTGTTGCGGAGATCGCTTTGACTTACATACGTGTATTTCAGGCGCAGTTGCAGTGTTTGAGACAGCGGCGGTTTCGGTATAGTCAACGCATTTGAGAAACAGTAGAAAAGATACAGAAAAAGTGGGTCACAGTGCGGCGGAGGACGCAGACAGTCGGTTGCCCGTCAAGGATGACAGTAAAACTGCAGCGCATTTTCCACGTAAAACTGCTGCTGTTTTTCAGCTGCTTTAGCAGCATAATTTTTAAAAGCACAAAAACAATAAAATTTATCGGAGGACCGCTTGCAAGGCCGGTTCTCCGATTTCTATATTTTGACGAATCATTTTGTCAAATGGCGCTGAGCACCATGAAAAATCTGATCAGAAAAAACGGAACATTCATTCTGATTTTGGGAACAGTCCGGCATCATGTCCGCATGGTTCCTTAAAAGAGAGAGCTGTCCTGTGTCAGGAGCATTTCCATTCGCTGGCGGCTTCGTTCCCACTCCTCCGGCCTGCCGTACTTTTCAAAGCCCACGTAACCCTCCAGGAGGCAATAATAGATTTGGTAAAGCCGCCGCCTTTCCCATCGCTGAGGGGAGAGGTTTGTTTCCATACCATATCCCCGCAGCAGAGCCGGATGATTCATCCAGGAGGAGGCGAACTCGAAATCCGGATCGCCAAATACCGCCCGGTCTCCGTCGATCACCGCCAGAATTTTGTGACTTTCCCGGTCCAGCAGCACATTGCCCTCCCACAGGTCGGTGTGGAGCAGCCGGCAGACTCCCGCATCATCCAACAGCGCCTGACTGCGATGGAACAGCTCCAGCAGGGCTTCTCTCTGCTGAACTGGCTGGAAGGTCTCCAGCCGGTTCAGAATATCTTCTGTCTCCAGCAGCAGCGCTTCACTCCAGCGGGAGGCTCCCTTCCCGGCCAGAATGCGGGACACGTACCCGAAACAGCTGCCCTCGATCTGATGGAGCCGCCGCAGATACGCGCCCATCTGCTCAAAAAGGCTCTCGCGCTCTGGCTCTGTCAGCGCAGTCTCGCTCATGGCGGAGGAGGGAATGTATGCGGCGATCATATAATCCCGATCCACCACCTCCCGGGAGCAGTCCAGAGCCAGTACCTGGGAGCAGGGAAGCCCCTGGGCGGCGCATGTCTGGCAGATCCAAGCCTCCGCCGCCATCAATCCATGCTCATGTCCCATCAGGAGCTGCCGGTTTACCGGTCCCAGCCGCAGCACCGCCTCCTGCCTGTGCGGACCATAGGAGACATAATAGGAGGTGTTGAACAATCCTCCTTCCAGCAGACGGGCCTCCCGGATCAGATCCGTGTCAAGCGTTTTCTGGAAAATGCGATTGATATCCCGCAGGGAAATTTCTTGAAACAAATACATCACAGATACCCTTTAAAACAGCGTAATCTGGCTGGTATCCGCCATGCCCGCAAAAGCCCCCAGGGCCTTGAGCTGGTCGATATGGGTTTTTGACAGCTTGCTGCAGCAGGTGGAGAACTCCTCGATGGAGATGAACTCCTTTCCCTTCCGCTTTTCTATGGTGTCCAGCGCCGCTGTCTCGCCTAATCCCCGCACAGCGGTAAAGGGTGGTATGAGCGCATCATCTCCCTTGCAGACGAAGCGGACCGCTTCCGACTCATAGATATTGATAGGCTCGAACCGAAAGCCACGGAGGTAGAACTCGTAGCAGACCTCCAGCGTCACAGCCAGATCCTGCTCCACGGCGGCGGCATCCTTGTTGTTCCAGATCTCTTGAAGCTTGCGTTTCACCGCGTCGAATCCGGCGCAGCAGTACTCCGCGTCAAAGGCCTTGGCGCGGATGGAGAAAAATGTGGCGTAGAAGGCCAGCGGCTTATGGACCTTGAACCAGGCGATGCGGAAGGCCATCATCACGTAGGCCACCGCGTGGGCCTTGGGGAAGAGGTAGCCGATTTTTGCCAGAGAGTCGATGTACCACTCTGGTACGTCGTGCTCTTTCATGGCGTCCACCCAGCCCTCCTCGAAGCCACCCTTTTTCACCTTGCCCTTTCGGACGGATTCCATGATTTTAAAGCTCATTTTGGGATCCAGCCCTTTGGAAATCAGATACAGCATGATGTCGTCCCGGCAGCCCACCGTTTCCGTAACCGAGGCGGTGCCGCTGACGATCAGATCCCGGGCGTTGCCAATCCACACATCGGTGCCGTGGGAGAAACCGGACAGCCGCACCAGTGTGTTGAAATCCGTAGGCTGGGTATCCATCAGCATCTGCCGGGTAAATTTCGTGTTGAACTCCGGGATGGCCACCGCCCCGGTGGGTCCCAGGAGGGGATCGTCCTCGAATCCCAGCGCCTTGCTGGTGGTGAACAGGCTCATGGTGTCCGGATCGTCCAGCGGAATCTGCCTTGCGTTGACCCCCGTCAAATCCTCCATCATCCGCACCATGGACGGATCGTCGTGGCCCAGCATGTCCAGCTTCAGCAGGTTGTCCTCCATGCAGTGATATTCAAAATGGGTGGTGATGATATCGCTGTCGGCGGCGTCGGCGGGATGCTGGACGGGACAGAAGTCCTCTACGTCCAGGTCGTCCGGAACCACCACCAGTCCTCCGGGATGCTGGCCGGTGGTGCGCTTCACGCCTACGCATCCAAGGGCCAGCCGGGTTTCTTCCGCATGACCCGGGTTCATTCCCCGGGCTTCCAGATATTTTTTTACATACCCGTAGGCAGTTTTTTCCGCCACAGTGCCGATAGTGCCCGCCCGGAACACCTGGGTTTCTCCGAACATCTCAATGGCGTGGCGGTGGGCTTTGGCCTGATACTCTCCGGAGAAGTTCAGGTCGATGTCCGGCACCTTGCCGCCGCCGTAACCAAGAAAGGTTTCAAAGGGAATATCGAAGCCGTCCTTGACATACCTTGCGCCGCATACCGGGCAATCCTTGTCCGGCATGTCCGCGCCGCAGCCGTAAGAGCCGTCCAGGATAAACTCGTTATGCCTGCACTGGGGACAGCGATAGTGCGGCGGAAGAGCGTTGACTTCGGTGATGCCTGACATGTAGGCCACCAGGGAGGAGCCTACCGACCCTCTGGAGCCCACCAGATAGCCATTTTCCAGGGAGCGCTGGACCAGCTTCTGAGCGGACATGTACACCACGTCATACTTGCCCAGAATGCCGCCCAGCTCTACGTCCAGCCGGTCCACAATCAGCTTTGGCGGGTCCTCGCCATACAGCTCATGAACCTTGTCCCACACCAGCCGGTTCAGCTCCTCCTCGGAATTCTCCAGCCGGGGCGGGAACAGCTTCCCCTTGGGCAGCAGATCGAAGGTTTCCACCTGCTCCGCGATAGCCCGGGTATTGGAGACCACCACCTCCATGGCCTTTTCCTTGCCCAGGTAGGAAAATTCCTCCAGCATCTCATCGGTGGTCTTGAAGTAGATAGGAAGGGGGAAGTCGCAGTCAGAAAACTTCTTGGTATCCAGCAAAATGTGCCGGTAGATCTCGTCCTCCGGGTCCAGGAAGTGGACGTCTCCCGTGGCGCACACCGGCTTGCCCATCTCATCTCCCAGTCGGACGATGGTGCGGTTGAACTCCCGGAGTTCCTCCTCGTCCCGGGCCTTGCCGTCCCGGAGCATGAAGGCGTTGTTGCACAGGGGCTGAATTTCCAGAAAGTCGTAGAAGGCTGCGATGCGCTTGAGCTCCGCCCAGTCCTTATACTCTGCAACCGCCTGGAACAGCTCTCCGGCTTCGCAGGCGGAGCCGATAATGAGCCCCTCCCGGTGAGCTTCCAGCTCATCCTTGGGGACCAGGGGGAAACGCTTGAAGTATTTCAGGTTGGACATGGAGACCAGCTGGTACAGATTTTTCAGTCCCGTCTTGTTTTTCGCAATGAGAATGATATGTCTTGGCCTGCGGTTGGCGCGTCCCTTTTTTCGCAGCGCGGGCATGGCGGCGTTGACGGCCTGGAGGGAACGGATGCCCAGCTGCTCCTCCATCATTCGGAAGAAGTGGGGGAGGAACAGGCCGCAGGTGGCGGCGTCGTCGCTGGCCCGGTGGTGCTGAAAGGCGGGAAGCTTCAAGTGCTCCGCCACAATGTCCAGCTTGTATTTTCCCAGCTCCGGCAGCAGATTTTGGGCCAGAATCAGCGTATCTACATAGGTGGGCTCAAAAGGCAGTCCAGCCTCCCGGCAGCCCGCCCGGATAAAGCCGATATCAAACTCCGCGTTGTGAGCCACAAGGGGGCGTCCGTCCACAAAGGTCAGAAAATCCTTCAGTGCCTGGGCGGGCTTGGGTGCACCCTTGAGCATCTGGTCGGTGATGCCGGTCAGAGCGATGATCTCATTGGAGAGGTGCCGCCCAGGATCCACAAAGGTCTGAAACCGGCCGGTAATTTCCCCATTCTGAATGACCACCGCACCGATCTCGGTGATAGCCTCTTGACTGACCTTCAGGCCGGTAGTCTCAATGTCGAAGGCCACATATTCATCTGTAAAGGCGGCCTCCTGCTCTCCATGTATGGGGATGCGGTCGTCCAGATTATTGACGAAATAGCCCTCCATGCCGTAAAGAAGTTTGATGTCTCTGGCGGAGTGCCACGCGTCCGGGAAGCCCTGTACCACGCCGTGGTCAGTGATGGCGATGGCGGGATGGCCCCAGGCTTCGGCCCGCTTGACGATGTTGCTGTCCGGTCCGGCCTTTGGGCTGAGGGAGGAGAGGGCGTCCATGTTGGAAAAGGTGGTATGGGCATGGAGCTCCACCCGCTTGACCTCCGCATGGTCCTGCCTCATCTCATGGGAATATGTGGTGATGTTTCGGGGATCCACCTGCACGTCGGTTCCATCCCGGCTGAGCTTGACAAACCCCTGGACCTTTACCCACATACCGGGCTTCACGTCCTTTTTCAATCTGGCTTTATCCTCTTTTTCCAGATATTTTACCACCCGGACGGAGCTTTTGAAATCCGTTATATCAAAGGACAGGAAAAAAACGCCCGGACGGCGGGTTTCACGAAGGTCGGCGGAAAAGACTTTTCCAGCCACCACGACGCTGCCCATTTTAGGATTGAGTCCCTCTATGGGCTGAACCGAGCCTTTGATGGGGCCGCCCATAATGACCTCGCAGTTTTCGGACCTGGCCGGAGCGCTCTGAATGGGAGGGGCCACCGACTGGTGAATGACCACCCGGTTCAGAGCGTAGGCTGCGGCAATGGCGGCAGCCAGCGCGTCCTTTTTTTCTCCCAGATCGGATAAAACGGTCAGGGCCATATGCATGGTTCTGCTGTCCTTTTCAATTTCAACGGCGGTCAGGAAGGCTCCGTCCAGAAGCGAGCGGATCTCCCATGACAGAGACAGGCCGGTAAACAGTTCAAAAAATGGAATGTGCTGTGCCATGATTGCATCAAATCCTTCCGGCCTCGCCGCGTTACCAGCGGCGAGGCGGTATTGTTTGCTGATGGGTCTGTACTCTTATCCGGCGTCTTTCGGAGGAGAATACAGGATGTTACAGCTTTGTGATATGTGCGCCCGCGACTTTGAGCATCAGCTTTTTTGTACCAGCACCGTCAAAGGCCACCTCAATCAGCGCGTCATTACCCATGGGCCTCACGGAGAGAACCATTCCCTTTCCGAAAGTTCGGTGAGAAATGGAGTCTCCCTTTTCCAGTTGGAGAAGCCCGGAGGGAGCCGGGACGGGAGGCGCGGTATAACCGGAGTCTCTTCTGGGCCGGGGCTGCCGGACGGCGGCGCCGAAAGACAGCGCGCTGCCGCCTGCGGAAGGGCTGGAGGCGGCGTCCTCCTCTCCCCAGCGGCCGGCGCTACGGGGCTCTGTTTTGCTCTGCCAGTCAATAGGCTCCGCGGGCAGCTCCTCCAGAAACCGGGAGGGAAGGTTGCTGCTGGTGCGCCCATAGAGCATCCTCTGCCGGGCGGTGGTCATGGTCAGACGCTGCCGGGCCCGGGTCATAGCCACATAACACAGCCTTCGCTCCTCCTCCATCTCCTCGCTTTCCCCGGCGGCCCGGCCGCTGGGGAATACGCCCTCCTCCATACCGGCCACATAGACGTTGGGGAACTCCAGCCCCTTGGCGGAGTGCATGGTCATGAGAGAGACGCAGTTGTCATTTTCGACGGAATCGTCCAGGTCCGTATACAGGGCCACGCTGTCCAGAAACCCCGCCAGGGAGGCGATATCCGGATCATTTTCCAGAAAGCCGATGATGCTGGAACGCAGCTCCTGCACGTTCTCAATCCGTCCCCGGCTCTCCATGTCGTTTTTTTCCTCCAGGGCCTTGACATATCGGGTCCGTTCGCACACCGCGTCGTACAGATCCGGCAATTCCAAGGTTTCCTCCAGTTCTCTCAGCTGGCTGATCATCTCTGTAAAGGCTTTTAGCTTTCCGGCAGCTGCCTTAAGAGGAGCATACTCTCCGGCCCGGACCATGATCTCCCAAAGGCTGACGCCCTCCTCCTCCGCTAGCTGGGCTGCCCGGTCCATGGTGGTTCCGCCGATGCCTCTGGCGGGGACGTTGACGATGCGCCGGAGCCGCAGATCGTCCATGGGATTGTTGATAATGCACAGATAGGAGAGCATATCCTTGACCTCTGCGCGGTCAAAAAACTTCATGCCGCCATACACTCTGTAAGGGATGCCGTTGCGCTTGAGGGCCATTTCCATAGCGTTGGACTGGGCGTTCATCCGGTAGAGGATGGCGTTGTCCCGCCAGTTTTCTCCCCGCCCATAGCTTTCCAGGATTTTGCCAGCGATGAAGTTGGCCTCGTCAGACTCATTGAAAACGGTTTTCACCAGAACCTTGTCCCCGGGGCCTGCTTCGGTCCACAGAGTTTTGCCCTTTCGTCCGGCGTTGTTCCGGATGACAGCGTTGGCCGCGTCCAGTATGTTCTGACTGGAGCGGTAGTTCTGCTCCAGCCGGATGGTGCGGCACTCGTCGTACTGCTTTTCAAAATTGAGGATGTTTTCAATGTTGGCGCCCCGGAAGCGGTAGATGGACTGGTCGTCGTCCCCCACCACGCAGATATTCTCATATCCCCCTGCCAGAAGCCGGGCCAGCAGGTATTGCAGGTGATTGGTGTCCTGATATTCGTCGATAAGTACATACCGGAACTTCCTCTGGTAATATCCCCGCACTTCCTCGTCCTTTTGCAGGAGATGGACGGTATGGAGGATGATGTCGTCGAAGTCCATGGCGTTGGCCTCCCGGAGGCGGCGCTGATACCCGGCGTAGATTTCTGCGATCCGGGGCATTCGCCAATCCCGGGAGGTCTTGCTCTCCTGAGCGAACCGGTCCGGAGACCAGTCCTTGTCCTTGGCGTTGGAGATGATGGACAGTACGGACCGGGGCTGGAACTCCTTCTCGTCAAGGCTCAGAGCCTTCAGCACATCCTTGACCACCCGCTTGCTGTCATCAGAATCGTAGATGGTGAAGCTGCCGTCGAACCCAGCGCCCAGCTTTTCCACATCCCGGCGGAGGATGCGGATGCAGGCAGAGTGAAAGGTGGCGGCCCAGATATCTCTGGCAGCGGCGCCGCACATCCGCTCCAGCCGTTCCTTCAGTTCCCCGGCGGCCTTGTTGGTGAAGGTAATGGCGATCACTGACCAAGGTACGGCGGGCTCCACGGCGCACAGTCGGACCGCCTCCT
>CAJTUD010000002.1:0-5054 GCA_910579725.1 uncultured Oscillospiraceae bacterium | reverse complement strand
GCGTCGCTGCCCCGGCCGAAGGTGAGAAGATTGTCCACCCGGTTGATGAGCACCGTGGTTTTGCCGCTGCCCGCCCCGGCCAGCAGCAGGAGGGGCCCCTCGGTGGCTAACACAGCCTCTCGCTGGCGGGGGTTCATACGATGATACCGCCGGGCGATGACGGCCCGGCGGGCAGATAGGTAGCGCTGGATAAAATCTTGTGTCATAAGTGAGTCCTGTCTCTCTTTCCTGAAATTCTCAAGCTCTATTCTACTATTCTTCTGCGGCGGGGTCAACGGGAAATTTAAATCTTGGTTCAGATGGGTCAGATTACCGGTCTCCCTTTTCAGATTGGTGTTGCTAAACGCCACTTCGTCAAATCACTCGTCAAAATATCCAAAGCTGGCAGTCACCTGTCGATAGGTGACTGCCAGATAAATTGTAATTATCAGATAACTTTACTATAAAGCAGACATTTCAACGGCACTTTTTTATTAGGCAAATCAATCACAACATCTCGTTCCCCTGATTTTTCAAACCCTCGGTGTTCATAAAATTGATATGTGCAGGCACTATCTGTATAAAGATAAATCAATTTCCCCTTTTCTTCTTTCTCAAAAGCGGATAGCAATGCTGTGCCAATCCCTTTTGTCTTGCACTCGGGATCTGCGGCAAGAAAAATGATTTCTCCATCGGGTCGGTTGCTTTTGCAGAAAGAGGAAAACATTTCGTGGTTAGCGTTATCATATTTATCAACGCCATTTCCTGCTACGATATGTTGTAAGAAATCAAAAAGACGCACAAATATAGAACGCCAAATACAATGGTATAACTTGCTCTCATTTTTCATATCTACCAGTAGAACTCCAACAAATTCATCGTTTATATACGCACCATACACCTTTGATGCCCGGTTTAATTCCATGTGCCAAAAGTATTTGCTATATAGGTCAAGTACAAATCCCTTATCCATATACCAGTTTAAGTGCATCCCATTAATTGCAAACTTTCGCGCCTTTTTATAATCCTGCTTTCGGAGTTTTTTAATTTCAATCATTGCGAAGAACACCTCACAAATTATTGATTTGCCGAGTCAATTATAACACAGGGCTCCTGCTGTATCAATGTGCTTTTGTAGAAACCGCCGAGGTTATATCCCAGCAACACTTTCCTTAAAAG
Organism: uncultured Oscillospiraceae bacterium; assembly: GCA_910579725.1. Taxonomy (GTDB): domain Bacteria; phylum Bacillota; class Clostridia; order Oscillospirales; family Oscillospiraceae; genus Pelethomonas. The sequence goes on along the minus strand of CAJTUD010000002.1, from coordinate 3,896 downwards.
GGACTTACCGGTCCCGGTCTTGCTCCGGCGAACGGGAGATGGTATACTTTATAAAAAGAAGGGAGGATGCGGTATGACCGAGCTGGAAAAATATCAGGCCTTCCACCAGCGGATGCGCCGGCGAAAGGCCGAAATCCCCGCCGAACTGGAAGCTCTGCGTCAGGCGGGGAAAGGAAAAACGGTGCAGTTCAAGGAATTGATGGCGGAAAAACTGACAGTGGAAATGATCCTGGCTCAGCTGCGCTGCGCGGGACTGGAGTGACGGATTTTGTGCAAACAGGGCGGCGCAACCAATAGTTGACAGATAATTGGTGGAGGCAACCGCTCTTTTTTGCTATGCTGGACCCCAGGAAAAGAGGTGTTGATATGATGTCAACTGCGGCTATAATGCCAGCCGGTATTATCCTGAGTCTGCTGTTCGGGCTGGTCAGTACCGGAGTTACCATTTTTCTGGTGATTCTGTTGATCCGCGCACTGCTGAAATATCTCCGCTCCGACAATGTGCGGAAGGAGGATACGGCAGTCACACGCTCCCTGGGAGAAGTCCTGCGGGATCACCGGACCCGGTGCCAGATGACCCAGGAGTATGTGGCGGAGGCCGTGGGCGTCAGCCGTCAGGCAGTGAGCAAGTGGGAAAAGGGGCTTTCTTCGCCCAGCACAGCCAATTTGCTGGCGCTGGCAAAGCTGTACGGAGCCTCTGTGGAAGATCTGCTGCGGGGTGTGGAGTAGGGAGGGGAGCTACAGCTCCATAAACCGTTCCGCGCCCCGGGTGTGGAGCCAGCGCACCAGCAGTCCGCAGGCCGGCAGCAGCGCCGCCGCGCAGGATGCCAGAGAAGCTGTCTCTCCAATGGATCCGGACAGGCCCCAGACCAGTCCGCCGCAGGCCAGCGCTGCTGCCATGCCGCCGAAGGTGGAAAGCAGGGCGGCGGCGGATTGCTTGACCACCACCATGTCGTTCACCGCGTCCAGCTTGGGAAACAGCAGATTCACCGCCAATCCCATCAGCGCGGTGAACCCGGCGAAGGCCATGGAAAACAACAGCAGCACGCCGCCCTCCGCTGGGGACAGCCCCAGTCCCCAGGTCAGTCCCCCGGCGCACACCGCCGCGCAGGGGCAGGTCAGCAGCAGCTGGAATCCGGTTTTCATATCCAGAGCTTCCCTGGCGGAAACAGGGGACTCCTTTATGATCCACAGATTCTGTCCCTCCAGGCTGATGGAAGAACCGGTGATGGCAACTGTGGACAGCAAAAAGCCGATTACCGCCGCTGCCAGAATCAGCATGGGGAAGGGCCCTGCGGCAGCCAGCTGCATCTGAAGCCGGCCGCCCATCACCACCGCCGCGCCTCCGGCGAGCACCAGAAAAATCAGTCCGATGCCGGTGTTGAAGAGGTAAATGGGCGTGCCGAAGTACCGGGCGGCCTCCTTGCGCAGCAGGGCTTTCCGCCGTCCCGCCGCCTTCAGGCGGCCCAAGCGGTATGCCGGACGCTTGCCGTGGCTGCTCAGGCCGGTAAGGACTCGCTGGTAGTTTCTGGCGAACAGCCACGCTGTGGCCAGTACCGGCGCCAGACTCAGCAGGCAAAACATGACCAGCGTCTCCCAGTCGCCGCACACGCCCCGCTGAAACAGCTGGAAGGGGAGGCCCCAGCCGGTGAACGCGCCTGCAATATCCGCGCCCATGGTTCCAGCGGCCAGTGTGCTGACCGCCAGATTCAGCTGGATTGCCAGAAAGCAAACCGCCGCCATCATCAGTCCGTACAGCAGCAGATTGACTGCCTTCCGATTGGCGAACCGCCCGCCCAGCCAGCTCAGCAGGAATCCCGCCGCCAGACTCAGCACTGTGGGCAGCATGGCAAGGAAAGGGATGCCCAGGAGCAGCCGGAGAACGAACAGTGCGCCGCCCTCTCCGCCGAAACGCAGCCACGCCGCACCGGCAGGCAGCACCAGAAAGGCGCACAGCACCAGATTTTCCGCGTACAGCGCCGTAAGCTTTGCCAGCAGTACTGTAAAGGCGCTCACCGGCATGGACAGCAGAAGATCCGCGTCCCGACCTCCAAAGACAACTCCCTGAGCGGCAAAGGCGGTGAATACCAGTCCCATGATGGCCCCCATGGCGGGCATCATCAAAAGCAGCAGCTCCAGACAGTCCGCGCCAGCCAGCTGACTGCCCAGGGCAAAACTGTAGAATCCGGAAATGTACAGGCATAGCCCTGCCATTACCGCCAGGGCTGCCCGGCCGGAGAAGACCTTTTTCCGGCCGCCGCCTATCCGGAAGGAGGTCAGCAGGGAGCGCAGCTGGACCCTGGAGAGAATCAGGAACTTTCTCATGCCTTTTCTCCTTTCTCTGCCATGCCCAGGAACACGTCCTCCAGACTGGAATCGCCCACCACTTCCTCCGTGGGACCGTGGCGGACCAGCTGGCCGTCCTTGATGATGGCGATGGTGTCACACAGCTTCTCCGCCACCTCCAGCACGTGGGTGGAAAAGAATACCGCCCCTCCCGCCCGGCACAGTTCCCGGAGATAACCTTTGAGCAGATGGGCTGCGGCCGGGTCCAGACCCACGAATGGTTCGTCCAGCACCAGCAGCCTGGGCTTCCGGATCAGGGCGGAGATGATGGCAAGTTTCTGCTTCATGCCGTGAGAGTAGCTGGCCACAGCGCTGCCCAGGTCCTTTGTGAGATCAAAGGCCCCGGCGTAGAGCCCTACGCGTTCCTCCCGCTGCCGGGCGGGGATGTCATAGAGATCGGCGATCAGGTTCAGGTACTCGATGCCGCTCATGAACTCATACAGATCCGGGTTATCGGGAAGAAAGGCGGTGACGGCCTTGGCGGCCACTGGTTCTGTGCGCACATCGTGGCCGTCGATAGTGATGGTTCCTTGGGTAAAGCTCATCACGCCGGCCACTGCCCGGAGGGTTGTGGTCTTACCTGCGCCATTGTGGCCGATAAAGCCGCAAATCTCTCCGGCGGGGACGTGAAGGTTCAAATCCCGCACAGCGGTTTTGCCGCCGGGATAGGTTTTGGTGTAGTGTGTGATGTTCAGCATGGAAGCGCCCTCCTTTGTGTTTTCTGATCTCTTTTTACACCCTCCACTCGCCGGAAGGTCAAGACTTTTTTGAAAATTTTTCTGAAAAAATCAACCTTCCACCCACCGGAACCTGTTGGAAAGAGAAGAAACGGAGCCCGGAACGACAAGGTTCCAGGCTCTCTGCCATACTATTTACAGAGGGGGCAGCCGGTCCAAAGCAGCTGCCAGCTCCTGAAAGGATCCGTGAGGAAACCGGTCCACAGGAACCTCGCCGGGATTTTCCAGGTAGTCTGTCACCAGGAATACACTTAGTCCAGCTTCCGCGGCGGACATGTCGTCCACAGGGTTATTCCCGGCCATCAGACACTGCTCGCCTCGCCTGCCGGTGTGGGCGAGGATGTCGCGGTAGTAATCGGGGTTGGGTTTGCTGCGGCAGCAGTTTTCATAGGTGGTGACGAAGTCGAAGTCCGCGCCTGTCAGGCCCACCCAGCCCAGCCTGGTTTCCACCGCTGCGGCCGGAAAAACAGGATTGGTGGCCAGCACCAGAGAGTATCCCTTTTTCCTCAGAGAGCGAATAAGCCCGCTGCGGTCTACCTCCTCACGCAGGATAGAGCGGACAGCGTCAAACTCTCTGGAGTAAAAATCGTTCAGGACGCTCTCCAGGGACAGAGTCTGAGCGCCCAGCTCCTGAGTGAAGACATCCCAGAATACCTGTCGGTTGGTGATGGAGCCGCCGTTCCGGATCATGGCGTCCACACCCTTCCACAGAGCCTGTACCAGCCTGCTGCCATCGTAGCCCATGGGTTCCAAGCGCCGGACCAGCAGTTTGAAATAGGCATGAATGAAATCGTCCTGAAAGAAAGGCGCCAG
>CAJTUD010000001.1 GCA_910579725.1 uncultured Oscillospiraceae bacterium | reverse complement strand
AGCAGACGCTCCGCCGGGGCTCTCCTGACTGCCGGTATCAGCTTTCCTTTTCTCTCCACTGTTCTTTGCCGCTGTTGGACCATACCACCTGATTGCGGCCGAATCGTTTGGCATCGTAGAGCATGGTGTCCGCCAGCTTCAGGTAGGTGTTGTAATCATCACCCGGCTTGGGCAGAAGGGTGACGCCGCCGATGCTCACCGTCACCCAGGGGTTGACGGAGGGATCGTGAGGAATATGCAGATCCTCTACCGCCTGCCGGACGGTCTTCATGAACGAGAAAGCCGCTTCCCCGTCATTCCCGGCGAAAACCGCCACAAATTCCTCCCCACCATACCGGGCAAAGAGATCCGTGGAGCGCTGGAAGAAGGCGGCGGCTGTTTTTGCCACGGAGACGATGACGTGATCTCCCGCCTGATGACCGAAGGTGTCGTTGTACACCTTGAACTTGTCAATATCAAACATGCATACGGAGAAGGGCAGTCCGAAGCGGACCGCCTCCCGCCATTTGGCAACGGCCTCCCCCTCGTAGTGCCGGCGGTTGGCCACGCCGGTCAGGCCGTCAATGGTGGCCTGCTGCCGGAACTCCGCCTGATAATGGTAGAGCTGAATATGGGTGTTGACCCGGGCCTTGATGATAACCGGGTTAAAGGGCTTGGCCACATAGTCCACCGCCCCCAGAAGAAGGCCCCGCTCCTCATACTGCACATCCGCGAGACTGGTCAGCAGAATCACGGGAATATACCGGGTGAGCTCCGCGGCCTTCAGCTCCTTGAGCACCGCGAATCCATCCATATCCGGCATGATGACATCCAGAAGAATCAGAGCATACCCGCCCTCCTTTGCCATCTGGAGCCCTTCTTTCGCCGTATGGCAGGCGGTGACGTCATAGTCCGCCTGCAAAATGGAGCACAGGAACTGCGCCTGGACAGCGCTGTCGTCGATTACCAAAATCTTGTCCATTGCGTTCTCTTTCATCCTTTCACGCACATCATCCGGCAATCAGGGCCAGATGGTATTCAAATCCGGCGGCTTCCGCTCTCCTGGGAATCACCGGCAATATTCCTCGCCACATATACGACGGTTTTCGGCAGATCGTCCAGGCCGGTCTGCGCCAACACAGCGGTGGCCCGGACCAGACCGCCCCCCTCCTCCGGCAGCTTGTGGTATTCCACCTCCACGTAGGGCTGCCACCACCGCAGCGTCTCCCGCAGGTTCCGGACGCTCATCGTTTGCAGATAGCGGTCCCTGTCGTCCGGATGGATGAAGTTGTTGGCGTAGAGCTGAAGGGCCGCCGTACAGTTTACCGCGTCCCCCAGAACGGCTCCGATCTGGCGCTGCTGCGTCACCGCCCGGAAGGTGTCCTGTTCCAGATCAATATAATAGGTGGAGAAAAACAGACGGCTGAGGCTGGTGATCATGTAGGACTGTTCCTCCAGCGCCTTCCGGCGGCTCTCCTCCTGGTTTTTCTCCCCGGTGACGTCCTGTCCCAGGATGTTCACCATGACCTGTCCCGCCTGACGGCTGTAGAGGATGTGCAGCTTGATCCAGCGCACCTGCTCGCCCCGCAGACGGTATTGGCAGATTTCCTCGTCATAGTCCCTGACGCTCTCCGCCTTTTCCCGCAGATGCTCCAGAGAAAGCATGGACCGGAAGCGGTCCACGTCGTCGGGATGCACATAGCGCTCCGCCGCCGTGTGGATATATTGGCTGTAGTCGCCGGTCAGGGTACTTTCCGGTCCGGCGCTGCGGGTGAGATCCATCCGCTCGCACAGGCCAGTGTCCAGATATACCGTGTTCATCATCTGATACCGGCACTTGAGAATAGCCGCCATCTGCATGTCCCGCTTGGTATGCGCCAGCTCCTGGCGCATCCATTCGTCCACGTCCTGAAGGGCCAGGACCGTATAGCTCCGGCCCTTGGACTCGCGGCTGAAATAGGCGGTGACGGATATGTACCGGAAGCCATCCTCTCCCCGCCACAGGCAGAGCATCTCGGACTTTTTCCGCTCCTCCGCCCTGGCCCGGCGCAGGCCCTCCAGAGAAAAGCGCCGGGTAAATTCCTCCCGATAGTGCTCCTGAATCAGACCGGAGATGTGCTCTTCGGCCAGAGCGTCCCATGGCAGGTGCGGCAGGCCGTCCTGCATCTGTCCGTTCACACGGATGGGATCGGCGGCGCCGGTATCAAGATCAATGGTGTAGATGTTGAAATTCCGCTCTCCCAGACTGCGGATGAGCTCCTGGCTCCGGACGCTGAGTCCCTCCCGCTCCAGGCCCTCCCGCAGCACGTCGTGGACGTCCTTGACGCAGAGAAGGGCCGAGCGCGTTTCGCCGCCGGTCCGCTCCGGGATTACCTCCATCATGTTCCAGCGGTATGACTCGTCCGCCCGGCGGCGGTAGAGCAGAGTCAGGGCCTCCTGCCCGGCGGCGGGAGCGGAGCGCATATGCTCCAGGCGGGTAAAGGCAATCACCCGCTCCACGTCCTCCGGATGAATCGCGCCGCCGGCGGCAAACTGCTCCATCTGCCGGGACAGAGAGCCGTCTCCGGGCTGCCAGCCCTTGGGGTCTGATTTGAGCACCTCGCAGCGGTCCCGGTCCAGATCCACATGGAGAATCTTGCGGTAAGCATACCCGGAGGTATCCGTACGGGGAACCACGGTAATGACAAAGGCGGGAACGCCGCCCTCCCACAAGGTTCTCACTGCGGTGACATCCACCACGCCGCCATAGGGGTCGTTATAGCTGACCGTCCGGTTTTCCTGCCGGTCTCCGATGGCCGACAGCGGGCAGCAGCTGCACGAACCTGCCCAGACATCCCGGCAAGGTACGCCCAGACGGGCCTCCGGCGATATCTCTTGCACGCGCTTATTGAAGTAAAGGAGGCTCCGGTCCTCCTCCCGGACAACGTATACCCCGGTCTTCGGCATGGCGTTCAGGATTTTCTCGTAATCTCTGTTCTCCAAATATCTCCCTCCCACAGCGCGGCGGCGGACTTCCCCGGACCGGCCAAGCAGATAACAGATCAAGCGCATGAAAACCGGCAGCGCCCAGCGGCAAACCGCGATTTTTGCCGCCGGCTTTGGCGGGCCTCACCGCGCTTTTACCGCTTCTTGAGCGCATCGATCATGGCTCCCTGCATTATAGCATAAAAAAGCAGGGGAATCAATCCAAGGATGGCAGCCGCCGGAAATTTTCCGCAAACCCGAAAGGGGCTGCCGGAAGCAGGCCGTCTCCCAGCGCGGAACACGGAAACGCAGCTGCGCGAAGGGCGGAAGGACAGCGGCAGATTCCGGCGGACGCGGAGCGCATGGACGATGAAAAAGCGGCCGGCGGCTTTTGCCGCCGGCCGGGATGGCTTCGGAAGGATTCAGAACTTGTATTCATAATCAGGGGATGCGGGATGAACAATGGTTTTTGCCGTCAGACAAGGAGATTTTTTGCAGGCATCCTGACGGATGGCAAGGAAAATCGACGCAGTATGGCGGTAAAAGGACCGGTCAGAACCTGTTCAACGGTTGTCAATATACAGGTTCTCAGGGTTTCGGCTCCGCCGGGGGAGAGGCGGGGGGTTCCTCCGGCCAGACAGGCTGGTGGGTGGTATAGCAAGCGGAAGAAACCGGCAGCCCCTTTTTCTTCAGCCGGCAGTCCGAGAAGAAGCGGACTCCCGCGTAGACGCAGGCGCAGATGGGCACGCCCAGGAACATGCCTGCCACGCCCCACAGTCCGCCGCCTACCAGAATGGCCAGAATCACCCAGAAGCCGGAGATGCCCGTACTGTCGCCCAGGATCTTGGGGCCCAGGATGTTTCCGTCAAACTGCTGGAGAGCCAGAATGAAGAGAATGAAATACAGGCACTTGATGGGACTGGCCAGCAGAATCAGAAACGCACTGGGTATGGCCCCCAGGAAAGGCCCGAAGAAGGGGATCACATTGGTCACGCCCACCACCACGCTGACCAGGGGGGCGTAGGGGAAGTTCAGAATGCTGGAGCAGATAAAGCAGAGAATGCCGATAATCAGGGAGTCGAGCAGCTTGCCGCGGACAAAGCCGGAGAAAATGCGGTCCGTGGCCTTGATGCCCCGGATGAACCAGGAGGCCCAGTCCTCAGGCAGCAGAGTATAGCACAGCTTGCACCCCGCGGCGGCAAAATTCTCCTTGGAGGCCAGCAGGTACAGGGATACCATGATTCCCAGAAACAGATTCTTGAAAAACACCAGCACGCCTACCACGCCGCCGGTGACGGCCTGGAGCGCTTCCTGAAGCTGGGGCATCAGGTTGTCCTTCAGCCACAGCAGGGAGGAGAACGCCTCCTGGTAAAACTCGTTGCGGGTGATCTCCTCGTAAAACTGGTTGAAGGCCGCCTCCACCTGCCGGGCCAGCTCCGGGTTGTTCTCCAGCAGGCTCAGCACCCAGCCCTCGATGGTTTCATAGTAGCTCTTGGCGTTGCCGGCCAATTGCAGCACGCTCTTGTACAGCTCCGGCAGAAGCACCCGCAGAAGCCCGTACAGCAGCGCGAATACCACCGCCAGCGTCAGCGCGATGGACAGCGCCCGCACGCCCTGGATTTTCCGCTTCCCAGCCCGGCGGAAGATGATCCGCTCAAACCAGTTGACCACGGGAGCGAGCAGGTAAGCAATGGCGCAGCCGTAAAGAATAGGCGCCAGAATCCCGATCAGCTTTCTGGTATAGGTCATGACAATGCTGTCCCGGAAAATCAAATCGTAAATCAGCATGATGGCGCAGACGACGCACACCGCCGTCAGCCCCCAGCCAAAATAGTGGTTCTCCTTCTTCATCGCGCCCAAAACTCCTTCCTGGAAATGTTCTCTTCCATCATACCCAACTTTTTCCGGGATTGCAATAGCCTTTGAAATATGTTATATTACACTTATGTAAAATTTAAGGCTTGTTGCTAAATTGTAACAGTTTTTTGGGACGGGCTGTGATATAATGGGCTTGCTATATTGGCTATACTGGCGGGCCGGGTCTGTCCCGCACGATTTCCAAAGGAGGATGCATTGAAAATGAAAAAGAAAAACCTGCTGGCGCGGCCTCTGGCCGCGTTGATGGCGCTGATCATGACGCTGACGCTGGTCCCCGCAGCCTCGGCGGCGGGAACACCGGCAACGGTCTGCCCTGTGCACACTACCACCTACTATATCATAACCAATGTCATCAAAGAAGCCACCTGCCACGAGGAAGGCGTTGCGGAGTATTCCTGTCCGGTACCAGGTTGTGACAACCAAAATATTCTGAAGAAGACTCCGGTGAATCCAAGCAACCACGACGCAACCTATACCAACAACGGCGACGGAACGCACACCGGCGTATGCAAATACGACAACGTCAGCCTTCCCAGAGAAAATCATGCCTATAACAACAGCGGCCTGTGCGAAAAGTGCGGCGCTTACAACTACGGTCAGGTCAAAATGGAGCTGCCCGACCGGACGGCTTCCGTGGCGCTCAACGACGCCGGCGCAAAGCTCTCCGCCGGTACCGTCAAGCTCACGCTTGGCAGCGCCGACATCACCGAGGACTACAACCTGACCTACTCCTGGTACTATCAGGGCAATCAGGTCAGCACCACCGCCGAGTGCACCCTGCCCGCCTCCGTTTACGGACGGGAGGGCGTGTATTACTACACGCTCCACGTGCTGGCTGTGCCCAAGGGCACCCTGACCCGCCAGCCGGTGAGCGAATCCTGCACCATCACCGTCCGGGTGGAGGAGCTGATTACCGCCAGCGCCATCATTACCACCGAGGACGCCATGCTGCGTCTGGATGAAGAGGACTACTGGTCCTCCGCCTCCATTTCCAGTCAGATCTACGAGGCGGTGAAATCCTTCTGCGGCCGCAACGCGGACCCCAGCTATGTGACCTTTGACGTCAACAGCATATCCGGCGGCAATGTGGGTACGCTGGAAAACGTCACCAACAGCGGCGCTGCCTACTCCTTCAGCCGGGTGGGCAACAGTCTGGACGATGTGCGCTTCCTGACCAGAGGCGAGGCCGGGGATTACTCCATCAGCTTCACCGCCTATGATACCGCCCGGAAGGCTTACGCCGGAGTGCTGACCATCACGGTGCAGCAGTACGTGGGCAATATGGACGTGCTGTACATTACCTCCCGGAATGAGCCCATTACCCTGTCCGCCGCGGACTTCGAGGACTTCTGGGCGAAAACCAATCCCAGAGGTGCGCTGGATTACATCAGCTTCAACGAGACGCCCCGGTCCGTGGACGGCACGCTGTATATCGATTACACCTCCCAGGTGATCTCCGGCGACCGGGTGAGAACCAGCGACCAGTTCTACGTGGAGCCGGGCCGCAACGAGTACGGCATCGACGCGGTTTCCTTCCTCCCCGGCGTGACCCAGAGCGGGTACATCACCCTGAGCTTCACCGCTTACGGCTCCCGGGGCAGCGGCTACTCCAGCCGCCGGGACGGCACCATGTACATCTTCTTCAACACCGGAGACAGCCGCTCCGCCGACATCTCCCTTACCACCTCCGCCGCCGGAACCGCGCTGGACCCCGCCGCCTTCCAGAGGGCCTATCAGTCCGCTACCGGCGGTACGGGCGCCAGCTTCTACATCCAGCTGCTGGATGTGCCCGCCAGCGGAGCGCTCTACACCGGCCGCACTGCCACCAAGCAGGGGGTCCGCCTGACGGCGGCTGCCATTGAGGGACGGCCCTTTGCCTATAACGGAGACCGGAATGAGACCATCAGCACGCTGACCTACGTGCCCGGCACCGCGGCCTCGGAATCCATCCGCTATGTGGCCAGCAGCGCCCAGGGCAAGCCCCTGTTCGCCGGGAAAATCACCTTCAAATCCACCAGCTCCACCACGCCGCCCACCCCCTCCTCCGCCCGGGTGTCCTATACCAGTACTTCCGCCGGCGTGACCTTCAAGGCCAGCGATTTTGAGAATCTGCCCGGCCCTAACGCCGTCAAGCTGAACATGGTGTCCTTTACACTGCCCTCCGCCGCCTTTGGCACCCTCTACTACGGCAGGACGGCCGTTTCCGCCGGTACGCCGATTGTCAGCGGAAATGATTGGTACAGCGTCTCCTCCGCCGCTGTGACAAACTCGGTGAACAACATCACATTCGTACCAGCCGCCGGTCAGGTGGGTCCGGTGACGATCTTCTTTGACGCGCTGAACAACAACGGCGACCGGTCCACCGGATCTGTGCTGATCACCGTCACGCCCTCTACCACCAATCCGGGCAATCCCTCCAACCCCGGCACCTCAACCAATCCCGGGCCCACTCTGCCCGCCAAGACCTTCTCCGACGTTCCCAAGAGCGAGTGGTTCTACACCTATGTGACGGATCTGACCACCAGCGGCGTTCTCAGCGGTTATCCCGACGGCACCTTCCTGCCCAACGGCGTGGTGAAGCTGGGCGAAGCGCTGAAGATGATCATGACCGCCGCCAATCCCACCGAGTACACCAATCTGGCAAAGACCGGAGATCACTGGGCCAGCGGTTATCTGAGCAGAGCCAGAGCCGACAACCTCCTGCCCGCCGATCTCGTCGACAAGCTGGACCGAAAAGTCGAAAATCTGGACCGGGCGGTGAGCCGCTATGTCATCGCGGAGATTGCCAGCCGGGCCATGAGGCTCACTCCTGTTCCCGCCGCGGCCTCCCCCTTTACCGACATGGCTGTCACCGAAGCCGCCGCGCCCTACGTGATGGCGCTGTACAGCGCCGGCATCGTTACCGGCGACAAGGACAAGAAAACCGGCCTGCCCATCTATAACGGCACCTTCGCCATCAAGCGCAGCGAATTTGCCACCATCATCTGGCGCGTGCAAAACTATGTGCGCACCGGCAGCGCCAATGGGACCGCCGCCGGCTGAGGAAGCAAAGCCGGATGCCGCCGGACCGGCAGAACCGAGCCCGCCCCGGAAAGGGACGGGCTCGGCGGCCGGTTCACGGAGAAAAACAAGGAGGAGCTGTCATGAAAAACAAACGGGAAGGTTCTCCCGCAAGGCTGCTGGCCGCCCGCCTGCTGACCGGCGCGGTGGGACTTGCGGCACTGGCGTGGGGAATTGCCCAGGGCGGATACCGGGATACCCTGGGCAAGGCGGTGCGCATCTGTCTGGAGTGTGTTGGAATTGGATAGGAAAAAAAGAGGTCCGGATTTCCGGAGACGGTGCATCCAGCTGGTCAGCGCACTGGTGTACAACGCCAATCTTCCCGGCTTCGCCTCCGGAACCATTTTCAAGGGGCCGGTCAAGGGTGTGTGCGTGCCGGGGCTCAACTGCTACTCCTGTCCCGGCGCAATCGGGTCCTGTCCGCTGGGGGCGCTGCAAAACGCCCTGAGCAATCTGCCCAACAAGCTTCCGTTGTACATCGCGGGGATTCTGCTGCTGACCGGCATGGCGCTGGGGCGGGTTGTGTGCGGCTTTCTGTGTCCCTTTGGCCTGGTTCAGGAGCTGCTGCACAAAATTCCCACGCCGAAAATCAAAAAGAATAAGTGGACCCGGCGGCTCAGCTGGCTGAAATACGGCGTTCTGGCGGTGTTCGCCGTGGCGCTGCCCATCTGGTACGCCTTCGCCAGGGGAGTGCCTGTGCCCGCCTTCTGCAAGTATATCTGCCCGGCGGGCACGCTGGAGGGCGGATTCCCTCTGATGGCGCTGAGGGAGGAGTACCGGTCCATTGCGGGGGCGCTGTTCGGGTGGAAAACCCTGGTGTGTGTGGTCATTCTGGCGGCCTGCATCTTTTTGTACCGGGCATTCTGCCGGTTTCTGTGCCCGCTGGGCGCGGTGTACTCCCTGTTCAGCCGGATTGCTCTGCTGGCTGTGAGAGTGGACGGGGATCTGTGCGACAACTGCGGCGCGTGCGTCCGGGCCTGCCAGATGGATGTGAAGCGGGTAGGAGACCATGAGTGTGTCCAATGCGGCCACTGCGCTCAAATCTGCCCTAAAAAAGCAATTTATTTCGGAAAGGAACCAACAACATGGAAACGGTCAAAATCAAAAAATTCGCCCTGATTGTTCTGACCGCCTGCCTGCTGCTGTCTTTGACGGCCTGCGGCGGCGAGAATTCCCCCATCAAAAAGGGGGACAAGTACCGGGATTTTACCGCCGCTCTGACGGACGGAGGCACCTTCCGGCTCTCGGACCACAAGGGAAAGGTCATTCTCCTGAACTTCTGGGCCACATGGTGCGGTCCCTGCGTGGGCGAGATGCCCGCCTTTTCCAGACTGGTGGAGGCCTATGGCGACAAGCTGGCCCTGGTGGCGGTAAACTGCGGAGAAGACGAAGCCGCTGTGAGCGCCTTTCTGGCGAAAAACGGCTATACCTTCCCCGTGGCACTGGATCCGGAGGGGGAAATCGGGCAGCTCTATCCCAGCGATGGAATCCCTTATACGGTCATCATCGCGCCGGACGGGACGGTATCGGATATCCAGACAGGCGCTGGCGATGCGGAGACCATGTTCGTCCACTACAGCGGCATGCTGGACCGGGCGCTGCAATAACCGGCGCTCAGACCGTCAGAAAGCCCTCCGCAGGAGTTTTGTCGGAGGCAAAAATAAAATCACTTTTTCGGCGGCGTGTACGTCCGTGAAGCGATGCAAAGCGCCCGGAGCCAGATAGGCTCCGGGCGCTGCCCGTCCTCCGGGGACGGTGGGTAAGAAAGGAAGAGAGAAAGTACTCGTAATCTGGATCAGGAGGCCCGTTGCCCGTAGTAGCCGCCGAAGAACTGGTTGAAAAAGTCCTCCATGTCTCCGTAGCCCTCGCCGGAAGCATCCGGCTGCTGAGGGGCGGACTGGGGTACGGCCTCTTCCTCCGGCTTATCCAGCGTACTGCCGAAGGTCAGCTCGGTTGTGTATACCTTGCCCTCCCGGACATAGGTGACGGTGACGGTATCCCCGGCCTGGAAGGTCTTGCTGCTGCTCACGGCGGAGGTCAGGTCAGCCTGGGATGTGATGGTGGCGGTGCCCAGCATGGTGATGACGTCGCCATGCTGGAGGCCAGCCTGATCGGCGGGGCCATCCTCCACAACAGAATCTACGTACGCGCCGCTGCGTACGCCGGACGCAGGAACCCGGGAGGCATCTCCCACGCTGACGCCCATGTAGGCGTGGCTGGTGACCTGGCCGTTTTCCATGATGTCCTTGATCATATTCAAAACGTCGTCGATGGGAATGGCGAAGCCCAAGCCCTCGGCGGCGGTACCTCTGTTGTCTGCGGAGGAGGTCTTGGCGGTGACAATGCCCACAACCTCGCCGTAGCTGTTGAAGAGAGGTCCTCCGGAATTGCCGGGATTGATGGCGGTGGAGATCTGGATCATGTTAAAGGGGGTGCCGTTGAGATTGATCTCCCGGTCCAGACAGGAAACCACGCCCTCGCTCATGGAGAAGGTCAGCTCGCCCAGGGGATTGCCGATAGTGCACACGTCCTCGCCTACCTCCAGATTCTCCGTGGAGCCCAGCACCACGGGCTGGAGCTTGTTTTCACCGGGGTCTACCTTCAACACGGCGATATCATAGTCAGCATCGCTGCCCACCACCTGGGCGGTGTAGGTGGTGCCGTCGTCCAGAGTGACCTGCACGTCGGTGGCGCCGTTGACTACGTGGCAGTTGGTGACAATGTAGCCGTCGGCGGTGAGAATGAAGCCGCTGCCGGAGCTGGCAGTCTGGACAGGCTGGTAGAAGATGTTGTAGCCCACGGAGGAGACGTTGATGCTCACGCAGCTGTCCTTGTTGGCTCTGTAGATTTGGGAGAAGGTCAGCTTGTCGCTGCCGTTGACGCTGACGGTGGTCACTTCGGTAAGGGGACGGTCGCTGAGCATCACCTGACTGCCGCTTCTGCCGCCGTCCCGGTTGAGATACCATCCGGCTCCGAAGGCTCCTCCAGTGAGCAGCGCCGCGCACACAACCGCCGCCACGATCCTTCCGGCCCAGCGCTTCCGGGGCTTGACCTCCATGGGTGCGGGGGGTTGGGCAGGCTGGAAGCCGTCGCTGTCGGAACGGTAGCTGTAGTGGTACTCGCCGCCGGTGCGGTCCTGATTTTCATTATAATCGTTATACATAGGAATTGCCTCCTTGTTAAATTATCGGTTATGCCGGTGGAGCGAAGCCCGTTCGCTTTTGATGGTGTTAGAATACATGGGATTTATGACAGAAATATGAAGAAACTGCGGAAAGATTATAAACATTCCGAATACAATTTGTGAAGCGGAGGGGCCGAAATGATAACGGCAGCGAAAGGCGGAGTGCCTTTCGCTGCCGTTACATGGTTTGGAAGATTGGATGAAAAGAAGTTATTGTCTCTTGCAAATCTTACAATACCGGATTGTTATTAAGAAAACCAGCGTTTATTGTTACAAAAGTATTAAATGAGAAATGGAAGTTTTTTTCATAAGGCTGTGCTTGTGAAAAATTAAATTAAGGACGTTCTTTATTTGTTCATATTTACCCGGTATACTGATAAAAACGCTCCGCTCCCCCTTGCAGAGCGGATTTTTCAGAGAAGCGAGGTCCTGCCCTATGCGGAATCTTTTCTATCGCGTATCCAGTGCTGCCGCCCGGTTTATGTACGGGCGCAACGGCGGCGATCAATTGAATCTGGCGCTTCTGGCGCTGTATCTGCTGGTATGGCTGGCGCAGGTGCTGCTGGGCCGGATTTTTATCGCGCGGGTTATTCTTGACGGGATCTCCCTGGCGTTGGCGGCGGTAGTGCTGTTCCGGAGCTTTTCCCGGAATCTGGCCAAGCGGCGGGCAGAGAACGCCCGGTTTCTGCGCTGGTGGTATCCTCTGAAAAATCATTTCACCGCCCTTCGCCAGAGACGGCAGGACAAGGAGCACAAATACTTCGTCTGCAAAAACTGCAAAACCGTGTGCCGCGTCCCGGCGGGGAAGGGCAGAATCGAGATCACCTGCCCCAAGTGCGGCGAAAAAATTATCGGAAAAAGCTGAAGACGAAAGGGCGGGCTGCCGGACAGCCCGCCCTTCCTTTTTGAAATTAACCCAGCAGCGCCCGGGCTCCCTTGTCCAGCGCCTCCAGACGCTCCAGTGCGTCCGCCTCGCTGGTTCCCCGGACGGAGAGATACAGCTTCAGCTTCGGCTCGGTGCCGGAGGGCCGGACAATAACCTTTCCCGCCTCCTCCAGACGGAATTCCAGCACGTCGGAGGGGATCAGGCCGGTATCGCCGCCCAGATAGTCCACAACAGACTCCACCCGCTTGCCGGAAATCTCTGCGGGGGGCGCGGTGCGAAGGGACCGCATCAGCTCCTCCATGGCCTTCATGCCATCCTGGCCCTCGAATGCCTTGCTGATGAGGCCGCTGCGGTAGAAGCCAAACTTCTCATACAGCGCGTTCATGGCGTCCAGCAGAGTTATCCCCTGGCCTGCGTACCAGGCGGCACACTCGCATGCCAGCATTACCGCGTTTACCGCGTCCTTGTCCCGCACGTGTGCCCCGGAGAGGTATCCGTAGCTCTCCTCGAAGCCGAAAATGTACCGCTCCTTCCGGCCTTCCGCCTCCAGAAGGCCAATCTGCTCGCCGATATACTTAAAGCCCGTCAGCATCCGGCGCAGCTCCACGCCGTAGGCCGCGGCAACCGGCCCAGCCATGTCCGTGGACACAATGGTGGTGACGGCCACCGGGTCCTGGGGCATGGTTCCCCGGGCGGCCAGCGTCCGGCACAGATAGTCCAGCAGCAGCACCCCCATCTCGTTGCCGGTGATCAGGCGGTAGCCTCCCTGCCCGTCGGGTACCGCCGCGCCCATGCGGTCGCAGTCCGGGTCCGTACCCAGAAGAAGGTCAGGCTTCACCGTATCGCACAGCCGCAGGCCCTCCTCCATGGCCTCCCGGATTTCCGGGTTGGGATAGGGGCAGGTGGGGAAGCGTCCGTCCGGTTCGGCCTGGGAGGGTACCACCGTCAGTTCCGCCACCCCCATTTTTGCCAGCAGCTTCTGCACGCACTCCAGGCCGGAGCCGTTGAGGGGAGTATATACCAATTTCAGACGGCTCACGTCGTTGCCGGGACGCAGAGCCA
The DNA here is from genome assembly GCA_910579725.1 of uncultured Oscillospiraceae bacterium. Lineage (GTDB taxonomy): Bacteria > Bacillota > Clostridia > Oscillospirales > Oscillospiraceae > Pelethomonas. The sequence continues at coordinate 144,894 of CAJTUD010000001.1, read as the reverse complement.
GCACCGCGTCCACAAAGGCATCCAGACATCCGTCACCGATCAGGCAGATTTTTCCTTCCGATACCGCTCTGTCGTAGTCGGTAAGCTTCACACTGTCAAAGCAGTCCGTACGCTCCATGAAGGCCAGAACCTTCTCTGCCGCCTCCGGCGTGATCTGGCAGCCGTCCGCGCCATAGACCTTGTAGCCGTTGTACTGGGCAGGGTTGTGACTGGCGGTGACACAGATGCCCGCGCCGCAGCGGAGATGCCGCACCGCCCAGCTCAGGGCGGGGGTGGGCTCCAGCCGGGGGTAGAGATGGGCGGTAATCCCGTTGGCGGCCAGCACCCGGGCCGCCTCCCGGGAGAACAGCTCGCCTTTGAGGCGGCTGTCGTGGGCGATGGCTACCGATTTGGGCAGGTTGGAGGCGTTGAGATAATCTGCCAGCGCCTGCGTGGCCCGGCGGACCGTGTAGAGGTTCATCCGGTTGGTCCCCGCGCCGATTATCCCCCGCAGCCCCCCGGTGCCGAAGGCCAAATGGCGGTAGAAGCGGTCGGACACCGCCTTTTCGTCCTCCCGGATTTCCAGAAGCTCCGCGATCAGATCCGGGTCCTCCCCGGCCCGCTCCATCCAGCGGTTCAGTTCCGCCTGATACTCCATGTGAACATCCTCCTTGGTTCTTTTTATGATGGTTGAAGCCAGCATATCACGGCATGGGAATTTTTTCAAGCCGCCGGCGGCAGTTTTTCCCGGGAGGAAAAATTTTATCCGCCGCTTTCCGCGCTTCGGGCTGGGGGAAAAATGGATTTCGGGTCTGCCGACGGAGAAAGCAGGGAATCCGCCATTGACGAACCGGTGAGAATGCCGTATAATTTGAGCGAAAACATCTCCGTCTCCCCTTGCCGGACGGGGCGGAGCGGAATCCGGCGTATCTTCAAGGGAAAGCGCAGCCCTAATTCATATTTTATGGAAAGGTGTTATTTTATGCCCGCTTATCAACTGCTGCCCGCGTGCAAGGACTATATCTGGGGAGGCCAGAAGCTGAAAACCGGATTCGGTATCCAGAGCGAACTGAATCCTCTGTCCGAGGCCTGGGTGCTCTCCTGCCACCCCGACGGCCCCTCTGTGCTGGCGGACGGGCCCTTCGCAGGGCTCACCCTGACGGAATATCTGGAAAAGGCCGGAAAGGCGGCGCTGGGGACCGCCTGCCAGAGCTTTGAAAATTTCCCCATGCTCATCAAGCTCATCGACGCGAAAAAGGACCTCTCCATTCAGGTCCACCCCTCCGACGAATATGCTCTGGCCCACGAGGGCCAGTACGGCAAGACGGAGATGTGGGTGGTGCTGGACGCGGAGGAAGGCGCGTCTCTCTATTACGGCTTTGACCGGGAGGTCAGTCTGGAGGAGTTCTCCCGCCGGGTGGAGGACGGCACGCTGACGGAAGTGCTCAAAAAGGTTCCCGTGAAGACCGGGGACGTGTTCTTCATCCCCTCCGGCACGCTCCACGCCATTGGCGCGGGACTGGTGATTGCGGAGATCCAGCAGAACTCCAACGTCACCTACCGGGTCTTTGACTACGGCCGCCTGGGGGCCGACGGGAAGCCCAGGCCTCTCCACGTGGAAAAGGCGCTGGCGGTCACAGACCGCCGCCCCGCTCCGGCGCTGGATTTCGGGGAGCACCTGGGCAGCTGCCGGTATTTCACCACCGACGGCTGCGAAGGCGCCTTCCGGTCAGAGTGCGGAGACGAGTCTTTCCACGCCCTGCTGATCACGGAGGGCGAGGGGACGCTGACCTGCGGCGGCGAGAGCAGGGAAGTGAAGAAGGGACAGTGCTTCTTCCTCCCCGCCGGGAGTGGGGCGTATCAGGTGGACGGGAACTGCCGGACGCTGAAGGCGTATCTTACACTTCAATAAACTGAAGGACCGCCGGCTCAAAGCCGGCGGTCCTTCAGTTTATTGAGGCTTTTTCTGGTAGTACTGGGCCTGGGCGTCCCAGAGGGTCTGGTACTTGCCTCCCGCGGCGGCCAGCAGGGCGTCGTGGGTTCCCTGCTGGACTACTTGGCCGTGGTCAAATACCGCGATCTCATCGCAGAAGCGGCAGGAGGAGAGACGGTGGGAAATATAAATGGCAGTCTTGTCCTCCACAATGTCGTTAAATTTGGTGTAGACCTCCGCCTCGGCTTCGGGATCCAGAGCGGCGGTGGGCTCGTCAAGGACGATGAAGGGCGCGTCCTGGTACAGTACTCGCGCCAGGGCGATTTTCTGGGCCTCGCCGCCGGAAATTTCCACGCCGCTGTCCTCAAAGTCACGGTAGAGACAGGTATCCAGGCCGTGGGGCAATTCCGCCAGACGGGAGCCGAAGCCCGCTCGCTTCAGGCACTCCGCCGCCCGCTCCCGGTCGTACTCAATGGAGGCCGCCACGTTCTGCCCCAGGGGCTGGGCCAGAAGCCTGAAGTCCTGGAACACCACGGAAAACAGCTCCAGATAGTTGCCGTACCGGTACTTCCGGATGTCGATGCCGTTGAGCAGAATCTCCCCCTCGGTGGGGTCGTAGAGGCGGCAGAGGAGCTTGATAAAGGTGGTCTTGCCGGAGCCGTTCTCCCCCACTACCGCCAGACGCTCCCCCACGTCGAATTTCATGGACACGTGCCGCAGAGCCCAGGTATCCGTACCGGGGTACTTGAAGGACACGTCCCGGAACTCGATCTCGTACTTCCGGTCGGAGCGCTTCTCGGTGGTGAGACTGCCTTGGTACATGTTGTTGGGGATGTCCAGAAAGTCGTAGGTGAACTTGAGGTATTCCGCGTTGGCCCGCAGGTTCCCCACGATCTCCAGCAGGCGGGTGAACCCCTGGGCCAGCCCCGCCAGAGCGCCCACGTACTGGGTGACGGACCCCACCCCGAAGGCCCCGCCCAGGGCCTTCAATCCGGTGAAGAGGTAGATGACCCCCATGAACGCCTGGGACACCGCGCCCGAGGCGGCGGCGCAGGCCCCCATGGGCCCCCGGGCCCACCTGGCGATGGAGGAGGCGGGGCCAAAGGAACTCTCGCCCTGCATCTCCGCATTTGCGGCGTTTTCCAGAAATTGATCCTGGGCGTAGGTGCGGATGTCCGTTCCCCGGTGGCGCTCCTTCATAGCGATGAAGTAGAAGAAGGAGAAACCCCGGTTGCCAGCCGCGCCGTCGTATTTGTTCCAGTAGGAGTATGAGTGGTTTGACAGCGCGCCGGAGGCCAGCACCGACCCCATCAGCAGCGCCAGCATCCCCGCCAGGCACCCAGGGTGGTTCAGCCAGGCCAGGGGGCTTCCTTCCGGCACCGGCAGGGTGAACAGGCTCACCGACAGAGCCACCGCCCCCAGGATGCGGAACACCGCCCCTACAGCGTCGGAGAAGATCATATACAGCTTGTTCAGCCCCCAGCCGTTCCACTGACGGACCTGCTGGATCTGGGTGAACAGGGACTGATTTTTTGGGTCGTCCACGTCGCAGAAGTCCATGCTCAGCAGCTTGTCGAAGAAGATGCGGTTCCAGGTGGGCCACTGGTGGGCCCGCCGCATGGTCTCGTCCCAGCGCCGGGCCGCCGAGCGCAGCACGCCCACCGCCGCCGTGGAGGCCAGCAGGAGCGCCAGCATGGTCCACACCTGCTTCGCCTCCCCGCCCCTGGCGATAGCGTTCACCAGCCGGGCGGTGAAGTACAGGGGCAGGAAGGGGGAAAGGGCCTCCACCGCCCGCTGCACCGCCGCCGCGATCAAAATCTCCGGCTCGGCCTTCCACCAGATGGCGAAGCCCCGGCGGCTGTAGGCCATGACTGTTTTGAAGGGCAGACGCTCATTTTTCTGCTTATTCATCCTCCATCGCCCCTTCCTTGTAATATTTGCTCTGGATGTCGAAGAGATAGGCGTACCGCCCTCCCGCCGCCAGCAGCTCCTCGTGGGTGCCCTCCTCGGCGATGCCGCCGTTCTCAATGAGCAGCACCCGGTCACAGAAGCGGGTGGAGGCCAGCCGGTGGGAGATATACACGCTGGTGCAGTTTCCCGTCAGATCGTTGTACTTCTGGTACAGGTCGCTCTCCGCGATGGGGTCCAGGGCGGCGGTGGGCTCATCCAGCACCACCACCGGCGCGTCCTTGTAGAGGGCCCGGGCCAGCATCAGCCGCTGCATCTGCCCGCCGGAGAGGTCCACGCCGTCCAGATAGACCTCCCGGCCCAGATGGGTGTCCTCCCCCTTGGGCAGCTCCCGGATTTTGTCCGCGATGCCCGCCCGCTCCAGACAATCCCACATTTTGGGACGGTCTACATTTTCCCCAGTGGTCTGGGCCACGTTTTCCGCCATCGTTCCCGCCAGGATGGAAAACTGCTGGAACACGGCGGCGAAGTGCTTGTAGTAGTCCCGGCGGTCATACTGCCGGATGTCCTCCCCATCCAGCAGCACCTGTCCCTCCGTGGGATCGTAGAAGCCGCAGAGGAGCTTGATAAGGGTGGTCTTTCCCGCGCCGTTGCGGCCCACCACCGCCAGCTTCTCGCCGGGATGGAGCGTCAGGTCAACATGGGACAGGGTGTCGTGGTCCGCGCCGGGGTAGCGGAAGCTCACGTCCCGCAGCTCCAGGGTATACAGATGATCTTTCTTCACGGACAGAGACTTGCCGTCCCCGAAGCGAAACAGCTCCGGCTCCTCCACGAACTCCCGCAGGGCGGCAAGGTCCAGGCTCTCCCGGTGGAGGGCCCCCAGTCCGGAGAAGATGCCCGTCACCCACTGGGCGAAGCCGCTGACCGCCGTGAAGTACAGCACGAACGCCGCCGCCGTCAGCTCTCCCCGCAGGGCCATGGCGATGAGCAGGCCGTAGGCCGCGCCGTTGCGCAAAAACGCCAGCGCCACGTCCAGCAGGTCCGCCCACATATCCTGGCGGTAGGCCTTGACGTAGAAGTCCTGCATCAGCCGGGTGTACTTTTCGTACAGCTCCGTCAGCCAGGGGCCGATGCCGAAGATGCGGATGTCCTTGGCCAGCTTCATGTCCCGGCTGCGGTAGATCACGTAGTCCGACTTGTGCATCAGCGCGGCCTCCTCCTCCCGGTGGCGGTAGCGCCAGGCCCGGATATGCTCCCCCGCGAAGTAGCTCGCGGCGGACAGGGCGATGCACAGCGCCGCCACCCACGGCCCCACCTGGGCCAGCAGCAGCAGGTAGATGACGAAGCAGATGACGTTGGTCAGCAGCTCCGCCAGAGTGGTCCAGATGTGTTCTCCGGCGTCGCTGTTGCTGTCCAGGCAGCGGCTTGCCTTGCTCGCCCGCTTCACATAGTCCGGGTCCTCGATATGGGGGTAGGAGGTCCGGCAGAAGGTCATGTGCATGTCCAGACACAGCCCGGTGCGGACCCGGACACGTCCAAACAAGCTGTTGGCGTCCAGATAGGACCGCAGGGCCCGGACCGCCGTCATGCCCAGGGTGAACCAGAGGATCATCCGGACAAATTCCCCGGGGTTCACGCTCCGCCCCACCGCCTCCAGGATGGCGGGCACCACGAACAGCTCCAGCAGGCTGGCCGCCACGCCGCAGAAGATCAGCCCCAGGACGATGGCCAGTACGCTCCTGCAATCCCGCCACGCCCGGGAGATCATGAAGGCGCAGTTCTGAAAGATGCTGTAGGCTTTTTGCTTGGGTTTTTTCATGTTTTCTCACCTCAAAAAGGAGTATAACATAAAGTCCCCCGGCTGTGCAGGCCGGGGGACGAATTGCTGCTTCCGGGGGACGAACGGCGGGTTCACCCCAGCGGCAGCAGAATTTCCGTGGTGAAGGCTCCGTCCTCGCTGCCGCGAGTCAGGTAGCCTCCCAGCCGCTTCACAATAGCGTCCATCCGGACCAGGCCGAAGCCGTGGCCCTGGCCCTTGGTGCTGCGGAACACTCCGCCCTCCTTTTTCCGTTTCCCGGAGGCGGTGAGATTGGTGAAGGAAATGTACAGCTGAGAGCCCTTGCGGTCCACGTATATCCGGATCAGCCGCTCCTCCGCCGGAAGGGCCAGACTGGCCTCAATGGCGTTGTCAAAGAGATTGCCCAGAATGACGCACAGATCCAGCTCGGAGATATGCAGCGCCACGGGGACGCTGGCATCCGCCCGGACGGGAATGCCTTTGGACCGGGCCAGAGCGATTTTGCTGTTGAGAATGGCATCCGCCATGGGGTTGCCGGTCTTGACCACTGTGTCCACAGCGGCCAGATCCGTCTCCAGGGCATCCAGATAGGCGCTCACTGCCGCCCAGTCCCCCTGGGCGGCATGGGCCTTCATGGTCTGAATATGGCTGCGGTAATCGTGCCGCCATCCTCTTATCTGGCGGTACATGTTCTCCACCTCGGCATAGTGGATTTCAATCAGCTCCCGCTGATAGGCTCCCAGGCGCCTGTCCACCAGCTTGTCAAAAAGTCCCACGGCGCTGCCTCCTCTCAAATCTGCCGGATGATGGCCTGGTTGAGCTTTTCATACTGCCCCCGGGGCAGGGGCAGGCGTTCGCCGCCGGTCAGCTCTGCCTCTGTTCTCGTCACCCGGCGGACAAAGGTCAGATTGACGATGCAGGACCGGCTCATCCGGTAGAACCGCCGGTCCAGTGCAGGTTCAAACTCCGCCAGAGGCCGCTTGAGGGTGTAGTCCTCCCGGGCGTGAACGGTGACGTAGTTCTGGCGCACGTCCAGGTAGCGGATCTCCGGCAGAGGCACCCGGAGAACCTCGCCGGGCAGCTCCAGGGTCAGAAAGGGCTCGTTCCGGGTCAGGCGGCTGACGGCCCGGGTGAGGACCTCGAAGAATTTCTCCTCCTTCACCGGCTTCACCAGATAGTGGAGAGCGGAAACCTCGTATCCCAGGGCGATATAGCGGTCGTAACCGGTGACAAAGACGATCTGCACCGATTCGTCGTCCCGGCGGACGGTTCTGGCCAGCTCCACGCCGTCCATGCCGGTCATCTCCACGTCCAGCAGCAGAACGTCGAAATCTTTTTTCTCCGCGTAGCGGAACAGGAACGCCTCCGCTGAGGGGAACACCTCCAGCTCCAGCTCCGCCCCCGCCTGCCGGGCCCATTGGGCGCACAGCCGGGAAATCAGTCCGCTGTCCTCCGCCCGGTCGTCGCAGACGGCAAATTGTAATTTCATGGCCGGACTCCTCTCCCAGTGTTTTGTTCAGTGTATCACAGCGCGGGAGGCGGCGCAACCTTATTTTAGAACCTGTATTCACAACCGGAGGATGCCGGATGGGCGAGGATTTTTCTCGTTAGACAAGGGAAATCGACGCAGGATGGCGGGCGTCAGCCCGCCTGCATCCTCCGCCTTGCTCCGCACCATTTTTCCTCCCCTCCTTTTTACCTCTTCTCAAGTGCGCCGGCTATAAAACGGCCCCCTGCGGAGACGGTGTTTTTGCCGTCCCCGCAGGGGGCTGCCGCCGGGGCGGGAGCCCTGGCTTTCATTTTCCGGAGGAGTTTTGCGCCCAGCTTCTCCGCTGGATGCAGAAGGTGAACAGGATGCTGGCAGCAAAGGGGAAAAAGTATGTGGCCGCGCGGTATAGAATCAGGGCGGCGGATGCCTGGGCGTAGTCCATGTACCGGCCAAAAATCATCAGGAACGTGAACTCCGCCGGACCTACCCCAGCCACGTTGGGCAGTGCGCTGGCAATCACCAGCATCAGCGAGGCCAACAGCTGCACCCGCCAGAAGGGCAGGTCCGCCGCCCCCGTCAGCCGGACGGAGAGATACGCCGCCGAGTACAGGCACAGCAGCTTTCCTCCGTTCAGCAGCAGAATTCTGCCGCAGCAGGCGGGGCTTTTCAGCACGTTCCGGGTTTCTTCATAGAGAGATTCCAGATTGGAGCGCCAGGAGGCTTTCCGCTTCTCCCATTTCTCTGTCTCCGGAAACAGGCCGATGAGATGCAGCACCAGATTTTTCAGCCGCGCCCATGTGCAAACCAGAACCAGCGCGCCCACAATTACGATACAAATCCCGTAGCCGGGCAGCAGATAGCGGGACAGCTCCGGCGCGGTTTCCCGCAGCCAGCCGCCCTGGAAGAGCAGCATGACGGAGGCGTAGAGCAGAATGGACGATTTGTGGAAGATGTACTCCACAGTCATCAGACCTGCGCCGTGGCCCACAGACAGTCCGCTGCGGTGCAGGTGGAGGCACTGCATGGGAATGGAGCCTACGGCAAAGGTGGCCACGTTGCCGAACACGCCAAGGAATGTGACCTCCATGGCCTCCCAAAAGGAGAAGGAGGGCAGCCTCGCCCGGACCAGCGCCGCGCAGACGCCGGATTCCAGCAGCTGGAACACCACGGCCAGGGCGAACAGCGCCAGTGCACCGTATCCGGGAACCCGGCGGAGATTTTCCAGAATCTCCTGGTAGTGGTCCCGGAATACCAGAACCGCCGCCAGACAGACCGCCGCCAGCGTCAGCAGGCTTCCTCCTGTTTTTTTCCAACTGTTCATACGCAGCAGCTTCCTCTCGCCGGCCGGCGGCGCTCCGGCATGTTTTCAGATGTCACGGGGTTCCGCCGTTCCACAGCTCGCCGGCCACCGGCCGCCAGCATTCGGCGTAGTCCGCGCACTTGCCGCACAGGTGCTCCACGCTCTCCGGAGACTGAAGGTCGGTGGAGTGCGCACCGGTTTTGTGGACCATTTCCCGCAGCAGGCGGGGATTTTCCAGCATGGGACAGGGGAGCAGGTGGTTCTCGTTGAAGGGCTGGCCGTCGTGGTAGGCCATGAATAAAGGCCCTTGCAGGCACTCCAGCAAAGTTTTTTCCCGGATGTTGGAATCGGAGTAATGAATGAACACGCAGGGGTCTGCGTCGCCGTTTGCGTTGATGTGGAGATACCGGCGGCCCCCGGCGATGCAGCCGCCTACGTACTCGCCGTCGTTCTGGAAGTCCATGGCGAAAATGGGCTTGGTCCGGCGCATCTCCCGAACCCGGCGATACATGACGGCCCGCTGACGGGGACTGGGCAGCAGGGCGGGCGCCGCGTCGTTGCCGACGGGCATGTAGTGGAAATACCAGATGAATTTCGCGCCCCATTCCACCAGCTGATCGATGAACTCGTCGGAACTGATGGAATCCAGATTCTCGCTGGTGTAGCAGGCGGAAATACCGAAGGGCAGGCGTTTCTCCTTGAGAATGCCCATGGCCCGGACCGCTTTCCGATACACGCCGTCCCCCCGGCGGCCGTCGGTGGCGGACTCAAAGCCCTCCAGACTGATGGCGGGTATGAGGTTTTTCACCCGCAGCATCTCCCCGGCGAACGCCTCGTCAATGAGGGTGGCGTTGGTGAAGGCCAGGAACTGGCAGTCGGCGTGCTTTTCACACAGGGCGATGAGATCCGCCTTCCGCACCAGAGGTTCGCCGCCGGTGTAGATGTATATGTACACTCCCAGCTCCTTGCCCTGGCGGATGATGGAGTCGATTTCGTCGAAGCTCAGGTTCAGCCTGCCGCCGTACTCCGCCGCCCAGCAGCCGGTGCAGCGGAGATTGCAGGCCGAGGTGGGGTCCAGCAGAATGGCCCAGGGGATGTTGCAGCCGTACTTTTTCCGCATCTCCTCCTGAATGGGCCAGCCGATGATGTTGGCGTTGAGAAAGAAGTTTTCAAAGACAGCCTTCAGCACGCCGTTATCCACGCTTTGGAAGACGTCCATGATCAGTCTGTACATGCTGCCGTCCGGATTCTCCAGCACCGTCCGGAACGCTTCCCGCTGAGGCTCGAAGCTGTCCGGGCCCTCCCCTGCCAGCCTGTCCACCCAGTCCAGAAGCTTGAGCATGTTCTTCTCCGGGTCTTTCTCTATATAGCCAAAGGCCGTTTTGATCGCGGTTTTCCTGAATCGTTCCTGAATACCCATCACTGCGGGCTCCTCTCTTTTTGTATGATGGTATCAGGATAAAATGCCGTCTGGAATTTCACAATGGGCAAAAGGCTCCGGGTGTTGAAAAATCCAACATCCGAAGCCTTTTGCCTAAAATTTGGCCGTCGGGCAGGTTACGCCATCAGCTCGTCCGCAATCCGCTCCATGGCGGCAAGATCAGCATCCTTCACCGCGCCCTGGATGGTGTGGACCGTCTCACAGATTTCGATGTCCCGCATGGCCTCCAGGAAGCTCCGCATCACCTTGGCGGCAGCGGGCGCCCAGGAGCCGTTTTCGATCAGCGCCACCCGGCGGTTCCGGTAGGTCTTGTCCCGCAGGTGCGCCATAAAGTGGTCCATGGCGGGAAACAGTCCGCCGTCGTAGGTGGGGCTCATGGCCGCCAGCTTGCCGCAGCGGAACGCGCTCTCCACCGCCGCGGCCTGATCCTCCCGGCACAGATCCACCGCCGCCACTTTGGGGCAGCCCTTCCGCTTCAGGATTTCCACCATTTTTCCGGCGGCCTGGGCGGTGTTGCCGTGGATGGAGGCGTAGGCCACCAGCACCGCCTCCGGCTCGTCCGGCAGGTAGCGGCTCCAGCGGTCGTACTTGTCCAGGTAATACCCCAGATTCTCCCGCAGAACGGGGCCATGCAGGGGGCAGATGGTTCGGATATCCAGTCCCGCCGCCTTCTTCAGCAGAGCCTGGACCGACGCGCCGTATTTGCCCACGATGTTGAAATAGTACCGGGCGGCCTCCGCGTCCCAGCTTTCGCCGGAGGACAGCGCCCCGAAGGTTCCGAAGCCGTCGGCGGAAAACAGAATTTTTTCGCTGGACTCGTAGCTCACCATCACCTCCGGCCAGTGGACCATGGGCGCCATGACGAAGGTGAGGGTGTGGCTTCCCAGGGAGAGGACGTCCCCCTCCTTCACCGTCAGGGTGGGGGCGGCGTAGTCAAAGTATTTGGGCAGCATCTGGAAGGTCTTTGCGTTGCCCACCAGGGTCAGACCGGGATATTTCTCCAGCAGCCTGCCCACGCTGCCGGCGTGGTCCGGCTCCAGGTGGTGGAGAACCAGGTAATCGGGCTGGCGTCCCTCCAGCTGTTCCTCCAGGTGGGAAAGCCATTCATCCGCCGCCCGGCGGTCCACGGTATCCAGAACGGCGGTTTTCTCATCCAGGATCACGTAGGAGTTGTAGGACACGCCGGCGGGAACCGGATACTGGCTCTCAAACAGGTCAATGGTAGTATCGTCCGCGCCCACATAGCGGACGGCGGCGGAAATATGGAGGTCATTCATGGGAGGATAATCCTTTCTTCTGCGTTTTTTCATCACAATTATAATGATGGAAGGGTTGCTTGTCAACCATGGAAGACGCCGGTTCCTGATTTTGCGGCGGAAGGCGGGGTGGGGCAGGGGGTTTGCTTCTTGGGCAAAATCTGCCCCGTTTATGGAAGAAAAAGCACCTTTTCTTCTAGTTTTGCCGAAAAAAGAGAAATCAGGTTTGAAAATTTGACGGATAGGAAAAAATCTGATACAATGACCCCATTCCAATGAAAATGAGGAGTTGCCTATGAAAAAACGCCTGCTGATATTTGTTCTGACCGGACTTCTGTGCCTGGGTCTCGTTCCCTCCGCCGCGGCGGAGAGCGGTTATTCCGACGTGCCCGGCGGCCATTGGGCTGCCGGCAGTGTGGAGCGGGCCACGGAGCTGGGCCTGTTTCAGGGAACCGGCGGAGGAAAGTTCGGCCTGGGCCGGCCCATTTCCCGGGCCGCCTTCGCCACCGCGCTGATGCGGCTGTTCGGCTGGGAGGAGGTCCGGCCGGGGAAGCCCTCCTACACCGATGTGGCCAGAGACAGCTGGTACTACGGGGCGGTGGAAACCCTCCTGGCCAACGACGCGGTGGCGGCCTCCGGCCATGAGTTCCGCCCCGAGGACGATCTGACTCGGGGGGAAATGGCCTCCATGCTGGTGAGAGGGCTGGGCTACACCTCTCTGGCTGGCACCGCCGCCAGCTATGGCGTTCCCTTCAGCGACGTCACCGCCAACCCCGGGTTTATCACCCTGGCCTATGATCTGGGGATCATGGATGGCAAGGGAAAGGGCCGTTTTGATCCGGACGGCGCCGCTACCCGGGAGCAGGCCGCCACCGTTCTGGTGAGGGTCCATGACCGGTTGGCGGAGCCCTCCATCCAGATTCCCGGGACAAGCGGCTGGCGCATGATCAATATCTCCACCCCCATGGCGCGGGCGGGAACGGATATTCCTATCACTCCTCTGGAGCCGCTGCCGGATTTGTACGCCGCTCTGCGGCGGATGAAAAACAACGGCGAGGACCTGTCCGGGGCGGCGCTGCAGCTGATGGCCGGCGGCGTGCGCACGATTACGGACGCGGGAGGCAACCCCATCTCCGCCAGCACGCTGATCTCCGCCAAGGAGGTGCAGGAGACGCTGGGCAGGAAGGACGTAAAAACCTTTTACTCCGAGCAGTATGAAAGCGCCTACTGTATGTATGCGCCTAACGCCTATCAATCCGCCACCATCTGGTATCAGAGCGGGGAGAGCATGGCGGCGAAGCTTCAGCTGGCCAAGCTGTTTGGCGTTACCCGCTATGTAATGGAATAATCTCAGACAGTCCAGCAGGGGCATGGCCGGATCTCCGGACACGCCCCTGCCGGACTGTATTTGTATCCGCTTTGCGTCAAACCATAATTTTTAAGATTTTTGAGAGTTGTATTTTCCCCCGGAATTTGCTATGCTAAAGAAAATATAAAGATACGTTGGAAAGGAGCCTGAAAATGGCAGAACAGGAGAAGAATATTCGCATGGAGAGGGATACGCTGGGAACTGTGGCGGTGTGCGCGGAGCGCTTCTGGGGAGCGCAGACCCAGCGGAGTCTGGAAAATTTTGCCATCGGAACGGAGCGGATGCCGGAGGAAATTATCCGGGCCTTCGCCCTGCTGAAAAAAGCGGCGGCTCTGACCAACTGCCGTCTGGGCCGTTTGGACAGCCGCCGCTGCGAGCTTATCGCCGCCGCCTGCGATGAAATTCTGGAGGGCAGCTGGGACGGAGAGTTCCCGCTGAAGGTCTGGCAGACTGGCAGCGGCACCCAGTCGAATATGAACGTCAACGAGGTGATCTCCCATTTATGCGCCCGGATGGAGCCGTCTGTGGAGGTTCACCCCAACGACCACGTAAATATGTCCCAGAGCTCCAACGACACCTTTCCCACCGCCATGCATCTGGCCGCGGCCGTCTCTTTGGAGGAGCGTGTCCTGCCCGCGCTGGAGAAGCTGACGGAAACCCTCCGCCGCCTGGAGGCGGAAAACGAGAATGTGGTGAAAATAGGCCGCACCCATCTCCAGGACGCGGTGCCCCTCCGGTTTTCTCAGGAGATCAGCGGCTGGAGAGCCATGGCGGAAGCATCGGAGGCGTACATACGCGCCGCTTTGGAGCCTCTGCGACAGCTGGCGCTGGGCGGTACGGCGGTGGGCACAGGGCTCAACTGCCCCGCCGGCTTCGCGGAAGAGAGTGCGGCGCTTCTTTCCCGTCTGACAGGACATGAATTTGTCACTGCCGCCAACAAGTTCCACGCCCTGACCAGCAGGGACGGTATCGTTTTCGCCCACGGAGCGCTGAAGGCTCTGGCGGCGGATCTGATGAAAATTGCCAACGACGTGCGCTGGCTGGCCAGCGGCCCCCGGTGCGGATTGGGAGAAGTGCTTATTCCTGAAAATGAGCCGGGCAGCTCCATCATGCCGGGGAAGGTGAATCCCACCCAGTGCGAGGCCGCTGCCATGATTGCCGTCCAGGTTATGGGCAACGACGCCGCAGTCGGTTTTGCCGCCAGTCAGGGGAATTTTGAGCTGAATGTTTTCATGCCGGTCATTGCCTACAACTTTTTACAGTCCGCCCGGCTCCTGGCCGACGGGATGGATTCCTTCCGGAAAAACTGCCTGGAGGGTCTGAAGGCGGACCGGGAGAGAATGAAGGAGCACCTGAACCGCTCTTTGATGCTGGTGACATGCCTTACCCCCCGCATCGGGTATGAAAAGGCGGGGCAGGCGGCCCGTCTGGCCCATCTGGAGAAGATCACCTTGAAGGAAGCGGTTCTGCGGTCCGGTTTTCTGACGGCGGAGGAGTACGATGAAATTGTGGATCCGGGAAAAATGGTGTGACTTCTGCCGCCCCGTTTCCGCCGCCGCTCCAACGCCGTCCGGGCGCAGAAGGAGGATAACGCACATATGGTAAAAATCCTGATCGTGGAAGACGAAAAACCGATTGCAGACCTGCTGGACATGAGCCTTACCGCCGCAGGTTATGCCTGCGACTGCCTGGACAACGGGGCCGCCGCCGCCGACGCGGTGGAGTCCAAGCATTACGATCTGATTCTGCTGGACGTGATGCTTCCCGGCATCGACGGTTTTGAACTGATGGAATATCTGGCCCCTTTGGGAATTCCCGTTATCTTCATTACGGCGCGAAGCGCCGTGAAGGACCGGATCAAGGGCCTCCGGCTGGGTGCCGACGACTATATTGTCAAACCGTTTGAAATTGCCGAGCTTCTGGCCCGGGTGGAGACCGTTCTGCGCCGCTACCACAAAACCGAAAGCCGCATCGCCGTGGACGACGTGGTGGTGGACACGCAGTCCCGGGTAGTCACCAAGGGCGGAAAGATCATCCAGCTGACCGCCAAGGAGTACAGCCTTCTGGTGTTGTTCCTGCAAAACAAGAATATCGCCCTTTTTCGTGAGACCATCTATGAGCGGGTGTGGGAAAATGAATATATGGGAGACAGCCGCACTGTGGATCTCCACGTCCAGCGCCTGAGGAAAAAGCTGGGCTGGCAGGAGCGTATCGCCGCCGTTTACAAGGTGGGATACCGCTTGGAGGTCCAGGAATGAAATTCGCCTGGAAGGTGACGCTGGTCACGCTCTGCATCCTGCTGCTGTCCACCGGCGTGGGCAGCTATCTGCTGATCTCGCTCTCTTTTCAGTCCGCCCTGGAGCGGGAAATCACCATCGCTCAGGAGGAAATGCAGATGCTCCGCCTCTCCTACGAGGCCGTGTGCGACGCCAGAGGCGTCACCTTGGAGAACATCAGCCAGCGGGGGCGGGGGCTGGCCAGGACGCTGGAGGAGGCCGCTTACTTTGTGGATTACCAGCTGCGGGTGACGACTCCCTCCGGAGAATACGTCTACTCCACCCTGGACTCCCCCAGCGATCAGGAGCTGCTGGAGCAGGTGGACCGGAGGTCCTCCGGTTATGTGCTGCGTGAGGATAAACGAACCGGGCGGCGCCTGCTCCGCTGTGCGGGACCTGTGGTGCTTCCCGACGGCATTTTGTATATGGAAACCGCCCGGGATGTGAGCCGCCTGTTTGCTGACCGGGAAACCCACTATCAGGTCTACCGCTGGATTGTTCTGTTAGTGGTGGGGGTCAGCGGCGCGATGATGTTCGCCTTCTCCTATTGGCTGACCACCCCGATCCGCAGTCTGGGCCGGGCCGCCGACCAGCTGGCCCAGGGGGACTATTCCACCCGCGCCAGGATCATGGGCGGCGATGAGATCGGCGAGCTGGCCGGAAACTTCAACCGCATGGCCGACGCCATTGAGAAGAACATCCAGGAGCTGGAGGACGCCGCCCGGCGGCAGGAGGATTTTACCGGAAGCTTTGTTCACGAGCTGAAAACGCCTCTGACCTCCATCATCGGATATGCCGACATGCTCCGCTCCCGGGATTTGGGGGAGGACATGCGCTTCAAGGCTGCCAGTTATATTTTCTCCGAGGGCAAGCGGCTGGAGAGTCTGTCCCTGTCCCTGATGAATCTATTGGTCGTGGGCCGCAGTAAGGCGGAGGCCAGGACCGTGAACATGCGCAAGCTCTGCGCCGAGGCCGCCCGGATCAGCCAGCCCGCCATGAAGGCCAAGGGCCTCGCGCTCACCGTCAGGGCGGAAGAGGGCGCGGTTCGGGGGGACGGTGCTTTGCTGCAAACCCTGCTGCAAAATCTGCTGGATAACGCCCGGAAAGCCACCGCCAGCGGAGGGCGGGTGGTACTGACGGGCCGGAGCCGGGAAAACGGGTATCAGGTGACGGTGGCGGACCAGGGCCGGGGTATCCCGGACCGGGAGCTGAACAAAATCACGGAACCCTTTTACATGGTGGACAAGTCCCGCTCCCGGGCAGAGGGCGGCGCGGGACTGGGCCTGGCCCTGTGCAAGGAAATCGCCGAGCTCCACCAGGGGCATCTCCGTTTTGAGAGCCAGGAAGGCAAGGGCACCATTGTCACTGTGATGCTGGGAGGTGTGGCCGATGCGTAAATGCGGCGCGGCAATTCTTGTATTCACGCTGATGGCGGCAGCATTTTTCCTGCCGGAGTGGCTCTCCCGCTTCCATGACCGCCAGCTGCTGGACACCCCTTCCATCCAGACGCAGGACGAGGAGCGGGAGGGCTTTGCCGAGAGTGTCCAGCTGACGGTGGCGGAAAAGGTGCTGCTGCTGAGGGGAGGAGGACTGACCGGCATGGAGCTGAGCCGGGAGACGGTGGAGGGCAGGGTTTTCGTCAGCTCTGCCGGAGATTCCTTTGAAGTGACCATCATCACCTACACCGGCGACGGCGCAACAACTCCTGCGCCGGAACTGAGCGCCACGCAGGAACAGGCGGCTTACAGCGAAGAAATCTCCCAGCTGTGGGAGGCGCGGCTGGCCTCGGCGTGGCAGGAGGTTCGCAATTTGCAGGCTCTGGGGGGACTGCCCATGCTCTGGGATGACAAAAGCGACGTGACGTATACCGGATATGGCGAGCGGTTGTACGTGGACCCGGATACCCGGATGAATTTTCAGGTGTATCAGCTCTCTCTCAATTGCGCCCCCTACTCCCTGCGGCTGACGGTGGACGTTCAGTCGGAGCGGATTCTGTCCTTTGAGCTGCAATGGGGCCGCGGCGGCGCACCCAACTGGGGATTCCGGGGAACCAGCGGCTTTGGAGGAGTGTGGCGCAATTACTGGGGACTGGACTCAGTGGACAGCGGATGGTACAACGATTATATCAAAAATATCCTGGGACGCAGCGTGAACACTCCTTGGGCCGAAGGAGACTACAACGCCAACGGCCAGATCACCTTCACCTATGATGGCCAGTCCATCCCAGTTCCTCTGGAGTGCCGGGCGTTCGGAGGGCGGTCCTATGCCATCACCTGGAATGTCTGAAAGTGGAATTATACCAAAATTTGCACCCGGCTGTATTTCCGGCGGCACAGGCGGGTAAGATGGAAACAGTCCACAAAGGGAGATGACGCGTCAGATGAGAAGCTCCAGCCGCCGCAGGCGCGGCGTATATATTCCGCCCATGTTTTTTGTTCTGCTTGTGCTTGCGGGAGCGCTGATCCTGTGCGCATGGTTTTTCTTCCATCGCGCTCCCAGCCAACCGGCGCAGCCGCGGCAGAACACGGTGAGCACCCGGCAGACCGGCAGAGACGGCATAGCCTGCGTCAGAACGGAACTGGGGGAGGAGGCGGTCTATACCGGAGATCTGATTCTGGTAAACAACTGGATCTTGTACCATTTTCCGGAGGAGCAGCCCCTCTCCTGTGTATTTGATGAAAAAAGCGACAGCTATTTTGTACGGGACAAGGAGGTCTTCCTCTCGCCCGCTGCCCTGGAGGCGCTGAATGATATGATGGACGCCTTCCAGGCGCAGGGCGGCAGCAAGACCGTCAACGTGGTGGCGGGCTACCGCACAAGGGAGGTTCAGCAGCACCTCTTTGAACAGAGCGCGGAGATCAACGGCCAGGACCATGCCCGGCGGTTTGTGGCCCAGCCCGGCGGCAGTGAGCACCACACAGGGCTGGTGGTGGATTTCTCCCTGTTTTTTGAGGACGGATCCAGCGCGGAGTACCAGGGAACCGGGGAGTATGCCTGGATCAATCAGAACTGTCAGGACTACGGCTGGGTGGTTCGTTACGACACCGCCAAGGAAGCACTGACCGGCATCGGAGACGAGCCCTGGCACTTCCGCTATGTGGGCGTTCCCCATGCCACGGTTATGGCGGAGAAGAATCTGTGCCTGGAGGAATATATCGACTATCTGAAGGAGTTTTCGTACAACGGCCGCCGCCTGACGGTGGACTGCGCCGGCGGGACTTATGAGATCTGGTACTGCCCGGGAACAACGGCCTACCTGCCGGAGAGCGGCGAATACACGGTTTCCGGAAACAATGTGGACGGCGTGATCATCACATGCATGGTGGAGTGAACGGACTTCGCCGCCGGAGGCCGTTGACAGCGGTCCGCCTGCATGCTATGATACGTTCAACAAAAAGAGAGAGGATTTTTCCTATGCGCATCTATGGCTTGGTACAAGACTCCATCGTGGACGGTCCCGGCTTCCGTTTTTCCTGCTTTGTTCAGGGCTGCCCCCACCGCTGCCCCGGCTGCCACAATCCGGACAGCCACGATCCCAGCGGAGGAAAAGAAATGACCGTGGAGGAGGTCGCCGGTGAACTGCTGAAAAATCCTCTTACCGACGGGCTTACGCTCTCCGGCGGGGAGCCCTTCGCGCAGGCGGAGGAGTGCCTGGCCCTGGCCAGGATTGCCCGCGCGAGCGGCCGAACCGTCTGGTCCTACTCTGGCTGGAGCTTCGAGTACTTGAAAAATCAGGGTACAGAAGCGCAGAAAGCCTTGCTGGCGGAGCTGGACGTGCTGGTGGACGGCCCTTTTCTTCTGGAACAGCGCACTCTGGCCCTCCCATGGCGGGGAAGCCGGAATCAGCGGGTCGTCGACGTGCCAGCCTCCCTTGCTGCCGGAGAAGCGGTGCTCCTGCCGGACTGACGCTGCTCAGTCCGCTCCCGCGCAGCCTCCTTCTGTCACGGCGGCAGTGCAGGCAGAATGGTCCGAAAAGCTTTCTCAAGAGAGTATTTGGCGATATCAGGGGATTTTACCAAAAGGTAAAATCCCCTGATATCGCCAATATAAAATTTAATGTTGAAAAAAGATTACACAGGCAATGAAAACAGATGCTGATATATAAATTCTTTTTCTTATATGCTGCATATGCCGCTGGTGCAAATGCCAATATACGAAATACATTGTTGAAAGGAAGCCAGAAGTGATATAGTGAAAACAGAACGGCTATCATGATTGGGACAAATGGCGTTTGCTTTTCATAATGCGATGTCAGGTATCCCCTAAAAAACAATTCTTCGGTTATCGGTCCAATCAACACATTGAAAACACCATAATAGGCACAAGTTATCATTAATATGGGTTTGGAAAAAGTTTTCAGATACGCATAATTTGTTCAATCAAAGCCTCTTGGCAAACTATGAAGTATCTCGCTTCTAATCCCTGCAAAAATTTGGTTTTCGATGGGTGCAATAAAAGCGGACAGCAGGCCAGCAATTCCAAAAAATACAGACGCAATGATCAACACTTGCCAAATGGAACACTTTTCTTGTCCTGCAAATGCGCTTTGAAGAGAATACTTCCCATACTCGCTTTTACTTGCTTTCAAAATAATTCCTAACTCTATTGGCGCTAAAATCAATGTTCCTAAAATGCAAAATAATAAAATATGCGGTATACTGCAAAAATGTCCCAATATCAAGTAGCTTAAACTTAAAGCTATTGTGGGGACAAATATTCTCAACAAAAGTCCTTTTGTATCTATTTTCTTCATCTAATCTCCATATGAAAGGCGGATTTGTCGAATTGATGCGAGCAAAGTATACCATTAATACTGACAGCTTTCAACTATCATTTATAAACGCTGATAGCATGTGGGTGCGGGAGCACACACATGCTGGACAGCAGAGGAGGATAATAGAAGGATACGGCCGCAGGACAGTATTTCCAAAAGCAGATACAGACAGTTTCCTTTTCAGTTTCCGGCTGGTTACAGTGATGATTCGCGCCGCTTTCTGTCACCGTAACCAAATTTCTGGTAGACAAAGTGGATTGCATATGGTACAATAGCCGAAAGGTAGCGGGACCATATGTGGTCTGCTTTCTTTTTATCCATTTTCCTCATAGCCGGCAAGCCTCGCCCCTTTTCAGGTTTTTCGGCTATACACAACTGACGGATACAGAAAAGGAGGATCACTGATGGGAGCTGAGAGTTATACCGGCCGGATTAACCGCAAGTTGAACAAGAAGCTGCGAATTGTGGAGGTGGCCGCCGGCCGGGAGAAGGCGGATCTTGTCCTGAAAAACGCCGCGTATGTCAATGTGTTCTCCAGCGAGCTCTGCCGGGGGGACATCGCCGTGGCGGAGGGGTTGATCGTGGGCATGGGAAAATACAGCGGAGAGACGGAGTTCGACATGACCGGTAAGCTGGTCCTCCCCGGCTTTATCGACGCGCATATCCACCTGGAGAGCGCCATGGTCTCCCCGGGGGAGTTTGTAAAGGCAGTCCTCCCCCATGGCACCACCACCGTTATTACCGATCCCCACGAAATTGCCAACGTCATGGGGGCCGACGGCGTGGAGTACATGCTGCAGGCCACCGAAGGACTGCCGGTGGACGTGCGGTTTATGCTGCCCTCCTGCGTTCCTGCCACGCCCATGGATGAAAGCGGCGCGGTGCTGGATTACCGCACCATCGACTCCTTCTATGACCATCCCCGGGTCCAGGGGCTGGCGGAGATGATGAACTACCCCGGCGTCATCGGTGCGGACCCTATGGTCATTGAAAAAATTGTGGCCGCACAGGCTCACCACAAGAAAATCGACGGCCATGCCCCCGGTCTGACAGGCAATGACCTCAACGCCTACATCGCCGCCGGGGTCTACTCTGACCACGAATGCTCCGACCCGGCCGACGCCATCGCCAAGCTGGAGCGGGGGCAGTTCATTATGATCCGGGAAGGCACCGCCGCCCGGAATCTACAGGCGCTGCTGCCCCTGCTGACGGAAAAATACGCGGACCGATGCATGTTCTGCTGCGACGACAAGCACCCCAGCGACCTTCTGGAAAAAGGCCACATCGACTACAACGTCCGGGAAGCCATCCGGCAGGGGGTGGACCCTATTGTGGCGGTGAAGGTGGCCTGCCACCACGCGGCCAGGTACTTCCTGCTCAACAACCGGGGAGCCATCGCTCCCGGGTATCTGGCGGACTTCGTGGTGATCGACAGCTTCCAGGACTTCAACATTTTGCAGGTGTTCAAGAAAGGTGTGGAGATGTACGACGGCAAAACCGTCAGGGACTTCCCCGCTCCGGTGATCGATCCCTATCTGGTGCAGAAGGCCCATGACACCTTCCATCTGTCCCATCTGACGGCGGAGGACTTCGCCGAACGCCGTCCCCGGGGCATCATCGGCATGGTCCCCGGCGAAATCGTCACCGAGGACCAGGGCTACTCCGACCACATCGATCCGGAGTGGGATATTCTGAAAATCGCCGTCATCGAACGGCACAAAAACACCCGCCACATCGGTGTGGGCTACCTCCACGGCTATGGACTGAAGCGAGGCGCGGTGGCCACCAGCGTATCCCACGATTCCCACAACATCATCGTAGTGGGAGCCAACGAAGCGGACATGGCTGCCGCCGCCAACCGGGTGACGGAGAACAAGGGCGGTATTGTTGTGATGGAAAACGGCCAGATCCGGGGCGAGCTGGTACTGGCCATCGCCGGGCTTATGGGCGACGGTACTTTGGAGCAGGTCAACGAGGCTTTGGAACAGGCCAAGGACGCCGCCTTTGCCCTGGGCGTCAACCGGGACATCGATCCCTTCATGACTTTGAGCTTTATGTCCCTTCCGGTGATTCCCACGCTGAGGCTCACCACGCGGGGCGTGATTGATGTGGCAAAACAGCAGTATGTGTAAACCCAAAAGTGTGCGGAAGGAGAGGGCCTGGTGAATATAACAGCTATTTTGAAATATTTGACAGATTTACGTGAAAATAACAATCGGGAGTGGTATCACGCGCACAAGGCGGAATATAAGGCGGCAAATATGGAGTTTGAGACGCTGATTCAGGAGCTCATTTTCCGTATCGGAGAATTTGATTCCAGCGTTCTGCATAATGATCCCCGGTCGCTTACGTTCAAATTAAACAGGGATACCCGGTTCAGCCATGATAAATCCCCGTATAACCCCGCCTTTCGCGCCCATATCTCCTCTATGGGGAAGCTGCCTGTTCCGGTGGGATATTATCTTATGATCAAGCCGGGAGACCAGTCCTTTTTGGGCGGAGGGCTGTTTGCGGACATGTTCAAGGACGCAACCGCGATGGTTCGGGATTTCATTTCCGTCAACAGCCTGGAATGGGAGCAGATCGTGAACGCGCCTGATTTTAAAAGCTGCTTTACTGTGCGGGGGGCCGCTTTGAAAAACGTTCCCGCCGGATATGACAGGGATCACCCCCTGGCGGAGGTCTTGAAGTTTAAAAGCTGGTATCTGGAATATCCTGTCCGGGACGAGGCGTTTGACGACGCGGAACAGTTCCTTGCCCATGGAGCGGAGCTGTTTCGCCGGATGAAGCCATTCAATGATTATCTGAACAGGGCGCTTGCGGGCTTCCAAATGCCGTCGCGGTGAGGAGACCGCTGGCTGTCGTCCGGCGGGATCATACGCAAAAGCGGCCAGCAGCAAAACATGGTTCAGCCGGTGGAGAAACCGTCTTTCTGTGGAATAGAGGCTTGACATTTTTCTATTATACGATATAATCTAATCAACCATATTACTTGAGGCGGTTTTTGAAATGACATATAGATTGATCTGTGATAGCTGCACCGACTTGCCCACCGAGCTGAAGTCGGATCCCGGCGTGAAAAAAGTTCCGCTCACCATTCAGATCGGCGCAGAAACCGTGGTGGACAGCGAGGACTTTCACCAGGGGGAACTCCTGCAAAAAATGCGGGCCTGGCCTGACGCGCCCAAGACGGCGTGTCCCTCTCCCTCCATGTATCTGGACCAGTTCCTGCCCGGCGGGGACAACTATGTCGTCACGCTTTCCGGCCAGCTCTCCGGCTCCTATAACGCCGCCATGCAGGCCCGGGCCATTTACCAGGAGGAACGGAGCGATGGAAACGTCCATGTGTTCAACTCCCGCTCCGCGTCCTCCGGACAGGCGCAGATTGCACTGCTGGTCCGGGAGCTGGCGGGACGGGGACTTCCCTTCGCCCAGGTGGTGGAAAAGGTTGAAACCTATATTGGGCGCATGAAGACCTTGTTTGTACTGGAAAATCTGGATAATCTGCGAAAAAACGGCAGGTTGACCAGGATGCAGTCTCTTGTCACCGGCGCACTGAGGGTGAAGCTCCTTTGCGGGGCCACGCCGGAGGGGGAGATTCAAAAAATGGGGCAGGGCCTGTCGGTGAGGCAGACCCTGGCAAAGATGGTTTCCCGGATGGCGGAGGACGCCGATCACGCGGACCGCCGGCTGGTGATTGCTCACTGCAACTGTCTGGAGCGGGCGGAGGCGCTGAAGGAGATGGTCCGGCAACGCTGCCGGTTCGGAGAAATCCTGATTGTGGCAACCGGCGGGATTTCCACGGTGTATGCCAACGACGGCGGGATTGTAACGGCATATTAAAGCATAACAAGGACGCGGAACCGGCAGGTTCCGCGTCCTTGTTTCGTTATGCTCTTGTCTTTCTCGCGGACAGGTATTCGAACAGGCATACGCCGCATACGACTGCCAGACCCACCAGATCGGTGAGGGTGTCGGGGAACATCATGCACAGCCCGCCTGCCGCCAGCAGAAGACGGAAGACAGGATTCATTTTCCGGAACAGCGTGCCGTTGAGAGCCGCCGCCACGCCGAAAAGGCCCACCAGAGAAGTGACTACAATCTGCCCCACCTGAATGGCATTGGTATCCACCAGCAGCATCGCCGGATTGAAGGCAAAAATATAGGGCACAATGAAGGCCGCAATGGCCAGCTTGGTGGCGTTGACGCCTGTCTTCATGGGATTGGATTTCGCGATGGCGGACCCGGCGTAGGCCGCCAGAGCCACGGGAGGCGTGATGTCCGCCACAATGCCGAAGTAAAATACGAAGAAGTGGGCGGGGATCTTCCCGATGCCCAAGGTGATCAGAATAGGAGCGCAGGTGGAGGCCATGATGCAGTAATTGGCCGTGGTGGGCACTCCCATACCCAGCACGATACAGCAGAGCATGGTGAGAAACAGGGCAATGAACATGGCCAGAGCTTCGTTGGGGATCATACGGCTGACGTTCACCACTGCGCTGACCAGCTTGGAGGCCAGCCCTGTCACGGTGATGCAGCCCGCCACTATGCCCGCCATAGAGCAGGCCACCGCCACGGTAATGCAGCCCCGGCCGCCGGCCTCCAGAGAATTGCTGATCATGGCGCCCAGATCCTTGGCGGCATGAACGGCGAAGCCCTCGCCATGCTGATTCCGGCTGTCCAGGAAGATGTTGGGCAGGCTCACCAGAATAGTCAGCACAATGGCAATGGCGGCGGAGAACTGGAGAGTCCGGGCTCCGGTGGACACCATGACGACCAGCACCACCAGGGGCAGAAGAAGGTATATACTGCGAATAAGCAGCTTGAATTTCGGCAGCTGATTCCGGGGAATGCCCTCCAGGCCCAGCCGCTTGGCCTCCAGGTGAACCGCCAGGAAAATCCCGGTGAAGTACAGCAGGGCGGGAAGGATGGCCTTGAGGGCCACATTGGCGTAGGAGGTGCCCATATATTCCGCCATGAGAAAAGCGGCCGCACCCATGATAGGAGGCATGATCTGTCCGCCGGTGGAGGCGGCGGCTTCCACCGCGGCGGCAAACTCTCCCTTATAGCCGGTTTTCTTCATCATGGGGATGGTCACGGATCCGGTGGTCACGGTGTTGCCCACAGAGGAACCGGACACCATGCCGCACAGGGCCGAAGAGATAACAGCCACCTTGGCCGGACCGCCGGAGGAGGAGCCCGCCGCGCAGTTGGCCAGGTCAATAAAGAAATTGGAAATGCCGGTACGCTCCAGGAACGCGCCGAAAATGATAAACACGGCGATGAATTTTGCGCAGACCTGAATGGGCGTGGCCATCACGCCGGAGGTGCCGAAAAAGAGCGTGTAAATCACACGGGGCAGGCTTTGGCCGCTGGCAAAGGTGTAAATCAGCAGCGCACCCACCACAAACAGGATGGGCAGTCCCACGCACCGCCGGCACAGCTCCGCCAGACAGAGAATGCCCACCACCCCCA
Source organism: uncultured Oscillospiraceae bacterium (assembly GCA_910579725.1). Lineage (GTDB taxonomy): Bacteria > Bacillota > Clostridia > Oscillospirales > Oscillospiraceae > Pelethomonas. The sequence goes on along the minus strand of CAJTUD010000001.1, from coordinate 119,896 downwards.
GCAGGATATAGAACCACGCGCCGGAGACGGCGTCAGGGTTGGAGGGATCGATCTTGGCGGCGCTGGTGATGACCATCACCAGATTTTTGTAGTTCAGGCAGTAGTAGAAAAATGATCCCGCGCCCAGAGTCATAATGATCAGGTCATACCAGGGCATAGAGTTGGGAACCACATGTCCTTTCCGGGCGGGATAGTTCAGATAGCCCATGACGATAATCATGCCCAGAAAGGCCGTCAGGCGGATGGGCAGATCCGCTGTGCTCCACAGGGTGGACCAGACACAGTACAGAGAAAACAGCACCGAAATGGCCTGGACAATCCGCTTGGGCCAGCCCTCCCAGATGCGGGTGGCAGACTCCCGGTCATACTTGCGCATAACCGCGTCCATATCCGCCGCTGTGCCGGTTTCTGCCTCGCGCAGATCCTTTCTCTCTTTTTCACTCATGTTTACGGCCTCCTTCGTTTTGATTCAGATTCTTGCCGCATTGAAAAGGCGGAGATTCCTCCGCCTTTTCAATGCGGCAAGGGCCGCCTGCGCGGCCCTTGCCAAAGGGAGTGGGGAGATCAATAGGTACCGGCTTTGATGGTGTATGCGCTGTAGTAGGGAGAGGAAGCCAGCAGGTCGTTGGTGTGGCTCTCATCCAGACCCACCAGATACACGGACTTGGAGGTGGCCAGATCCACGATGGCGGTAGTGGGCGCACCGGCCACGATGAAGGCCGCGTCAATCTTGCCGTCCTTTAAGCTCTCGGCGCTGTCACCGAAGCTCTGATATACGGGACTGATGCCGGTGTCGGGATCAATACCGTAGGCGCTGAGTACGTCAACAGCGTTGAACCATACGCCCGAGCCGCGGTCGCCAATAGAGACGGACTTGCCCGCCAGATCGGCCACAGACTTGATGTCGGGGTTGGTGGTGACAATCTGGACCTGCTCCATGTACAGGGCGGCCACAACGGAGAAGCCGGACACGGCGGAATCAAACAGACGCTCGCCGTTGTAGGCATAGCTCATAACGTCGGACTGGACAAAGGCCAGCTGCACGTTGCCTGCGGCCAGATCCTCGATGTTGGCCTTGGACCCGCCGGAGGTCAGCGCGGTGACGGAGACGCTGGTATTGCTGGAAACATAACTGGACAGCACGCCGCCGAAGCCGTAGTAGGTACCGGTGTCGCCGCCGGTGCCGAAGGACAGAGCCTTGGAGCTGCCCGCGCCGGCGCCCTCCTTGACGGCCACGGTCTTGCCCTTCTCAGAGAAATACTTGGCCGCGCCGGGGTGGTAGGGGACGCTGGTGACGGAGGCGGCGAAATCCAGATCCAGTTCCTTGCCCTTGTCGTGCTGCTCGGAGAGAGCGTCCTTATTCTCAAAAATGGCGGAGACGAAAGCGTAGATGTCATCCTCGGGCACATCGTCCCGGGCGATGACCACCGCTCCCACGGCCACGGTGTTGGTATCCACGGCGGCCGCGCCCTTGTTTCCGCTGTTATCACCGCCGCAGGCGGCCAGAGACAGGATCATAACCATTGCCATGACAAACGCAAATAACTTCTTTTTCATAGTCTTTTCTTCCTTTTCCAAAAGATGTCTCACCTGAGATATGCATTGATTATACCTCTGTCCTGCAAAAAATGCAAGTAGCAGATCCATATAAATTCATCTTTCTTTTTGCTTCTTTTTATGAGATATTACAAATAATTGCCATAAACCGATGTATATAGCCAGTATCTGATTGGTTATTCGCGGTAGAAAGACGAAAATATCTGATTTTGTCCACCACAATCAATGGAGAGGTTTTGGGGTGTTTTGCAATTTTTATCTCTTTATCCTGCAAAAGAAAGTTTCGCTAATTCATACCGGCGTGAAAACCGGACTGTTCCCCAGAGAACGGATGGATTCCGTTCTCCGCGCGTCCCGGTGGTTTCCGGAAAGTACCGCCGCGCAGCATGAGAAAAAACAAACAGGAGGCAAGAAGGAAATGGACTCAGGCTGACCGGGGTGCTGTGCACTGTCTGCTCCGCTGAACTTGGCTGATTTTCTGGTTGTTTGACGATACTGTTGACAAGCGTGCGGCGGTATGGTACTCTGAACACAGGACGTGAACTGTTGTTCATGAATTGCGGGCTCCGGGACGGAAGTTTTGGGGCGGCGCGAGAGTACACATTAATATAATAAGGAGGCGGCAAGATGGCTTACTGCGGTTTCGCAATCGACGAATATCTGGACGCGGAAAAGGTGACGGCGCAGCTGGATGAGCTGATTACCAAGCCCGTCTGGTCGATCCGGCGGGACAAACTGGCGGACTACGTCGAGAACTATTTTCACGCAAAATGTCCCAAGTCCCAGAAGATGATCGCCCAGGCAAAGAAGGTGATCCCCGGCGGGGTGCAGCACAACCTGGCCTTCAATTACCCCTTCCCCATCGTCATCACAAAGGCGGAAGGGGCAAAACTGTGGGATATTGACGGCAATTGGTATTACGATCTGCTTCAAGCCGGAGGTCCCACCATCCTGGGCAGCAATATGCCGGAAGTGAGGGAACAGGTGGTCGATCTGCTGAATACCTGCGGCCCTTCCACGGGACTGTTCCACGAGTATGAGTATAAGCTGGCGAAAAAGATCTCCGATCTGGTGCCCTCGGTGGAGATGTTCCGGATGCTGGGGTCGGGAACAGAGGCCGCCATGTGCGCCGCCCGGATCGCCCGGCTGAAAACAGGGAAGAAAAATATTCTGAAAATGGGCGGCGCTTACCACGGCTGGTCGGATCAGCTGGCCTACGGAATGAGAGTCCCGGGCACCAAGGGCATCATGTCCAAGGGCGTGCCCAATTTTGTTTTCAAGCATACCGACGAGTTTTTCCCCAACGACCTGACGGACCTGGAGCGGAAGCTGAAAGCCAACAAGCTCAACGGCGGCACAGCGGCGGTGTACCTAGAGCCCATGGGCCCGGAGAGCGGCACCCGGCCCGTCAGCCGGGAGTTCGTCCGGGGGGCGGCGCGTCTGGCGCGGCAGTACGGTGCGCTGCTCATCTTTGATGAGGTGGTCACGGGTTTCCGTATTGGTCTGAGCGGCGCACAGGGATTTTTCGGCGTGGACCCGGATTTGACGGTATTCGGCAAAATCATTGCTGGCGGCTACCCCGGCGCAGGCGGCGTAGGCGGTCATGCCGACTGCATGGCCCATCTGGGAGCGGGACTGGATTCCTCCGGGAAAAAGGTGCCCAAGGCCATGTGCGGCGGCACTATGGCGGCCACGCCCATCTCCTGCGCGGCGGGATACTACACGCTGTGCGAAATTGAGCGCACCAACGCCTGTGAGGCTGCGGGGCGCATGGGCGACCGGCTTACCCGGGGGCTGCAGATGCTCATCCAAAAATATAATCTGCCCTTTGTGGCCTTTAACCAGGGCTCTATCTGCCACCTGGACAATGCGGGCACCATGCACTTCTGCATCGACTGGAAGCGGCCCTGGACCATCCCGGAAATCCTCAAGCAGACCGGCATCCGGCAGAAGGAAATGGAGCACATGGGGGCTGCCTACATGGCGGAGGGCATCGTCACTCTGGCCGGCTCCCGGCTGTACACCAGCGCGGCCTATACGGAGGAGATGATCGACGATGTGCTTTCCCGGTTTGACCGGGTGCTGGCCAGCTGCGCGCCGCTGGGAGGCAAGACATGACCGCTGTGGAAGCCCGGGGACGGGAACAGATCTTGCAGGCGGCGGCGCATCTGACTGCGGAGGGGCTCGCCGCCCGCACCTGGGGCAATATCAGCGTCCGGGTATCCGAATGTCAGTTTCTGATCACCCCCAGCGGACTGGCTTACGAAACGCTGAGGGAGGACCAGCTGGTGCTGGTGAATATCGCGGACGGCGCTTATCGGGGACAGCACAAGCCGTCCAGTGAGAGAGGGATTCACGCCGGTGCTTACCGGCTGCGTCCGGAGGTGAACTTCATCATCCACACCCATCAGTACTGGGCCTCTGTCGCCGGAGTGGCGGGAACGGCGGTGACGGGATTTCATCACCCCCTGCTGGGAAAGAGAATTCCCTGCGCGGCCTATGGCCTGCCGGGGACAAAGCGCCTGAGGCAGGCCGTGGAGACAGAGGAGGCCGCCTGGCCGGATTGCAGGGCTTTCCTGATGCGAAACCACGGCGCACTGTGCCTGGGAAGCGGCATGGAGGATGCTTTCGCCGCGGCGAAAGCCCTGGAGGAGGTCTGCAAGGCCAGGGTTCTGGACCGGATAGGCGAGGCAAAAGCGCTTCCTGCGCCGCCGGATCTGGGCTTCAGCCGCCGGAGAGGGGACGCCTTCCTGCTGGCGCGGGAGGGAGAGGAAAAGCGCTATCTCATAGACGGCGCTGTCTTACCGCCTGCGGCTGCCCTCCATGCGGCGCTGTACCGGGCCGGGCGCTTCCAATACATCGCCCACGAGACCTCTCCGGAGGTGCTGGAAGCCAGCGCCGCAGGCCGCCGCCTGCGTCCCTTCCTGGACGATTTGGCTCAGATCGCCGGCGCGGATGTGCGCTGCGTGACGCCGGACCCCCTGCGTGTGAAGCGGGCAGTCCGCAGCAGAAACGCGGTGCTTCTCCACCACATGGGGGCGCTCTGCGCCGGAGGTACGGAAAGCGACACGGAGGCGGTGGGTCTTCTGCTGAGAAAGGGCTGCGCCGCCTGGCGGTACGCCATGGAGGAGCCCCGCTGCCGCCCCCTGAGCGCCGCAGATGCAGCGCTTCAGCGGCTGGTTTACCAGAAGTTCTATGAGAGGAAAAAGGATTCATGCTGAAAAAGCTGTCGGAGGCAAAGCTGTCGGAAGTGCTGGAGGCCGGTGTGGAGGAGTTCGCCCTCCGGGGACCTGCCGGAGCCAACATGCGGCGTATTGCGGACCGGGCGGGTATCAGCGTGGGGGTCCTCTACAAATACTACGAAGACAAGGACGGACTGTTTCAAGCCTGCCTGCGCCGCAGTCTGGAGGCCTTGGACACAGCTTTGGCCGGGGTGACGGCGGAAAAAGCCGGGTTCAGAGAGTATGCCCGGCGGATCATTCAGGCGCTGCTCCGCTTTTCCAGGGAGCATGCCGGGTACGTACGGCTCTACTGCACGATCACCGCCTCCGGCGGACCGGAGGCGGACCGGCTGGCCGGGGAGATCGAGGGCGTCACCGCCCGGCTATACACCCGGACCATCGCCGGCGGACAATCCGGCGGCGAGCTGCGCCGGGATCTGGACCCGGAGATGTTCGCCTTCTTTTTTGACAGTCTGCTGATGATGGTCCAGTTTGCGGGATGCTGCGGCTACTATCAGACGCGCTTCCGCCTTTACTGCGGTGCTCCCCTGGAGGAAGCGGAGGAGCGGCTGGAGCGGGAGCTGCTGAAATTTCTGGAGTCCGCCTTCACCTTCGCGGAGGAGGAAATTTCTCACCGGGAAAGCCGGTGAATGTGTTGGGAGGGAACCATATGACCTATGTGCTGGCCTATGACATCGGTACGACGGGAGTGAAAACCTGTCTTTTTGCCGTGGAGAAGCAGATCCGGCTGCTCTCCAGCGCTCAGGAGGGCTACGGTCTCTATCTGCTGGACAACGGCGGCGCGGAGCAGGAGCCGGAGGAGTGGTGGCAGGCCATGTGCCGCACCACCAAAGCGATCTTCGACCGGACGGAGACGGCGCCGGAACAGATCGCCGGTTTGTCCTTCTGCTCCCAGATGCAGGGACTTGTCCTGGTGGACCGGGAGGGCCGGCCGGTACGCCGGGCCATGAGCTACATGGACCAGAGGGCGGGAGCGGAGCTGAAAAAGGGGTTGGCCCACGGTCCGCAGATTGCCGGAGCCAACGTGGTAAAGCTTTTGAAGTGCCTCCGGGCCACCGGGGCGGTGCCCAGCAGCGTGAAGGATCCGGTCTGGAAGTACAAGTGGGTGCAGGCCCATGAGCCGGAAAACTTCCGGCGGACAGACAAGTGGCTGGATGTGAAAGAGTATCTGCTGCTGCGCTGTACCGGGCGGGCGGTCATGACCGAGGACTCCGCTTATGCCGCCCTGCTCTACGACACCCGGAAGCGGGCCTGGAGTCAGCCGCTGTGCAAAATGTTCGGGGTGAATATGGATCATCTGCCCCCTGTCATCCAAGCTGCGGATCAGGTGGGCGGCCTCACCGGACAGGCTGCGGCGGAGCTGGGGCTTCGCCCCGGCACGCCGGTATTCGGCGGCGGCGGGGATGCGGCCCTCATCGGTGTAGGTGCAGGTGCTGCTGCCGTGGGAAGCACCCACATTTACTGCGGCACCTCCGGCTGGGTGTCCACGGTGACGGACCGGCAGCTGGTGGATGTGGACGCGATGATTGCCGCCATCGTGGGGGCTCAGCCGGGACGGTACAACTACTTTGCGGAGATGGAAACCGCCGGAAAATGTCTGGAGTGGGTGAAAGACCATCTTGCTCTGGACGAAATCGGCGTTTACCTGGAGAAAAAGGACGTGGCGGGAAGCCGGGAGGCGGTGTACACCAGCCTCTATGATTATCTTACGGAAACTGTGGAAAAAATCCCGCCCGGATCTGGCGGTGTGATTTTCACGCCCTGGCTTCATGGCAACCGCTGCCCCTTTGAGGACCCTGCCGCAGCCGGAATGTTCTTCAATATCCGTCTGGATACCGGTAAAACTGAGCTGATCCGGGCGGTACTGGAGGGAATCTGCTTCCATTTAAGATGGATGCTGGAATGTCAGGCGCGGAAGGTGCAAACCTCCGACCCTATCCGGTTCGTGGGCGGCGGAGCCCTGTCGCCGGTGACGGCCCGGATTCTCGCCGACGTTACCGGCCGCACCGTTCAGACGGTGGCCAGTCCGCAGAACGCCGGCAGCGTGGGCGCGGCGGCGGTTATGGCCGTGGGGCTGGGTCTCGTGCCGGATCTGGACGCTGTGGGCACGCTGATCCCGCCGGAGCGGACCTTCTCGCCCCGGACGGAAAACCGGGCGGTCTACGACCGGAATTACGCCGTATTCCGGAAGCTGTATGCCGCCAACAAGTCCCATTTCCGCGCTCTGAATGGATAGAAAGGAAGGCGACCCTATGAATCGCAAAGAAATCCTGCGCTCTGTGAAATTTCTCCTCTTCTCCCTCTCCGCCGGGATCATCGAGCTGGGTACTTTCTCCCTGCTCAATGAGCTGACAGCCTGGAGCTATTGGCCCTGCTATCTCATTGCTCTGACGCTGTCGGTACTGTGGAACTTCACCCTCAACCGGCGCTATACCTTCCAGTCTGCCAGCAACGTCCCCAAAGCTATGGCTCTGGTGTTCGCCTTCTACTGTGTGTTTACGCCTCTGTCCACCTGGCTGGGGCACTATCTGGCGGATGTGCTGAAGTGGAACGAGTATCTTGTTACCGCCATCAACATGGTTGCCAACTTTGTGCTGGAATTCCTGTACGACCGGTTCGTGGTGTTCCGGGACTCTCTGGATACCAACAGCGTGGCAAAGAAAGAGAAAAAATAGGAATTCAGATGTGTCCTTCCCTGGGAGTTTTCGTGCCGGCCGGATCATCCGGCCGGCTTTTTGTAATTTTGGCTTGCCATTCTGCCGAAAACAGGTTAGAATATCTCCACCGGGCGACAGACGCCGCCCGAAAAAGGAGAATGACTGTGGATAAAAGATTGGAAAGAATATTACCCCGTGTGCAAAAACCTGCCCGCTATGTGGGAGGGGAATATAACGAGGTCAAAAAAGACAAGAGCGAGGTGGATCTCCGCTTCGCCTTCTGCTTCCCGGACACCTACGAGATCGGCATGAGCAATCTGGGCTTCCGTATCTTGTACGGGGTGCTCAACGACATGCCCGGCGTATGGTGCGAGCGGGCGTTTGCTCCCTGGACCGACATGGAGGAGGAGCTGCGGAAAAACGGAATCCCTCTTTTTGCCCTGGAGTCCGGGGACCCGGTGGGTGAGTTCGACATCGTGGCCTTCTCCGTGGGCTACGAGATGGCTTACACCGCCATGCTGAACATGCTGGACCTGTCCGGACTGCCCCTGCGGGCGGAGGACCGGCCGGAACTGCGGCCTCTGGTCATTGCCGGAGGCACCGCCATGTACAACGCCGAGCCGGTGGCGGACTTCATTGATCTGGCGCTCATCGGTGAGGGGGAGGAACTGCTGCCGGAGGTGGTGGAGCTGTACCGGAAGGCCCGGTGGGAAAACTGGGACAAGCCCCGGTTTCTCCGGGCGGCGGCGGAGATACAGGGCGTATACGTCCCTTCCCTCTATGACATTTCTTATCGGGAGGACGGGACCATTGCCGCTATCACTCCCCGGGACGGGGCTCCGGAGAAGGTAGTCAAGCGGGTGGTCCACGATATGGACAGATCCTACTATCCCGTCAGGACCATCGTCCCCTCCACGGAGATTGTCCATGACCGGGTGACGCTGGAGGTGTTCCGGGGCTGTATCCGGGGCTGCCGGTTCTGTCAGGCGGGGTACGTCTACCGCCCGGTCCGCTGCCGGAGCAGGGAGCAGCTGGCGGAGTATGCCCAGGCCGCCATCCGGGATTCCGGATATCAGGAGATGACTCTCAGCTCCTTGTCCACCAGCGACTACCCGGAGCTGGTGGGCCTGTGCGACGATCTGGAGGCTTTCTGCGGAAAGAACCATGTGAACCTCTCCCTGCCCTCTCTTCGGGCGGACAACTTCTCCATGGAGCTGATGCAGCGGCTTCAGCGGGGCCGGAAGGCGGGGCTCACCTTCGCCCCCGAGGCCGGCACACAGCGCCTCCGGGACGCCATCAACAAGAACGTCACCGAGGAGGAGCTGACGGAAAGCCTGAAAACAGCCTTCTCCGGCGGTTGGAGCGCGGTGAAGCTGTACTTCATGCTGGGCCTGCCTACGGAAACCGACGAGGACGTGCTGGGCATCGCAGAAATGGCCAACCACGCCGTACACACCTGGCGGGAGCACGCCAGCAACAAGAACCGGGGGCTGAGGGTGACGGTGTCCACCTCCTGGTTCGTGCCCAAGCCCTTCACCGCTTTCCAGTGGGAGCCCCAGATTTCCCGGGCGGAGTATGAGCGGCGGGTGAAGCTTCTCCGGGAGGCCATCACTGCCAAGGCTGTCACCTACAACTGGCACGACGGGGACACCAGCTTTCTGGAGGCGGTGCTGGCCCGGGGAGACCGGCGGCTGGGGAAGGTGCTGGAACGGGCCTTCCGCAAGGGGGCGAAGCTGGACGCCTGGAGCGACCGTTTTGATCTGAACCGCTGGTTGGAGGCATTTGCCGAGTGCGGTCTGGATCCGGAATTCTATGCCTGCCGGGAGCGGTCCAGGGAGGAAATTCTGCCCTGGAGCATGATTTCCTGCTATGTCTCCGATGATTACCTGTGGCGGCAGCGGGAGCTGGCCCACCGGTCTGCCGCCACCCCGGACTGCCGGACCCAGTGCTCCGGCTGCGGGGCCAGCGCCGTGGAAGGGGGGGAATGCTATCATGGGTAAGCTCAGGCTGATCTTTACCAAGGAGGGCCGGGCGGTGTACATTTCCCACCTGGATCTGCTGAGGACCTTCCAGCGGGTGTTTCTCCGCCAGGGACTGGTGCTGCGGCACTCCCAGGGGTTCCATCCCCACCCTCTTCTCTCCTTCGCCCTGCCGCTGAGTGTGGGGCAGGCCAGCGAGTGCGAGGTGCTGGACTTTGAGGTCAACGAGGATATGGACGGCGGCTCTCTGCCGGAAGCGCTCAACCGTTTTATGCCGGAAGGCGTCCGCGTCTCGGCCTGTTATGTCCCTGTCCGGCCGGTCCGGGAGCTGGCTGCGCTGCGCTGCCGGGTGGAGCTGTTCTATGACGGCGGTGTGCCGGCGGAAGCGGCGGAGCATATCCGCAGCCTCCTTCTGGGGGAGCGTGTGGTTATCCAGAAGCGCACCAAGCGGAAGTTTATGGCGGATATTGACATCCGTCCCATGCTCCACAGCCTGGAAATTGTGGAGGAGCCCTGTCTGCTGAGGCTGGAAACCGTGACTGCTGCTCAGAATCCGGGGCTGAACCCGGCCTTGCTGGCCGCAGCGGTGGAGACCCATTTGCCGCAGCTGGCTCCGGACTTCGTCCGGATCCGGCGGCTGGAAGTCCTGGACGGAGAAGGAAACGCATTCCGGTGATCTGTGGAGTGCGCTGTGCGAAAGCGGCAGACAGCCGCTGCTGCCTGAAACGCGCATTTATTTGACTGCATATGCGGCAGGTCCTGAGGCGAAAGCTCCGGGGGCCTGCCGCTTTATTGCGGTTAGCTTTACAAAATTATTGACAAACAATAATTTTGCTGTTATACTGTCTCTATGAAATTATTGTAAAACAATAATCTGGAGGTTCTGCCATGACAATCGAAATGCTGGAGCGCTTGGGAGAATGGCTCAGGGAGCTCTCCCTATCCGGAGAAACAGGCAACGCCGCTGCCTGGGCGGTGGTATTGATTCTCTCCGCGCTCCCCGCCCTGGGGCTTTTATGGAAGGGAAGAAGCAGGCTGGACTGGCTGCTGCCGCTGGCCTCCGCAGAGATTCTGGCAGGGCTCTTTTATCTGGTAAATCCCACGCTGATGACTACGGAGTACGGCGCCCGGCCCATGATCGGACTGGCGGCCGCCGGGTGCGCGGCGGCTTCGCTGCTGGCCTGGGCGGTACTGCGCTGCCTGAAAAAAATTCTGATGGCGGAGCTGCCGGGACGGACTATGGAGCGACTGCTGAGGTGGTCGGCGCTGGCTTTGGCATGGATGTCCGTGTTGGCGCAGGGAGTGGGACTGTGGCAGGAAATTCAGAGGACCGCCGAAAGCAACACTGCGCTGGATGCCCGAGCGCTGCTGCCCACCTATCTGGTACTGGGGATTCTGGCGTTGATGGACCTGCTCCCCACCCTGCTGTGCTGCCAGATGCTGCGCTGGGGCGGGCGGCTGGCTCTCCGGATGGAGGAGGACCCCTTCGGGGAGGACACCGTGTCCCTGGCGGAAAGGTTGGGCGGACAGTGCGTCCGGGCGGCGGAGATGTCAGTGGGCATCTGTGTGGCAGGGAACCTGCTGCAATTTTTGCTGCTGCCGGTGCTCCATACCGCCCGTTTCAACGTCTCCTTCCCCTTTGCGCCGGTGCTGCTGGCGGCGGTGTTGGGACTGCTGTGCCGCTACTTCCGGCGGGCCAAGGCAGTCAGCGACGACAACGGGACCATTATATAGGTGACGGCCATGGCAATCACCGTACATCTGGACGAGCTGCTGAAGGCCAGGGGCATGACCGGAAAAGAACTGTGCGCCAAGGTAGGGATCACAGAGGCCAATCTGTCCATCCTGCGGTCGGGGAAGGCCAGCGGCGTGAGGTTTCACACCATCAATAAAATCTGCTACTACCTGGACTGTCAGGTAGGGGATATTCTGCGCTTTAACGGGAGATTGGAGGACGAGAATGAAAAAGAATAAGTGGCTGCTGTGGGCGCTGGCGGTGCTGCTGCTGGCGGGGTGCTCCCTGGCGAGGCCGGAGGCGGCGGCAGAAAACGGAGACCGCTGGATCGGATTTTATGTGGTTCCCTCCCAGGGTTATGTGGACCACCTGGCAGACAATCCATACGTGGAGGAGTACGGCGCATTTTCCGCAGAAACGGACCGGCTTGGAACCCTGAGCTTTCCCCAGGAGGCACTGTTCGCGGTGAAGGACGAGGTGGGAAACTACACTTTTCCAGGCATCGAGAAAGGGTATGACCTGTTTATCTACCGGGAGTATGACCCGGAACACCCGGGCTATCAGGGCCGGAACTACTCCGTAGGCGTTTCCTCCAACATGGCCCCCGGGGAGGAGACCACACATTTTTCTTACACGGACGAGGGCGTTTTTGAGATCGCCAGCGGCGTGATCTACTGCGGCCCCCCGCTGGGGGCGGACGCAGACTGGAACGCGCATACAGATGGCAATACATACTGGCGCTATTATAATGTATATCAAACCGGGGACGGGCGCATTTACCTCAATGGCGACGGCGACAGCGTCAACGGCCTCATGTCCAAGACCCAGACCGTCACCAACACCCGGACTGAGAACGGCAAGACCTACGCAGAGACCATTCAGATCTCGGTGGCCTTGGAGAGCGCCCAACGTATAGAGCGGCTGACTGTGACCCAGTTTGACGAAACCAATACCGCCGTCCGCTCCGACGATCTGGCCCTGCGGGAGGATCTGCCGGAGATCCGGTGCGGGGCGGAGACCGCCTGGGTACTGGTGGAGGAATATGGCGGAGGGGAGACGGCGCGCACAGCTTACAATACTCCGGAGAAGGACGGAGAGCCCATTTCCCACCAGATTATCCTGCTGGACGAGGAGGGATATGGGAGTCTGGCGTATCTGCATATACAGTAGAGAAGCAGCGCGTCCCCTGGCGGTTTATCGCCGGGGGACGTTTCTGCATTTTGGAGGCATCTTCCATCACACAGGAATTTCCTCCGGGAGCAGGGAACAGTATTGCGCCCAGACGGCGGGAAAAACCCGGTCAAGAGCGTATTGAGCGGCCTCCTCCTGTCCACGCCCGGCAAGGTCCCGCCGGAGGGACTCTGACTCCAGCAGGCGGAGAATCGCAGCGGCGCAGGCTGCGGAATCGCCGTAGGGGTACAGAAGCCCTGTCTCCCCGTCAGCAATCAGGTCGGTATGGCCCTTGACGGCGCTGGCTGCCACTGGGAGGCCGGCGTGCATGGCCTCCATGATGTTGAAGGGCAGCCCCTCAATCCGGCTGGCGGAGACGGCAGCATCCGCCATGGCATACCAGAGGGAGAGATCCCTGATATGCCCGGGAAACACTACCCTACCCGCCAGCCCCAGACGGCCCGCCAGCTCCCGGCAATCCTGCCGCAACGCACCGTCGCCGGCCAGAACCAGAACAACGCGGTCCGGAAGCGCTGCCATGGCCTTGATGAGCACAAACTGGCTCTTGCGCCGGGAGAACTCTGCGGGGTAAAGCAGGACAAACGCGTCCTCCGGAATTTCCCACTCCCTCCGCAGCGCCCGGACGGTCCGGCCGTCCGGTTTGGTAAACCTGGAAAAATCCACGCCAACGCCTGGGATATGTACCACCCGCCGGCCCAGCCGGTACCGCCGGGCCGCTTCCAGATCCCACCGGGTCATCGTTACCAGCAGATCAGTCTGGGGCGCCGTCCACCGCTCCGCCGCCAAAAGGACCTGACGCTTCAAAAAAGGCGTTGCGTCGTCGAACAGGTAGCCGTGAACCATATTCATCACCATTGGCCGGCGCTTCAGTCCCGAGAGGGCCAGCCGGGTGAAAAAGGCCGCCAAGGAGGTGTGGGTGCTGATAAGGGCGTACTCCTCCGCATTGATTTTTTCTCGGAGGATGCCCGCCGCCTGGAAATTTCGCGGAGAGCCCATGGATTTCTCCAGGGGAAGCTCCCATACGGTCTCCGCAAAGGGAATGTCCGCCGGAGGACCGCCGCAGGCCGCGTGAACCGTCCAGCCCCGCTCCTGAAAGGCCCGCAGATAGGGGAGATGAAAATTCAGAATATGGGAACAGGTCGAGGCGGTAAACAACACTTTGGGACCCATGATTTCTCCTTTTTAACCGTTGAGCGTCTCGCTGTTGAGAAACTTCCCTCTGAAAATCGTGGTAAGCAGAATCTCAATATCGAACAGAATGCTCCAGTGCTCAATGTAGTAGATGTCGTGCTCCACCCGGGCCTTGATGGATGTATCGCCCCGCAGGCCGTTGACCTGAGCCCAACCGGTGATGCCCGGACGGACCTGATGCTTGACCATGTAGAGAGGTACGTCCTCCTTGAACTGCTCCACGTAAAAGGGAATTTCCGGGCGAGGCCCCACCAGACTCATGTCCCCCTTGAGCACATTGAAGAACTGTGGCAGCTCATCCAGAGAGCACTTGCGCATGAACGCGCCGAATCTGGTTTTCCGCTCGTCCCGGTTGGCGCTCCAGCGGGTGTCCTGTCCGTCGTTCACCCGCATGGAGCGGAATTTGTACATATAAAAGGGTTCCTTGTTCCGGCCAATCCGCTTCTGCCTGAAGATCACCGGACCGGGAGAGGACAGCTTTACGCCCGCCGCGCACAGCAGCATCACAGGGGACGTGAGCAGAATCAGCGTCAGGGCCCCCGTCACGTCCATCGCCCGCTTGCAGAAGGCGTTGGCCCAGTTGTCCAGAGGAATCCGCCGCAGATTCAGCAGCGGGATGCCTTCCAGATCATCAAACTGTGGGTTGGAGGGCATGTACTTGGCGTAAAAGGGAATGATGGACAGCTTTGTTCCCGTCTTCTCGCAGGCGGCGATGATCTCCGGCATCCGCTGGTAGTCCTCCATGTCGATGGCGGACACCACCTCGTCGGGCCGGTACAGATCCAGCAGTTTCTCCAGCTCCTCAAAATCTCCCAGACGCTTCAGATTGAGATTTTCCTTCCGGGAGGCGATATAGCCGATGGGCAGATAGCCCAGCTCCCGCTCCGACCGGATGGTCTTCAGATAGGTCCGGGCCAGCTCTCCGCTGCCCAGCACCAGCACCCGCTTCTGATTGTAGCCCTTCTGTCGGAAGTACCGCAGCACCCGGCGGAGGAAAAACCTCTTGCAGCTCAAGGCCACCAAACTCAACGCCGACCAGATGGCAAGGGTCATGCGGGAATAGTTGACAGAGTGCTGAATAAACAGAACGCTCAGGAGAATCGCCATGTCCAGAGCGCTGGCCAGCCAGAGCTTCTCCAGTTCCCGGCGCAGCCGGGCGCGGCGGAAGGATTGGTACAGGCCAAAAGCCGCATAAGTAAACAAATATGCCCCAGTCAGAAACAGACCAATGGCCATATACCGGGACAGCGGTACGGAAATGAAGCCTCCTGGCAGCAGATAAAACCGAATCCAGAACGCCGCGGGCAGCGCGGCATACAGGATTATCCCGTCGGTCAGCACGTGCAGCCGGTTAAGCAGCTGCTGATTTTCTCTTATCATATGTGTACTCCGGCTTCCCATGAAATCAGGCGGCCGTCCGGCCAGGGGACCTCCGGTCAGGAGCGCATGCGGGCGATAAACGCCTCCATCTCCCCGTCCAGCGTGATGGTCCCCATATTCTCCGCGTTCCAAGTCTCCAGCAGACCGGCCAGATGAGACACGCCTTCCCGGAAATATTCGCCGTCCGCCTCATACCGCTGCAAAAGGCCAAACACCCGCTGCCAGGCGGAAGCATCCGCGGCGACATAGTCCACGAATTTTTCCAGCATGGCGAAGGCATGCTCCAGGTTGCCGGTATAGAGGTAGTACTCCGCCAGATAGACGGGGAGAATGTTGGAATTGACTGTCTCCAGCCGGGCGGCAAATTCCTCCGCCTGTTGCTGGACAGCCTCATCCTCGCTGTGGTCCGGCGCACGCATCACATAGGTGAGCATATGATCCGCCCACTCAAAGGGGTCCAGCCGGGCCGCCTCCGCCAGATCGGACATGCTATCTGTCTCATAGGCCAGACTCTGTGCCCGCATGTTATTGTTGAGCAGTACGCCGAATATCACCAGCAGTGCGGAAATTCCCAGCAGCAGCCCTCCCTGGACCTTCCTGGCCCTGGCCCAGCCGGGCACAGGCAGTGCGCTGCCGCAGGAGAGATTGATGGCGGCGAAAACGCCAAAGGCGATGGGGAGATAGGAGAAATGGGAGAAATCCACCTCCACCGCGCAGTGCCCGGCCATAAACGCCAGGGCCGCGCCCAGGGAGGGGGCCAGAATAGTTCCCTCCCTCCTAGCGAACCATACCGCCCCGCCGGATACCGCCAGAAGTCCCAAAAACAGGAGCAGGCCCAGAATTCCCGTGTCTACCAGGGCCTGAATATAATGATTATGGACATACTTGGTCTGATAGTAGAAGGACTGCACGCTCCTTGCTCCGTTCTCAAAGCCTCCCAGCCCCAGTCCAATTACCGGGCTTTTCTGAAACAGCTTCATGCCATCCTCGAAAAAGACCAGACGCTGGATGGCGTTCTGGTTGGCAAACAGGCCTTGGAGCCGGTTGGCGATAAAGCCGGGCAGCAGCTTGTAGCGCAGAGGAATTCCCACGGAACCTCTCTCCCCTGAGCAGTCCGCCCGCTCCAGCCGGACCTCCTGCTCCCCGGCGGTGAAGTTGAAATAAACCACCAGACTGTCCTCCGGGACGGTAAAGGCTGCCTCACTGAGCGGACCGTCGTACAGCACAGTGCTGGTATGCATCATAGTGTCCGCCCGGTTCTGGCTCTCTACCTTGACGGTGAGGGGGCCATCGGCCTCCGCCGTTATTGTCCAGTTTCCAGGCTCAGGATAGGCGGCCCGGCGCAGCGCCTGCCCGGGCTGAAGAGTCGCGCCGCCTGTGAGCAGAAAGGCGGCGGTGAGAAAGGCCAGCAGTCCCGCCAGAATTGCGGCCGTCAGGAAAATCACCATCCGGCCATGCCGGTTCAGCTTCTCCGCCAGCTTTTTCCCTAAAAGCAGGTCCAGAGCGCACAGAAGCGCCGCGCTCCCCACTGTGCACAGCAGGGGTACAGGCTGCACGCCTTCCCAGGCATTCAACCCCGTCATGGAGGAGGGAAAAGCCGCCAGCATGGTGACAACCAGAGTTTCCACCATCACAATCAGCAGTCCTGCCCGCCGCTCCTTTTTCTCCAGAGCCAGAAAAATCAGGAACGCGGGCACGATCATCACGCAGGCCCCCATGCTGAAGGCCAGCACAAAGGCCAGAGAACTGACAGACAGGCAGACCAGATGGACCACCCGCTCCCAGGGCTTTTCCGCAGTGGAGGCCAGTCCCAGGCTCAGAAGCACCCCCAGACCGATGCAGCCGGCAAATACATTGGGGTTCATGAAAAGGGAGGTCATGCGCACTCCCTCCTCCACCACGCTCAGATTTGCGTAGTCCTGGGTAAATTGGCCCAGAAACGACAAAACGGCCGTACTGATCCACCGGGTGGAGAGCAGGTCGATACTGACCAGTCCCGCCACGGCACAACAGCCCGACAGCACAGCCGCTGTCTGACGCCCCGGATCCCGGCCGCCGCTGAAAGCAAGCAGCAGCATGGCCAGACAGAAGGACGTCAGAATTTTCACGAACTCGTACATAGCCAGCTTGGGGGAGAAGGCGTACAGCGTGGACACGCCGTTCAGCAGGACCACAAGCGCCAGTGCCAGAACAGGCGGCTTTATCCGCTCCCGCATTCTGGCATAAAACAGGAACACCGACGAGAGCGTCAGCAGAATCAGCAGCACAGCCTCCATTTTTACGGTGGCAGCGGCGTTCAGGCAGACGGCAAAGAAAAAGAGCGCGGCCAAAAGCGCCGGCCCCACTATTTGCCAGACCCGCGGCATGTCGGCGGACGGCTTGATTGTTTGGTTCATATATGTCACCTCTCTATGGGCAGCCTTCTCCCAGCGCTCCGCCCTGCGGCGAAGCGCTGGGAGAAGGAGGGGGCCGAAGCCCCCTCTTTCCCATGGTGCGCTCCGGATGGGAGCGCTTTGATGAAATTACTTCTTGTCGATGCGGACATCGCCAGTGCTGGTGAGATTCACCTTCAGGCTGCCGTCGGCGATCTCCCAAGTCAGCTCTTCCTCGGTCTCGTCGGCCTTCACCAGGTAAACACCGGCAACAGCCTCAGCCTCGACCTCAACGGGGATGACAACATCCAGACCGCCGGGGATATCCTCAACAGCCTTGCCGTCAGCCAGCAGGGCGATGGAGACGGTACCGTCTTCCTTGGCCTCAGCGCTGATTTCCACGGTCTCGGCGCCCTCGACGATGGCAGCCAGAGCCTCGTTGGAGATGGTGACGTTAGCCACGGTGCTCTCCACGGTCAGAGCAGCGTCGGTCCTAGCAGCCATCTCAGCCAGAGCGGCGGCGGGTACAGACACAACAGCCTTGGTAGCGCTCTCAGCGGCCACAGGCAGCACCAGCACGTCGGCCTTGCTGTCCACCAGCTTGCTGACCAGGTCAGCGGCAGCCTCGGCGGTCACAGCCACGGTAGCGGTGTTGCCCTTCACCTCGGCCTCAACGGTCACGGTCGCAACGACCTGGCCGTCAGCGTTGGTCTCGGTCTCCACGGGAGTGGTCTCGGCAGGAGTCTCGGGCTCGGCGGGCTTCTCAGGCTCAGCGGGAGTCTCGGCGCCGCTGAAGGTGTAGTCGTCGAAGATGAAGCCGAAGTCATAGACATAGGTATTGTTGCTGGCGTCGGTGGCGGTGTTTGCGCTGGCCAGAGCCGCAGTGGGCAGCATGGCCAGGACCATACCAAGCACGAGGAGCTTGGCGATCAGTTGCTTTTTCATGGTTTTGTTCTCTCCTACATTCATCGTATCTGACAGATCTGTCTGCTGCCGGCCGCCACAAAAAGGAATTTGACGGCCGCATGTCTCTTACTTCCCAGAGGAGCGCGCGCCTTTTCACGCCGCGGGAACCACCTGTACGTTTGCCTGGTTTGTTTCCGCCCTGCTTGCAATGGTCCTCACCTCCTTTCGGTGGGCCCTCCGGTATTCAATCAGTGCTCTCTGAGCTGAAAAGAGAGTGCAGGCATCACGTCTGAGGAGTATTTTATCATAGGTAATCGAAAAATTCAATCCCGGGTTTTACGGTTCTGCATATTTGTTTGCACAATAAACCGGGGAAAACAGTAAATTTTTTTGTTCTTAGAGTGGAGAGAGGCCTTCCGGAGCCTGAAAATTCATTTTCCCGTATCCAAATATTCCCGCAGATAAAATTTTTGCGGGAAAAATCCCGGGAGCACCAGCCGGGCTCCCGGGATATATACTGTTCTCACCGGCGGGGGAACGAGGTTTCTCAGCCGGGCGTATATCCTTTTGCGGTGTCGATAAAGATGGTCTGCGCCTCGCTGTTCCAGTCCACGCCAAAGTCGAAGGCCTGGCCGATGTCCCGGAGCTTGAAGTAGTTGTTGCCGTTGATGAGGTACGCGGTAAGGGAGACCTCACGGCCGTTGAGCAGAATCCTGGAGGCGGTGGGCGCAGCGATCTGCTCGGCGGTGCCCCGGCTGCCCATCTCGCCGCCCACGGCGGTGTACGCCTGACCGGAGGTCAGGGAGATGGAGTTGGCGCTGCTGTCCCAGCCCACCTGGAACTGCTTGGCGGTGCCGTTGAGCACATAGGCCAGATCCCGGAGCTTGAAGTAATTGCTGCCGTCGATGTTGTAGGCATCAAAGGCGGTGTTGACGCCATTGACCATCACAGTGGAGGGGGTGGGCTTGGCAGGACGGGGGGCGGCGATCTTCAGAGGAAGGCTTCTGCCGTAGTAATCGTTCTGCTCCGGATAGTAAATCTCAATGCAGAGTCTGAAAATGGTGTCCGTTCCCTCGTCAGGCAGAGTGAAGCTCACACTCTCGCCGGGAACCAGGGTCTTGGCCTGCGCCGCAGCGGCAGCTCCATCCAGCTTGCCGCTGTTGAAGACCCAGTACAGTCCGTTGGAGGCGGAGGAGGAGGGCACGTCTGCGGCGGAATGATCCGCCAGATAGCGGATATCGCCGCTGTTGAAGTACTTGCCCTCTGCGCGGAGGGTATAACCGATGTAGTAGATGTAGAAGACGGCAGAGGCGTCGGCGCCGGCGTTGGTCACGGTGATGGGTGTACCGCCGGCAATCTGGTTAAAACCCCGAATGGTCTGGGTTTCGCCCGCAACTCCGTTCTCCTCCTGGCAGAGATCCAGATTCTGCACGACCTGGGTCATACCTCCGGCCTGCACCTGGATGGCTGAGGTGCCCTCCGGCGCCTGCGCGGCGCTGGCGGGAAGGGTCAGGCCCAGGCACAGCACCAGAGCCAGCATGAGGGACAGCATCTTTTTTGTCATACTTTTTCTCCTTCAATCTTTAATATCATGTAAATGCCCGGGGCGGTACATATCGCCCCGCTCACATTATACCCGGTGCCCGGCGGAAATGCAAGAGTCTTTCGACAAAAGCAGCGTCTCTGAAAGAATTCCCGGAAGAAGCTTTTCAAAATTGCCGTGCATTTTTCCATAAAATGGTGTATGATAGTATCCGTCGAGAATTTTTTCCAAAACAGGAGGAAGCTTATGAATACCTGCACCATTCCCCAGGGCTACCGCTCCCCTCTCTATGGTTACGACATGCAGCGGGCCATCGAGTTTGTCAAAAGCAGTTTTCAGGAGAATCTGAAATTTGCTCTGAATCTCCGCCGGGTTTCCGCGCCGCTGTTCGTGGACAAAAACTCCGGCCTCAACGACAACCTCAACGGTGTGGAGCGCCCCGTAGGCTTCGACATCCCCGCCGTGGGCGGGGCCCAGGGCGAGGTGGTTCATTCCCTGGCCAAATGGAAGCGGCTGGCCCTCAAGCGCTACGGTTTCTACCCCGGCAACGGTCTGTATACCGACATGAACGCCATTCGCCGGGACGAGAGCCTGGACAACATCCACTCCGTCTATGTGGACCAGTGGGATTGGGAGAAGGTCATCACCAAATCCGACCGGAATATGGACTTCCTCCAGTATACCGTACGCTCCATCGTGGGCGCCGTCTGCGATACCTGCGACGCCCTGCGCCGGGCCTTCCCCCAGGTGAAAACCCACCTGGACCGGGAGGTGAGCTTCATTACCACCCAGGAGCTGGAGGATCTGTACCCCCATCTGCCCCCTCAGGAGCGGGAGACCGCTTACATGCGGGAGGGACACAGGACGGTGTTTCTTATGCAGATCGGAAAGGAACTCCGCAGCGGCCGGAAGCACGATGGCCGGGCCCCCGACTACGATGACTGGGAGCTCAACGGCGATATCCTCATGTGGAACGACGTGCTGGGCCGCGCATTTGAGATTTCTTCCATGGGCATCCGGGTGGATCCGGAGAGTCTGGAGCGGCAGCTGGAGCTTTCGGGTTGCCAGGACCGGCGAGAGCTGCCCTTCCACAAAATGCTGCTGAACAATGAACTGCCCCTGACTATGGGCGGCGGCATCGGACAAAGCCGGCTGTGCATGCTGATGATCGGCTGCTGCCACATCGGGGAGGTTCAGGTGAGCCTGTGGGACCAGCAGACACTGGACATCTGCGAGGAAGCGGGCGTACAATTACTGTAAAGAAAAGAGGAGATCATCTTGGACAATCCTGTCTTGGCCAATCTGGAGCCGAAAAGTGTATTCCGTTTTTTTGAGGAGCTGACCCGCATTCCCCACGGCTCAGGGAATACCGCCGCTGCCAGCGAATGGGCGGCGAACTTTGCGAGA
This sequence comes from uncultured Oscillospiraceae bacterium, assembly GCA_910579725.1. Lineage (GTDB taxonomy): Bacteria > Bacillota > Clostridia > Oscillospirales > Oscillospiraceae > Pelethomonas. The sequence goes on along the minus strand of CAJTUD010000001.1, from coordinate 98,736 downwards.
GACCGGGGCCTGCGCTGCCGGCAGGACGGACTGGGGAACGTGGTTATCTGGAAAAACGCTTCCCCCGGCTATGAAACTCATCCGGCTGTCATTTTACAGGGCCATTTGGACATGGTCTGCGTAAAGGAGAGGGGCGTGGACCACGATTTTGAGAGGGAGCCTCTGGACCTGACGGTGGACGGAGACTGGGTGAAGGCCCGGGGCACCACACTGGGCGGGGACAACGGCGCGGCCGTCGCTCTGATTCTGGCCCTGCTGGACAGCCGGGACGCTGCCCACCCGCCCATTGAGGCGGTTCTGACCGTGGACGAGGAGGTTGGACTGCTGGGGGCCAACGGCCTGGACTGCTCAGATCTGGCGGGGCGGAAGCTCATCAACCTCGACAGCGAGGACGAGGGCGTGCTTACCGTCAGCTGCGCCGGAGGATCCCGGTGCGACATTGTGAAAGAATTTTCCATGGAGGAGGCGGAAAGCGCGGTGTGCCGTCTGACCGTTTCCGGCGGCCAGGGGGGACACTCCGGAACGGAGATCGGCAAAGGGCTGGCCAACGCCAACAAGCTGCTGGGCGCCTGCCTGAAAAAAATGGAGGGCATCCGTCTGATCTCCCTTTCCGGCGGCTTGCAGGACAACGCCATCCCCAAGGAGGCGGAGGCGGTGTTCCTGGCGGAGGACCCGGCGGAGGCGGAAGCCGTGAGAAAGCGCTTTGAGAGCGAAACCTGCGCCGCTTTTGCGGCAACGGAGCCAGGGCTGTCCATTACGCTCAGTTCCCTCCCGCCGGAGCGCCGTCAGGCTCTTTCCCCGGAGGACACGGAGACAGCCCTCTCTCTTCTGAATGACTATCCCAACGGCGTACAGGCCATGAGCGAGGATATTCCCGGTTTGGTGCAGACCAGCCTGAACATCGGCATTCTAAGGCTGGAGGAGGGCAGAATGGAGCTATCCAGCTCAGTGCGCAGCAGCGCGGCGGCGGAAAAGGCGGCGCTGTGCACACAGCTGGAACGGCTGGCTGCCCGGTACGGCGGCAGCTTTTCCCAGCGGGGCGAATATCCGCCCTGGGAATACCGGAAGAATTCCCCCCTGAGGGACGCGATGCTTCGGGTTTACCGGCAGATGGCCGGCAGGGAAATGAAGGTGGAGGCCATTCACGCCGGTCTGGAGTGCGGCCTGTTCGCGGGGAAAATGCCGGGACTTGATGCGGTATCCATCGGTCCGGATCTCAGAGACGTTCACAGCGCCAGAGAGCGGATGTCGGTATCCTCCGTGGGGAGGACATGGGCGTTTCTTCTGGCAGTTCTGAGAGAGCTGTAACGCTGCATCCCGGCGGCCTGGCCTGAAGCGATGGGAGACGAATGAAACGTTTGCTGCCCTCCGGACAGCAAAGAAAGGAATATGTTATGAAGTTTACAGAAATGCCCTACACCCACCCCAACCTGGAGGAATTCCAGACCTCTGCCGGCGAGCTGCTGGAACAAATCCGCTCCGCTGCCACAGCGGAGGAACAGATCGCCGCCTATCTGGCTTACGAGGAAAAAAGCAAGGACATCTCCACCCTCTGCTCTCTGGCCTACGTCCGCCACACCATCGATACCAAAGACAGCTTCTATGAAAAGGAGAGCGACTATATCGATGAAATCAGCCCCGTCCTCCAGGAAATCGATCAGAAAATCAATCTCTCCCTGCTAAACTCTCCCTTCCGCTCCCGGCTGGAAGAAAAATTCGGCTCCCTTCTTTTCCAGAATCTGGAAATCTCTGTGCGCTGCATGAAGCCGGAAATCATGGAGCTGATGCAGGAGGAGAACAAGCTGACCAGCGAGTATCAGAAACTCTATGCCTCTGCCACCGTGGAGTGGGAAGGTGAAACCCTCCCGCTGCCCAAGCTGGGACCCTTCCTGCAAAGTCCCGACCGCCCGGTCCGCAAGGCAGCTTTCCAGGTCCGGGGTCAATGGTTCGAGGATCACCGGGAGCAGCTGGACGAGCTCTATGACAAGCTGGTGAAAAACCGCACCGCCCAGGGACAGGCCATGGGCTATGCCAGCTTCATCCCTCTGGGCTATGACCGCCTGGGCCGCAACTGCTGGGGCCCCAAGGAATGCGCTGCCTTCCGGGAGCAGATTGCCTCGGATATGGTGCCTCTGGTCGCCCGGGTGAAGGATAATCAGGCCCGGCGCATCGGCGTGGAGAAGCTGAAGATTTATGACGATGCTCTCCTGTTTCCCGACGGCAACGCCAAGCCTCAGGGTACGCCCGATGAGATTCTGGCCGCCGGCCGGGAAATGTACCATGAGCTGAGCCCTGAGACAAAAGAGTTCATCGACTTCCTCTACGACGGAGAGCTGCTGGACGTGCTCAGCAAGGAAGGCAAGGCTCCCGGCGGCTACTGCACCGAGTTTTCCGCTTACAAGGCCCCTTTTATTTTTTCCAACTTCAACGGTACCAGCGGCGACGTGGATGTGCTGACCCACGAGGCGGGTCACGCCTTCGCCTTCTACCGGGCCGCCCGGAAGGGCTACCTCTCCTCTCTGATGAGTCCCACCATGGAGGGCTGCGAAACCCACTCCATGTCCATGGAATTCCTCACCTCGCCCTGGCATGAGAAATTTTTCGGCCCCACCACCCGGAAATATGAAATCGGCCACTGTGAGGACAGCCTGATTTTTATTCCCTACGGCTGCATGGTAGACGAGTTCCAGCACATAATGTATGAAAAACCGGAGCTGACCCCGGAGCAGCGCAATGAAACCTGGCTGGAGCTGGAGAAAAAGTACCGGCCCTGGATTGACTATGAGGACCTGCCCTCCTACAGCCGGGGCGCTCGCTGGCAGCAGCAGATGCACATCTATATGAGCCCCTTCTACTATATTGATTACTGCATGGCTCAGACCATGGCTTTCCAGTTCTGGCTGGCCTTCATGTCCGACCGGGCGGACGCCTGGAAGCGGTATCTGGCCTTTGTGGACCTGGGAGGCACCAGAACCTTTGAAGAGCTGGCCGCCGGAGCGGGAATGAAGGTTCCCTACGCGCCCGGCTGCATCAAGGAAATCGGTACCGCGATTTCAAGATGGATTGACGAAAATCCGCTGTAAGACGGTATAACAGCAGGATCTGCAAAGTACTTCCGTAATTTTTTCCTATTATGCGCCGGCAAACGGAAGAAGATCGAAAATGAACGAAAGAATCGGAGCCCCGGAATTGGGGCTCCGATTCTGACCTCTTCGGAAAAACAGAATCGCTCCGGCGGATTTTTCCAAATCTTTAGGATTTTTTTAATTCTCTTGCTCCCGCCGGACAGACCTGATATAATCATATCTGTCTGACAGCGAAGGCAAAAGCCAATCCTGATTTAAGGGGAGAAATATGTGAAAGTTCTGATTACAACGGACTGGTACGCGCCGGTTATCAACGGCGTCGTCACCTCTGTACTGCTTTTGCAGCGGGAACTGGAGAGACTGGGTCACGAAGTCCGTGTCGTTACCCTGTCCAATACTTTGCACAGCTATAAAAGCGAAAACGTCTACTACATGGGCTCCGTCAGCGCCAACAAAATCTACCCCGGCGCCCGGCTGCGGGTGAACCGTACCCGCAGTCTGATCCGGGAGCTGATGGAGTGGCAGCCCGATGTGATCCACTCCCAGTGCGAGTTCAGCTCCTTCCGGGTAGCTTACGCTCTTTCCCACCGGCTGGGCGTGCCTATCGTCCATACTTACCATACGGTTTACGAGGACTATACCCACTACTTTTCTCCCAGCGTGCGGCTGGGGAAGGTGGTGGTCTCCGTCTTCTCCCGCTGGATCTGTTCCCGGACCGCCTGCGTGGTGGCCCCCAGTGAAAAGGTGCGGCGGCTGCTGGAGGACTACGGCGTGCGCTGCCGGATTGAGGTGATCCCCACCGGCGTGGACCTGTCCGCCTACCAGCAGGAGCCGGACGCGAAAAAAATGGCGGAGCTTCGCCGTCGCTGGTCTATTCCGGAGGACCACACAGTGCTGCTGTACCTGGGCAGAATGGCCAAGGAAAAAAATCTGGAGCAGCTGGTGGATCAGATTGCCGCCGCCGGCCGGAAAGACGTCACCCTGCTGCTGGTAGGGGACGGACCCGATCGGGAAGAGGTATTGGCGTATGCCCGGGGACGGGGGCTGGATGTGATCTTCACCGGCATGGTACCACACGGAGAGGTGGCGGACTATTACCGGCTGGGAGATCTGTTCGTTACCGCCTCCACCAGCGAGACCCAGGGGCTGACCTATTTTGAGGCCCTGGCGGCAGGTTTGCCGGTGCTGTGCCGGAAGGACCCATGTGTGGACGGCGTGGTGGAAAACGGCGTCAACGGGTGGCAGTATGAGACCGGCAGCGCTTTCGGCGATCATCTCTCCGCATTCTGTACCAATCCTGCCCTGCGGGAGCAGATGTGCGCGGCAGCAGAGGAGTCGGCGGAAAAGTTTTCCGCCCATGCCTTCGGCGCGGCGGCGGAAAGACTGTATCAGTCCATCCAGGAGGCGGCAATGCCCACGGCGGCAGGAGAGCGGTGGTAAGGCCGGGAGAACAGAGAGAATATCCGAGGCGGTTCACGTCTGAGGGTAGATAGCGTAACTTTTGAGTGATACCCTATAGAAAGTAATACAAAAAGATACCTCCCGGCACTGTCTTTCCAGATGTGCCGGGAGTTTCTTGCGTGGCTTTATAGCACTGCACTGACAAGGGCCCTTTATCCTGTCACACTATGTGAATCGTATCATTTGCAGGAATAAAGAGCCCTTCTAACCGAAACGACCTTCTGAATGACATCGTCGCGCCGGCCCAGCAAACCATCCTGACTTCTCTTCGTTGGAGTTAGCTTTCCATGTGCTTGCCCAAAAAGGCGGCGATGGTCTGGGCCAGCTTATACTCTGTTTCGCCTGTAACCTGGCACTCTCCGTCTTCCACAAACAGAACCAGTCCCAGTACGTCTCCCTCCGAAATAATGGGAGCCGCCACGGCAGTGCGGTATTTATCACCGGATTCCGTGACAAATACGCTGCGTTCTTCACCGGCGTGCTGATAGATTCTCCGGTCTTCCATGATCTGCTCCAGCTGCGGGCTGATACGCTTGCCCAGCAGTTCTCGCTTGCCGCCGCCGGCAACGGCAATGACAGAGTCACGGTCTGTCACAGCAGTGATGGCTCCGCAGCTTTTGGATAATGTTTCGCAGAACTGAGCGGCAAAGTCATCCAGTCCGCCCATAAGGGAATACTTCTTGAAGATAACCTCCCCCTCCCGGCTGGTGTAAATCTCTAAAGGGTCGCCCTCCCGAATACGCATAGTCCGGCGGATTTCCTTAGGGATGACCACACGCCCCAAGTCGTCGATGCGACGCACAATTCCGGTTGCTTTCATTCTTGATTCCTCCCGTATCTGCCGCGCCGCAGCGCGGCGAGTATATTGTAATGCTTGGAGAAGGTACTGAATAGAAATTTGGAGAGCTGGTTCTATCAGTCCTTCCCTTGGAAAACATGGATAGTATCCGCAGAAGCTGGGAAGGTATGCAGATTTTTGGCTGGATTTGAATGGCAAAGAATTTGCCGCAGAGTGCATCGCCAAAGGATCTGCCTTCCGTAAGTGTGATTATGTCACGGTAAACACCCCGGCGGCGGTGTTACAATTTTCTCAATTGTTCAAGGAGGTGTCAGCGTGAAAGAAATCAGGAGAAAAAAGCGCTATGCGGTGGTGACGCAGAGTGACTGCGTTGCCTGCGGGTGCTGTGTGAAGGTCTGTCCGCTGTCGGCCATTGCGGTCGTCAGGGGTATCACAGCCCGGGTGGATCCGGATAAATGCGTAGGATGCGGGAAATGCGCAAAGGAATGTCCCGCGTCTGTTATTAAAATGGAGGAGGCTGCGGGATGAAAAAGCGGTGGTATGACTATCTCTGGGTTGCGTCGCTGACCTATCTGGTACTGGGATTTTTCAACATACTTTTTGCATGGCTGGGCCTGCTCTGCTTCTTTATCCCGCTGATCATCTCCATAACGGCGGGCAGCAAGGGCTACTGCAACCGCTACTGCGGCAGGGGCCAGCTGTTCAGTCTGCTGGGCGGTCGGTTCGGCCTCTCCAGAAAAAAGGATATCCCCCGGTGGATGAAGAGCAAGGGGTTCCGCTATGGCTTTCTGATTTTCTTCTTTATTATGTTTTTTCAGATGCTCTGGAATACATATCTGGTCTTTGCAGGGGTGCGGGATCTGGGTCAGGTAGTCACGCTGCTGTGGACATTCCGGCTCCCTTGGAGCTGGGCCTACCACGGAACGCTGTTCCATCCCGGTGCCGCTCAGTTTGCCTTTGGCTTTTATAGCGTGATGCTGACCTCTACAGTCCTCGGCCTGATCACCATGGTGCTCTTCAAGCCCCGCAGTTGGTGCGTCTACTGTCCCATGGGAACCATGACCCAGCTGATCTGCAAAGCCAGAAATGGCAAAGTGTGATTTCATCACGGAAACAAAGCGAAAAATCTGTCAGAATACAGCCATCAAAATCTTCAGGAGGAATGACAAATGCCTGCTTTGCACATTACAAAGGATAATTTCCAGGAAACGGTTCTCAACAGTTCCAAGCCTACTTTGCTGGACTTCTGGGCTCCCTGGTGCGGGCCCTGCCGCGCCGTGGTACCCCTGGTGGAAGAGATTGCCGGAGAGCGCTCCGATATCCAGGTGGGAAAAATCAATGTGGATGAGGAACAGGATCTGGCTAGGCAATTCCGGATCATGAGCATCCCTACGCTGATGGTGATAAAGGACGGAAAAGTTGTCAATAAGGCCATTGGCGCCCGTTCCAAACAGCAGATTCTGTCCATGCTCTGAGCTGGCCGCTACTTTTCAGCCAGTTTCCGCAGCCCAGGAATATTGGTAAGCTCCACAGTACCCCGCCGCAGCCTGACCAATTCCTCGGACTGGAAATACCGCAGCATCCGGGTGACAACCTCTCTGGCTGTTCCAAGATGATTGCCGGTTTTTTCGTGGGTGATTTCCAGCGTATCTGAACCTTCCAGCGCTGCCTCTTCCAAAAGAAAGGCGGCAAGACGCTGGTCCAGACCTTTCCACATCACCTGTTCCATCAGCCACATTACGTCGGAAAACCGGCCTGCCATCAGTCCGTTGGTGTAATTGGCCAGAGGCGCGGAGCGGGCCATGACCCGCCGGTAGGTCTCCGACGGGATGATCCAGAGCGTCGAATCTTTTTCCGCCTCAACCGCCACGTCGAACTGACTGCCGTTCATCATGCAGGAAGCGGAAAGCAGACAGACGTCCCGCTCCAGCAGCCGGTAAATGGTGATTTCCCTGCCTTCGTCCGAAAGAATGTAGGCCCGCAGCTGTCCGGACTGTATCATCAGGAAGCCCAGGCAGTCCATGGCTCCGCTGTGAAGCAATGTCCCCTTTTTTACCCTGCGGCAGACGGCCGCTCCGGTCAGCTGATCCTGATCATCTGCCGTAAGCTGATCCCACACAGGGAAATAGTGAGAAAAATTCATCGGTAATCCTACCTTTCCGTTACAATCCGGATGCCCGCCGTTCTGCGGCGGTGCGTCCGGATACTTTTCTTAACTATACGGCGCTTTCCGGCGTATGTCAACCGAAATATTGACATATGCCGGAAATGCTGCTATAATGGCGGCAAACAAGGCGTTGTGACAGCCGGGAGGAGGAGGAGAATGGCCAGGCCGAAAAAGTACAGAAATGTGTGCCATTTTCCCCAGACGCAGGGGTTTGTCCCCATCGACGGCGGCGGTGCGGCGGCGGTCCTGTTGACGGTGGACGAATATGAAGCGGTCCGCCTGATTGACAAGGAATGCCTTTCTCAGGAGCAGTGCGGCAGGCAGATGGGCATTGCCCGCACCACGGTGCAGTGGATCTACTCGTCTGCCCGGAAGAAATTGGCGGATGCGCTGGTAGACGGCCTTCCGCTGCGCATTGAGGGCGGAGAGTATCAGCTCTGCGGCGGAGAAAGGGAGTTCCGCAGCTGCGGCGGCTGCTACAAATATCAAATTCGCCAACAATATACGAAAGCGAAAGGGGAACACATGATGAGAATCGCGGTTACTTATGAAGCGGGCAAAATCTTCCAGCATTTCGGACACACCGGGCAGTTCAAGGTCTACGATGTGGAGGCGGGGGAAATCAAGGCTTCCGAGGTGGTGGATACCAATGGACAGGGCCATGGTGCGCTGGCCGGCGTACTGAAGGCGCTGGGAGTGGACGCGCTGATCTGCGGGGGCATTGGCGGCGGGGCCCGCGCTGCGCTGGAGGCCAGCGGCATTCAGCTGTATGGTGGTGTGACTGGGGAAGCGGACGAGGCTGTGGCGGCCCTGCTGCGGGGCGGGCTGGCCTATGACCCCGATGTGCGGTGCAGCCATCACCAGCAGGGAGAGGATCATCACAGCTGCGGTCATCACCAGCAGGGCCAGTGCCGCGGGCATCAAAGCTGTCAGGGGTGAAGCAGCCGGAGCGTATCCCGGTGGCAGCGGCTATACGTGGAAAGGCGGCCCGGAGGCCGCCTTTCTTGCGCACCGGAACGGATGCCGGCAGGAGGGCCAATGGCAGGTAAGGAGACGGACATTTTGGCAATTTTTGCTGAGCCCCTCTCGACACACGGCGAATAGTGTGTTATAATATATCGCCGCCTCAAGAGGCTGCTGCCGGAATCTCCGGTACAGATTCCAGCATGTCCTGGAGGGACCAGCAAAAATCTGTTCCACAATAACTTTTTTCTGCGGAGGAGAGTTTATGAAATTCCTGGTAAACACGAAGCTTGCTACGCGCATCGGCATTATTACAACAGCCATCACCCTGGTGGGAATGTTTCTGCTCTGGGCCGTCGTATCCACCAATACCGCGTCCATGGTCAAAAACGATATTACCAACCAGATGACTGACGCCGTGGAATCCCGGGCGACTATTATCAATGAGTATGTGTCTTCTGCGGAAGAGTACATGACGGCCTTCGCTCTGGGCGGGGAGGTTCGAGAGCTCCTTCTTCACCCGGAGGACCCGGAGCTTCTGGAGAAGGCGCAGCGGTACACTGAGAACTTTGCCGCGGTCAAGGGTATTTTCGAGGGGCTGTATATTGCTACCCCGGAAACCTATGTCCTGACCCATACCTCTCAGGGAGCCATCGGGATCACGACGCGGGAGGGGGAGTCGCTGAAGACGTTTCAGGATACGATTCTGGCCCAACAGCAGCTGACCAATCTGGGCATTATGCGCTCGCCGGGAACCGGCAGTATGATCCTGTCCATGTACTATCCTATTTTTGAGGGACAACGGTGCGTGGGTTATGTAGGAGCAGGCGTCTATGCCAGTCATCTGATGGATTCCCTGCTGAATCTGGATATTCAGGGGCTGCCCGACAGCGAATATGTGTTTCTGAATGTGGAAACCGGCGTGTATCTGTACCACGAGGAGGACGAACTTCTGAATACGGCGACCTCTGACAAGGGGTATCAGGAGATCATCCGGCGAATTCAGACGGATGGCAGCACCCAGGCCGCTACATATTCTTACCAGGATGAATATGGGGACAATCAGCTGGTCGTCTACAAATATCTGAAGGACCGGGGCTGGGTTTTCATGGTACGCGACAGCGCTGCGGAGGTCTATGGTACGGTATCCACAGTGCGCGTTGTGGTAGGCGGGCTGTGCGCGGCTATGGCTTCAGCCATTATTCTGGTTACGCTGCTGATTCTGCGCCGCGAGGGCAGGGAGCTGATGGCTGTAGAGCGCGCCATAAGCCGTCTGGGCGATCTGAATCTCTCGGCGGACCATGAACTGGAGGTGTTTTACGGCCGGTCGGATGAGATCGGCATGATTGCGCAGACGACCCACCACGTCTGCGGCTGTCTGCAAAAGACCATAGACGATGTGGGACGGATTCTGGGCGAGATGGCGAAGGGCAACCTCGCTGTTGACGTGACAAAAAATGAGTCCTATTATATCGGTGATTTCAGGGCGCTGTCCATGAGCCTGCAATCCATCCGCACCAATCTCATGAGCGTGATCCGCGATATTGCCCAGGTTGCCAACCAGGTGGACACCAGCGCGGACCGGGTGTCTTCGGGGGCGCAGGCTCTGTCTCAGGGGACGATGGAGCAGGCGGTTTCGATTGAAGGCCTTGTGTCCAATGTCACCTCCATCACCTCTGAGATTCAGACCAGTACCGTACGCTGCGGCAGCGCCAGCGAGCTGGTTGACCGGGCAACCGGCTACGCCTCCGAGGCCGACGCCAAGATGGAGCAGCTGATAACGGCCACAAAAAATATTGACCAGTCCTCAACTCAGATTGTCACCATTACAAAGACCATAGAAGATATTGCGTTTCAGACGAATATTCTGGCGCTGAACGCCGCTGTGGAAGCCGCACGTGCCGGCGCTGCGGGGAAGGGGTTTTCGGTTGTGGCGGACGAGGTCCGCAGTCTCGCGGCAAAATCCGCTGAAGCCGCCCAGACCACCAGCAGTTTGATCGGCCGCTCCATTCAGGATGTGAAGTCCGGTACGGAGTCCACAAGTCATGCCGTTTCCGCCATGCAGGATATCAACGACTGTGTGCAGTCCATCAAGACGCTGATGGACGAGATCGCTGCCGCCAGCGTTCAGCAGTCGGAGATGATCGTCCTGGTGGAAAATGGCATCAAGGAGATTTCCTCGGTGGTGCAGACGAACTCCTCTGCCGCGGAGAGAAGCGCGGCGGTTTCCAAGGAGCTGTCCGAACAGGCGCGGACGCTGAACAGCCTGATCGGCCGTTTTCAGGTTGCCGAGAGGTGAAGCTGCCGTTCCTGGGGGTACAATTTCCGGAAGACGTAAAAATAGATTGATGATCCGTCCGGAGGCTGATATAATGGAAGCACCAGCCTCTGGGGCTGAATCCATAAAATTTTTGTAAAAAGAGAAAGGGGAACCAGTCATGTCCAAATACGCAGGTACGCAGACTGAGAAGAACCTGGAAACCGCTTTTGCGGGGGAATCCCAGGCCAGAAACAAGTATACCTATTTTGCCTCCAAGGCCAAAAAGGAGGGGTATGAGCAGATCGCGGCACTGTTTCTAAAGACTGCCGACAATGAGAAAGAGCACGCCAAAATGTGGTTCAAGGAGCTGGAGGGAATCGGCGGTACCGCTGAAAATCTGGCTGCCGCGGCCAACGGGGAGAACTACGAATGGACCGACATGTATGCCGGATTTGCCGAAACCGCCGAGAAGGAGGGCTTTCTGGAGCTGGCTGCCAAGTTCCGGCTGGTGGCCGATATTGAGAAGCACCATGAGGAGCGCTACCGCGCACTGCTGAAAAACGTGAAGGCGCAGGAGGTCTTCAAAAAGAGCGAGGTCAAGGTCTGGGAGTGCCGTAACTGCGGCCATATTGTGGTCGGCGTCCAGGCACCGGAGATCTGCCCCGCCTGCGCCCATCCGCAGGCATATTTTGAGATTTCGGCGGAAAATTATTGATTGAGTCCGGATGTTTCGCATGATGCGGCGCCAGTCATAAGCGGAAAGGGAAGCGGCGAATGAGCGTATATTTTTATGGCTGCATGACGCTGGATGGATATTTGGCCGGCAGGGATCACAGCCTGGATTGGCTGCACCATTGCGGAACCGTGGAGGAAACAGGCTACGAGGAATTCTACCGGCGCATGGATGTCACAGTAATGGGAAGAAGAACCTTCCGTGAGCTGGAGCGTCTGGAGCACCCGGAGCGCATATATTCCACTACACGCAACTACGTTTTTACCCATGAAAAGCATCCGCCCCGGGAGGGGTTCCGCTTTGTCAGCGGGGATGTCCCCGCCTTTATCCAGGGACTGAATCAGAATGAGAATATATGGATTATCGGAGGAAATACCATTCTGGCTCCTCTTTTAGATGCAGACATGGTTGACTGTATGTTCGTACAGATTGCCCCCGTATTGTTGGGCGGAGGGATTCCGCTGTTTGCGCAGAAGGAGAGAACCCGGCAGTTTCAGCTGGAAGAGGTTCGTCGGTACGGCCAATTTGCGGAATTGATCTGCCGCAGGAAATAAGGGCTGAGATCCGAAGCTATCCTTCGCAGAGGGACGCACAGAGCGGGAGCGGGCAAAATGCCCGCTCCCGCTTCCTTATCGTTTTTCTCCAGGCCGGAAGGCCAGCGCCGCCAGAAAAGAAAACAGCACTGCTGCCGCGATGCCGCCCGCTGTGGCGGTGAGCCCGCCGGTCATGACGCCCAGCCAGCCCTTTTCACCGACGGCCTTGGCCACGCCTTTGGCCAGATTAGAGCCAAACCCTGTCAGCGGTACGGTCGCTCCTGCACCGCCCCAGTCCGCAATGGGCCCGTACACACCGATGGCTTCCAAAAACACGCCTGTTACCACATACCCCGTCAGAATACGGGCAGGGGTCAGTTGGGTTTTGTCGATGAAAATCTGTCCGATAGCACATAGGATGCCGCCGCACAGGAACGCGTTGAGATACTGCATACATGGTTCCTCCTCCTTGTTCTTTCCACATCATGGGGATATTCCTCTTGGGAACTTGTGTGAAATCATGCTTCTATGGTCAGCGCGTGACAGATGCTGGGGATGCTCTCCCCTTGGAACGAGGACGTAGGAGACAGCAGTGCTCCGGTGGGGGCGAACAGAATTTTTTTCAGCCGCTTTTCCGCCATCTGCCGCAGCATGAATCCGCACAGCACCGACGCCGAGCAGCCGCAGCCACTGGCCCCGGCGTGCATATCCTGTTTCTCAATATCATAGAGCAGCATGCCGCAGTCCTGATAATTTTTGCTCATATCCACGCCGTCCTGCTCAAAAAACTCCGTCACAATCTGGTGGCCCAGAACGCCCAGGTCGCCGGTGAGGACCAGGTCGTAGTCTGCCGGCCTGGTGCCGGTAGCCTGGAAATGGGCGGAGAGAGTGTCGTAGGCCGCGGGGGCCATGGCCGCACCCATGTTATTTACATCACAGATCCCCTTGTCCACGATCTTACCGCAGGTGACGGCAGTGATTCTGGGGCCGTTTCCTTCTGCGCCCAGAATGACGCAGCCGGAGGCTGTGGCGGTCCACTGCGCGGTGGGGGTGCGCTGGTTGCCGTAGGGCACCGGCATGCGGTACTGCCGCTCGGCGGTGCAGAAGTGGCTGGAGGTCATGGCTCCTGCCTTTTGGGCGAATCCGCCGGAGATCGTCAGCGAGGCCAGCGCCAGTGATTCTCCCATGGTGGAGCAGGCGCCGTACAGACCGTAAAAGGGAATGCCGAAGTCTCTCAGACCGAAGGATGTGCCGATACATTGGTTGAGCAGATCTCCCGCGAAAATATAATCCAGCGCCTCCGGAGCCAGGGAGGCTTTTTCCAGCGCCATACTCAGAGCAATTTTCTGCATGGAACTCTCCGCTTTTTCCCAGGTTTTCTCGCCGAAGAAGCTGTCTTCACTCAGATGATCGAAATAGCCGGACAGGGGACCTTCCCCCTCCTGCTTGCCTCCCACAGCGGCATGGGAGAGAATCACCGGGGGACGTTCCAGGGCGACGGTCTGCCGCCCCAATCGTTTTTGCATAGTCTCGCCTCCGAAACCAAAATGCCGGGTACAGCCCGGACTACCGGAAATTGTATGCGCAGATACAGATTCCTGAAGCCTGTTCACAGGCGCTGAGGTTAGTCTGTCCATTTTTTTCGGGATTATGATACGTTTTCTTTCAAGAAAAAGTGGTATGGCTGAAGCGGTTGAAAGGAAGTAAAAGCTTCTTTTCAACGCTGCGGGTGTAAGGGAAGAAAAGTCGGACCCCAACTCATGAAGGAGTCGAGGTCCGAATATTTTGGAAAATCGCGTTATGCTTTTCCGCTTACGAAAAAGGAGGAATCCCGGCCATTTCCAGAATTTCCGGCACATGCTTCTCCGCGCCGATGGCCATGATGTGCACGCCGGGACAGAGCCTTTCCGATTGAATCCGCGCGATCAGCTCCGCGGCCAACTCCCTGCCCAGCCGGGCTGGGAGGCCCTTGACGCCCTTTTCCTTCCCTTCGGCCGCGGCGGCGTCCAGGCGGGCAATGAGCTCCTCCGGTACGGCGATGCCAGGGACGTTTTCATTCATGAACCGGGCCATGCCTCCGCTCTTCAGAGGGATGATACCCGCCATGATGGGGACGCGGATGCCGGCTTTCTCCACGTCCTCCAGGAAGACGCGAAACTGCTCAAGGTCAAAAATACCCTGTGTCTGGATGTACCTGGCTCCGGCCTCCACCTTCTGGCGCAGTTTGTTGATTTGCAGCGCCCGGGGCTCATAGACCGGCGTCACCGCCGCGCCTTTGAACAGCCTGGGCGGCTGTCCGGCAAGGGGATTGCCGCCGCAGTCCTCGCCGGACGCCTCCATCCGGGAGAGCATGCGCAGTATGCCTACGGAGTCCAGATCATAGACCGGCTTGGCGTTTTTGCAGTCTCCGATGGCAGGGTGGTCCCCGGTGAGGGCCAGAACGGTGTCAATACCAAAGGAAGCGGCGGAAAGTACGTCGCCCAGAATCGCCATACGGCTGCGGTCCCGGCCAGTGATTTGCAGGATGGGCTCCAGGCCCGCCTGCCGGAGGTGAACGCACAGTCCCAGAGAGGATGCCTTCAGGCAGGCGGACTGCATGTCGGTGACGTTGACGGCGTGTACTTTTCCCCGGAGGAGTCCGGCGGCGGCAAGCTGCTCCGAGAAGTCGCAGCCCTTAGGGGGGGCCATTTCCGCGGTGACGGCAAAAGTGCCGGATTCAAGCGCTTTTTGCAGTTCGCTCATGATTTTTTCTCCCTTAAATTGATATGGCGGGGATAGGATGTTCCCGCATGATCTTTATCCGGGCGGGTCTGACCAAGCCGGTCCAGCTGTCCGATGGCTTCCAGACGCTTATAAATGAGGATCCACGCGCAGTCGTTTTCGGGATTGACCTCGCATTTCCCGTTTTTCTGGCCGCCGCAGGGGCCGTTCACCAGACTTTTGGCGCATTTGGTGATGGGGCAGATGCCGCCGGTAGACCCCAGAACGCAGTCGCCGCACATACGGCAGTACTCGTGGAAAATGCCGACGCGTTCCACCTGGCCGAGAAACATGGTGTTGTTGGCGGGATAGACGGGCAGCTGGACGTTGTCGGCCACAGTCTGCACGCCGTCGCCGCAGGAGAGGCCCAGCACTGCATCCACGTCCCAGTCCTTGAGGGGCTTCAGATCTCTTTTAACCAGAAGCTTGTGGCAGCACTCCTCCGACAGGATAGTGCCGGCGACTTCTTTTCCGTTTTCTTCCAGAAAGGCTTTCATTTCTCCCAGTTCCTTTTCTCCGCCGGTCTGGCAGGCGGACGCGCACTGGCCGCAGCCTATCAGAGCAATTTTCTTTGCGCCTGAGAGCAGGGATAGGATTTCTTCCGGGGGCTTTTTTTGGGTAATAATCATGTTTCGCTTCCTCCTCCATTGGTGGGTTTATCATAGTCTATTTTCCATCATAAATCAAGGGGAGGTTTATAGCCAACCCACCTGAAAACCGGTAAAGTCCGGCGGAGCGGTCAACATTTTCAAGCGCCTTGAAAAATTTCCCTGGAGGAGTTATAATATAGAAAATCCCGGCAATACCAACAGTCCCTCTCAACAACCAGTGGAGCGAAAGGAAGGTACAAGATGAATAAAATCATTACCATCAGCCGCGAGTTCGGCAGCGGAGGCCGGGAATTTGGCCGCCGGTTGTCAGAAAACCTTGGCTTCGCCTACTATGACCAGGAGATTGTCCAGGAAATCGCCAAGCGGACGGAGCTGTCGGAAAAATACGTGCAGCAGGTCATGTCTCACCGTCCGATTTCCTCCTTCCCCATCCATATCGGCCGCAGCTTCCGGATGATGGCCGACCCCAATATGGACCAGAGTCAGAATATCTTTCGGGAGCAGTGCAGCATTCTCCGGGAGATGGCGGCAAAATCCGACTGTGTGATCGTGGGCCGCTGCGCGGATTATATCCTCCAGGAGGAGAATCCCTTCCGGGTTTTCCTGTATGCCGACATGCCCAGCAAGGTGAAGCGCTGCCGGGAGAAGAATTATGAAAAGGAGGAGCTCACGGACCGGGAGCTGGAGCGCCGCATCGCAGCCGTCAACCGCCGCCGGGCGGAGTACTATGAGTATTATACCGGTCAGAGGTGGGGGGACCGTATCCACTACGATCTGTGCATCAACACCACCCAGACCAACATCAAGCGCATGACTGCCGCCGTCACCCGCCTGTTTGCCGCGCAGTCATAAGCGGCAGACCGGAGTATCGGACGCGCCTGAGGAGAAAACTTTTTCCGCTTGTTGACTTGGAGTTCGCTCCAGATGGTACAATAGGCGGCAAACCGGAAACCGCATCCGGAAAATATATCTGTATAGAGGAGCGAACCCATGGAACGGATTCAAAAAAATTTCGGCTTCGGCTTTATGCGCCTGCCGGTGAAGGACGGCGAAATGGACACGGCAGAGATCTGCCGCATGGTGGACGTCTTTCTGGAAAGCGGCTTCAACTATTTTGATACCGCCCACGGCTATATGGACGGCAAAAGCGAGCTTGCCCTACGGGAGTGCCTGACCAGCCGCTACCCCAGAGACCGGTATGTGCTGACCGACAAGCTCTCCGGCAACTATTTCCATAAGGAAGAGGATATCCGCCCTCTCTTTGAAAGCCAGCTGGCCGCCTGCGGAGTGCCGTATTTTGATTTTTACCTGATGCATGCCCAGAGCGCGGAGAATTTCCAGCACTACAAGGACTGCCGCGCTTATGAGGTTTCCCTGGAGCTGAAGGCGGAGGGCAAGATCCGCCATCTGGGCATTTCCTTTCACGACAAAGCGGAGGTTCTCGATCGGATTCTTACCGAGTACCCACAGGTGGAGGTGGTGCAGATTCAGCTCAACTATGTGGACTGGGACGACCCTGCGGTGGAAAGCCGCAAGTGCCTGGAGATCTGCCGGAAGCACAGCAAGCCCGCCATCGTCATGGAACCCTGCAAGGGGGGCAGCCTGACCAACCTTCCTGCGGAGGCCCGCCGGGAACTGGAGGCCCTGGACGCTTCGCCGGCCAGCTGTGCCATTCGCTTTGCCGCCGGACAGGAGGGCGTGCTGATGGTTCTCTCCGGCATGAGCAATATGGCGCAGCTGGAGGAGAACGCCGGATTCATGAAGGACTTTTGTCCGCTGAATGAAGAGGAACTGGCTGCTGTGGACCGGGTACGGGAGATTCTGCGGAACAAGAATCTGATTCCCTGCACCGCTTGCCGCTACTGCACAGAGGGCTGTCCCCGGAAGATTTCTATTCCGGACCTGTTTGCCTGTCTCAACGCAAAAGCTGCCTTCCGAAACTGGAACGCGGACTATTATTACCACAGCGTACATACCGTTCACAACGGCAAAGCCTCCGACTGCGTCAAGTGCGGCAAATGCGAGCAGATCTGTCCCCAGCGCCTGCCCATCCGGGAGCTGCTGGAGCAGGTGGCGGTGGAGTTTGACCGGAAGTGACCGGACCCGGCGGAGGCGAATATTACGAAAGGGAAGCGGGCGGCAGATGCCGCCCGCTTCCCTTTTGCTCTTTCGGCTACACGCCCATATCCACGATCTCCCAGGGAGATTCCTTGTCCGCCCGGATCAGCCAGAAGTGCCACTCATAGGTGTTTTCAGGTTCCAGCGTAGTCCCCTGGACCGACTGCTGGTTCCCGGAGGTATAGACGGCGTTCACCACGATGGTGTTTTCCCTGACCGCGCCATAGACCGGTCCGCTGCCGTTTTCCAGGAATGTTGTCGTCATCCACTGGGACTCCGCCGCATCCCACTCGCAGGACTGTACGGTGCACGCCCGGTTCCAGGGCTCGGTGCCGAACATCTGGCGGACTGTTTCCACAGCGGCGTTGACCTCTTCCTCGGTAAAGAGTTCGCTGCCGTCCTCCGCGTAGCGGGCCCAATACTGACAGATACCGTACATAACTTCATATGGAGTACTGGATGTCCAGAAGGCGTTCCTGAACCACTCTTCCGTCCCGTTCTGCCGGATGCACACCAGTCCATTGTTTTTCAGGAAAAAGACTTCATCTCCGGTTTCAGTGGCATACCTGACTCCACGCCACCAATAGTCAATCACAGGCTCCGCGCTGACCCAGGTGCGGGACCACAGGCCGGAGGCGGCGTCTCCCGTCAGACCGGGGTAGGACTCATAGGCGGGCTCACGGAAGGTTTCCACATGGGAACCCGGGCTGCCTTTCTCATCATAGATTCCAAGCTCCAGAGTTCCCTCCTGAGAAAGAAGATCAGAAATCCGGGCCCAGATATTGCCGGCAGGCTCTCCCTCCGCCATGGTCAGATTATCCACTGTAACCGACGGTGCGCCGCCGTAGTAATCCTGCATCCAGGCCAGTGCGGTCTGCATCGGGTCCAGCAGTTCGGTTCGCTCCCCTGCGTCTGCCTGGGACTGAGCCTCGCGGTAGTATTCTGCGGCGGGGGTTATGCCGTCGCCAGGAAATTGCAGATAATTGCTTCCATAGGCATCCTGATATTGCTCCACGCACCAGATGCCGCCTTTGCCCTGGATGCCGGGCTGGGAAAGCGTGAGAATGAGATTCTGCTCCCAGGTTCCGTCGGCATAGAGCACATAGCGGTGGGCGCCGTCATAGGTGAAGCCGCTGGAATTCCGGGAGAAGGGCTCCAGTCCGTTTCGGACGGTGAAATCGCTTAGAATGCCATTCACCCGGGCCGACAGCTGCTGCCAAGGCTCCGTGATTTCATGTGTGTACTCTTCCACATCGCTGCGGTAGAACTGCACGTCGGTAGCAAAGGTGTGCATGTAGTAGTATCCTCCCCCGGTGGCAAAGGGGCTGATCCCGCTGCCGTCCTGAGTAAGATACTGCTCATATTGGGCCTGTGTGTAGCGGTCAATACCGAACAGAAAGCCGCCGCCATCATAGTCCCAATCGGCCTTTGTATCCTCCCAGCTCTTTTTCTCATATACAGAAACCAGCTGACCGGTTCCCTCGCCGGAGGTCTCTCCGGTTATGACCATCAGCTGGTCCGCAATGTCACTGGGGAAAGAGATCCGCAGGCCGTCCCTCAATTCCGTGAATCCGTCCTCCAAGCCGGGAGCCTCCTCCGGAGGCGTCTGATTTTCTCCCTGGGGTGCTGCTGGCTCCGCCGGTGTCACCGATTCCGTACCGCTGACCAGGGAGCATGCGCCCGCCACCGCTGCCAGCAGAAGGGAGAGAAACGCCACCATGGGACCCGATTTTCTGTATTTCATGATATAAACCAGCCTTTCTTTCGGTTGCTTTTTCTCCTCACGCAATGCTGCCGCAAGAGCACCCAGCCATCGGGGCGTATGAGCCGCCAAGGCCAGCAGAGTCTCGCCGCAGTGCTGCCGCGTCTCGTCCCTGCAGTCCCTTGCCATCTCGACATTCGAGTTTTTCTGTCTCCATTATACGCTTGAATATCAAGACAAGCAAGAAGTATTTTTATATAATAGACCGCAGAATCAATTTTGTCTGCTGATTTTGTGAATAAGCTTTAATAAAATACCTCTGATAGAATGTATCTGATGCTGACTTTGCAGGGGGATGCAAATGCTGCCCGCTTGTCCGGAAATCAAAAAAATCACCAGTCATATTCAGGGACGAGCCCCCATATAGTAGAACCAGGAAAAACCGCCGGGGAGGAATGAAAAGATGACGGAAGAATATGCCGCATCCCGTTATGAGGAGGCCTGCGCCCTGCTGCCCTTGCGGCTGCGGACAGCCGCACTGCTTCTGCCGCTGCGCCGGAAGGCGCAGGTGGAGGAAATCCGCCTGCGGATTGGCCGTCAGGTTTACTTGTCCCTGCCGGACGGCGAGGAACCGCTTACCGGAACCACCGTGACAAGAAGCGATCTGGAGCAGACCTTGGACAAGGCGGCGGAATACTCCCGGTACGCTGCCGCAGAAACCATCCGTCACGGCTACGTCACCGCCGCTGGGGGATTCCGGGTGGGGCTGTGCGGAACGGCGCTGCCCGGCGGTGCGGGGAACGAGGGTGTGCGGGACGTGTCCTCCCTGGCTGTCCGTATTCCGCGTGTGCGGGAGGGAGCGGCGCTGCCCCTATTGCCCCAGCTGCTGGAGGAAGGCAGATTGTCCAGTACCCTGGTCCTTTCTCCGCCAGGGGGCGGCAAGACCACCCTTCTGCGGGATCTGGTGCGGCTGCTGAGCCAGGGGACGGAGTACAACTCTCCCTGCCGTGTGGCGCTGGTGGATGAGAGGGGGGAGCTGGCGGCTGTCCACCGGGGACGGCCGCAGCTGGAGGTTGGGTGTCACACTGATGTGATGGATGGATGTCCCAAGCATCTGGCGGTGCCCATGCTGCTGCGGGCCATGACGCCACAGGTCATCGCCCTGGACGAGGTGGCGCTGCCGGCGGACGTGGATGCGGTATGCGCCGCGGCGGGATGCGGTGCAGCGCTGCTGGCTACTGTCCACGCAGCCTCTCTGGATGAGCTGAAGACCCGGCCGGTAGGACGGGCTCTGCTGGCCTGCGGCGTGTTCCGGCAGGCCGTATTGATCGAGGGGCGCGGAAGCGGGCGGAAAAGCCGGGTGGAGCAGCTGACATGAAAGTGTTGGGAGCAATGCTGCTGCTGGGCGGAGCGGGCCTCTGGTGTCTGATCCGGCGACGGGAGGGCATGCTGCCGCTCTGTGTGGGACGGGCTCTGCTGGAGGATCTGGCGGTTCTGGGCTATCAGATCCCGGTCTGCCGCACGCCGCTGCCAGAGCTGCTGGAGGAAACGCTGGCCGGAGGGATGGGCGCAGAGTACCTGTGGAGACCTCTGCTGGAGCGGATCACGCAGGAGGGAGCGGCCCTTCCGAAGTGCTGGCGGGAGAGCGTCCGGACGCTGCCGCCGCCGCTGGGAAAGCTGCTGGAACCGCTGGGGCCGATGCTGCCAGAGGGCGGTCCGGCGCTGGCGAAAGCCGTGGAGGAAACAAGAGAGGAGCTGGCCAGGTTTTTGCGGGAGGAAACGGCCCGTCAGGTGTCTCAGGGGCGGATTACCGCGGCGCTGAGTCTGGCGGGAGCGTGTCTGGTAATTCTGGTTCTGATATAAACTATGGATATTGATCTGATTTTTAGAATTGCGGCCATCGGCATAGTGGTGGCGGTGCTCAACCAGCTGCTGATCCGCTCGGGACGGGAGGAGCAGGCGCTGATGACCACCCTGGCGGGGCTGGTGGTGGTGATGATGATGATGGTGCGGGAGATCAGCGATCTCTTCCAGCTCATCAAGACGCTGTTCGGATTTTAAGAGATGGAACTGCTGAAGCTGGCGGTCCTGTGTGCGGTGTGCGTGCTCCCGGCGGCCCTGCTCCGGCGCAAAACGCCGGAACAGGCGCTGCTGCTGACCGCAGCCGTTCTGGCGGTGGTCTTGTCCAGATGTCTGGCTGCCGCCATGCCTCTGGTGGAGGAGATTCGCGCACTCTTTGAAAAAGCGGGAGTGGAGACGGCGTACATATCCATTTTGCTGCGGGTAGTGGCGGCATCGCTGATCACACGGCTTTGCGCCGACATCTGCAAAGATGGAGGGTCTCAGGCTCTGGCGTCCGCGGTGGAAACCGCCGGGGCCGTGGCGTCGCTGGCCATTGCCTTTCCGCTGCTGAAGGCGGTGGCGGAGCTGCTGCTGGGATGGATTTGATCTGTAGTCAAAGTACGGTTCCACTGTCCTGCGGCAATCCAGTGCCAACGGAGGCATCCGGAGCGCGTAAAGATTTTTTCATCCGTTTTCTTTGCGGGAACAACAAGAACGACAACGCCGCCTCAAGGCGGCGAGGGGGGCGGGCCATGCGGAAAGTGATTTTTTTCCTCCTGCTGGCGCTCTGTCTGACCGGACAAGCCACGGCGGCGGAACTGCCGGCGGAGCTGACAGAAGCCGCGCCTGAAGCGGTGTCGCTGGTCAGCGGCGACGCCGGAGACGGCTTCGGGCTGCTCTCCGGACTGGAAACACTAATGCGGGAGGCGCTGGCGGAGTGGAAGGAGGAGCTCTTCTCCGGAGTCCGGGCGGCGGCGGCCATCATGGCCGGAGTGATTCTTCTGGGTGTGGTGGAGTCCGCCGCCCCGGAGGGGCGGGAGACGCTCAGCCGGTACAGCGGCGCAGTGGGCGCTTTGTGGATTACCGCGATTGCGGCAGGGGATCTGAACGCCTTGATTGGACTGGGACGGGAAACGGTTACGGAAATCAGCCTGCTGAGCAAAGCGCTGCTGCCTGCGCTGGCAGCGGCGGAAGCCGCCGGAGGAGGTGTTGCCGCCGCTGCTGTCCGGCAGGTGGCGGCGGTGTTTTTTGCCAACGTACTGCTGGCCGTCATGGAGAAGCTGCTGCTGCCCATGGTCTATTTGTACATAGGGACCGCTGCGGCGGGCACAGTGATGGAAGGGGAGCTGCTGGAGCGGGCCGGCGAGCTGCTGAAAAAGGCGGTGGGCTGGATTCTGAGCGGTCTGCTGATTCTCTATACCGGCTATCTTGCCATCAGCGGTGCGGTGGCCGGCGCGGCCGACGCCCAGGCGGTGAAGCTGGCGAAGTCCGCCGTTTCCGCGGCTGTTCCGGTAGTGGGAGGCATCCTGTCAGATGCGGCGGAGAGCGTGATGGCCGGAGCGGGTTTGCTGCGGGGCATGGTGGGGACCGCGGGAACGCTGGCGCTGGTGAGCGCCTGCCTGATCCCGTTTCTGCGGCTGGGAGGGCAATATTTGCTTTATCAGGGGGCGGCGCTGGTGTCAGCGGCGGCGGGGCCCAAGAAGCTGACCAGACTGGTTGCCATGCTGGGAGACGCCTTTGGACTGGTGCTGGCAATGACGGGAACGGCGGCGGCGCTGCTGCTGATCTCCCTGCTCTCATGCATGACGGCGATGCTGCCGGGTTAGGAGGTGCGCTGTGCGGTCGTGGCTTTTGGGAATTGTCCTGACTTCATTGGCGGGAGGGCTGGCGCGGCAGCTGGCCCCTCAGGGGAAGGAGCAGGCCATGGTGCGGCTGGTGAGCGGACTGCTGCTGGCGCTGGCGATTCTGCGGCCTCTGACAGGACAGGAGTGGGAGGAATTGGACTGGAGTGCGGAGCTGCCTGGTCTGAACGCGGCGGAGCAGGCCGGGACCTACCGAAAAAAACAGCAGGATGTCCTTTCCGCTATCATAGAGGAGAAAACCGAGGCATATATATGGGACAAAGCGAACCGGTTGGGACTCAGCTGTACGGTGAGCGTAACCGCGGCGGCGGGAGAAAGCGGAATTCCTCTTCCGGACTCGGCGGTTATCCGGGGGCCGTACAGCGAGGCGCTGGCCCGGTGCATTGAGGAGGAGGTGGGGATTCCCGCCGGAAAATTGATCTGGCAGGAGGATGAGGAATGGCAAAAGAAGATGGAAAGGGAAAGCTGACAGCTCCCCTGGCGGTACTGAACAAATATAAATATGTGCTGCTGGTGGCGGCGCTTGGCGCGCTTTTGCTGCTGTGGCCCATAGAGCGGAAGGCGGCAGACGCCGTACCGCCGGGCAGCGGATCCGAATACGCCGTACCGGACCTGAAAAAAACCGAGGAGGCCATGGAGGCGATTCTGGGAAAAATTGGCGGCGTGGGGCGGGTGGATGTGATGCTCACCCTTCACAACAGCGGTGAAACGGTGCTGGCCCAGGACACCTCCCTGCGCTACAGCGGCAGCGTCCAGTCTCCAGACAGCTATGAGCGCTCCGCGCAGCCGGTGACAGACGCCGGAGGCGTGGTGGTGACGCAGGAGACGTATCCTCAGTACCGGGGAGCGCTGGTGGTCTGCGAGGGCGGGGGAAACGACGCGGTGCGGCTGCAAGTCATTGCGGCGGTGTCCGCTCTGACGGGGCTGGGCAGCGACCGTATTGCCGTGGTCAGGTGGCAGGATGCTCCGGCGGCGGGAATCTCAGGTCAGAATTAATTGGAAATATGGAGGAAATGAAGCAATGAGGAACCAATGGAAGCGAAACGCGGTGGTGGCGACGGTGCTGCTGTTCGTATGCGCGGCAGTTTATCTCAACTGGCGCTATGCCGGCAACGTAGGGGACGGCGCTGCCGCTCCGGCGGGAGGCCAGACGCTGGCAAGCGGCCAGAAGCAGACGGACAGTGGGGAGGAAGCGGAAAGCGGAAAGAACGGCGGCTCCTCCACCAAGGTTCTGGGGGACGCGGCGCTGGTAGGCGGCGTGCCCACCACACTGGATGATGAGCAGGACAGCGCTGCCGTACCCACCAGCAGCTACTTTGATACCGCCCGCCTCAGCCGCCAGCAGTCCAGGGACAACGCCTTGAGCCTGCTGCGGGAAGCCTCCGCCCAGGAAAATGTGGAGCAGAGCGTTCTGGACGACGCAAACCAGGCCATTCAGACCCTGGCGGGTTATACCATGCTGGAAGGCCAGATTGAGAATCTGGTGATTGCCAAGGGCTATTCCGACTGTGTGGCCTTCATGGGGGAGAACAGTATCAGTGTAGTGGTTTCTCCGGCGGAGGACGGCCTGCAGATGGAGGACGTGGCGAAGATCACAGACATTGTCCTCAGCGAGACCTCCTATGCCGCCGATCAGATCAAGATCATGGAAGCGGAATGACTCCGTTTCTGAAAGAACCGAGAGAGCTTGCATGCGTTCTGGAAACTGATCCGGTTTTAAAATTTCTCCATGGCGGAAAGATTGCATTTTTCATTGCGGAATAGAATAAACGCATGCAAGGCCGCAGAATTGCAGCATGTGAAAAGTCCCGGGGAGCGCCGGCAGCGCTCCCCGGGACTTTTCATGGAAAATAAACGTGCATCCGTGTGCCGGTTCCGCCGGCGCTTCACTGCGTCTTCATCCGGTGGATCAGTGATTCCAGCTCCTGAGCGGTAAAGCGGTATATGTGGTCGCAGAACTGGCACCCCAGCTCGCAGCCCCCCTGCTCCGCCAGCAGGTCCTCCAGTTCCCGAACACCCATACTGATGAGGGCCCGCTCCACCCGGTCGCGGCTGCAATAGCACTGGTAAGAAATGGGACTGGTCTCCAGAATCTCCACATCAAAATCGCTGAGCACTGTCCGCAGCAGCGCCTCCGGACTGCTGTCCCGATCCAGCAGCGCTGTCACCGGTCCGGCGGCCAGCACACCGCCCTCCACCTTGGATATCACGCTCTCGTCCGCCCCGGGGAGCAGTTGGATGATATACCCTCCGGCGGCCTTCACGCTCTGGTCTCGGTCCACCAGAACGCCCAGAGCGCAAGCAGTGGGGATCTGTTCGCTCTCCACGAAGTAGGCTGCCAGATCTTCGGCAATCTCCCCTCCCAGCAGTCCTACGGAGCCGATATAGGGCTCTTTCATCCCCAGATCCCTGATAACTGTGAGGGTTCCCTCCGATCCGACGGCCCCGCCGACGTCCAGCTTTCCGTCCTGCCGGAGAGGGAGATCCACTTGAGGATTCTGAACGTAGCCGCGGACGTTTCCCAGATGGTCGGAGACCGCCAGTACGGTCCCCAGAGGACCGCCGCCTTTGATTTGCAGGGTCAGGGAGGCGGCCTCCTCCTTCAGCGCATTGCCCATCATAGATGCCGCCGCCAGGGCTCTCCCCATGGCGGCGGTAGCCACAGGGAGTGTTTTGTGGATGTTTCTGACCCTCTCGGTGAGTTCTTTGGTGGAGACGGCCACCGCCTTGACTGCGCCGTCTCTGGTAATGGCGCGAACTAATTGATCCATGGAGTTGATCCTTTCTGTTCTATTGCGTATCTGGTATGCGCAGTCCTCCGGAATCCATCCCAGGATACCGCCTGACTGGCACGAAGGATGTGCAGGCCGTATTCAGAGATGCAGCGGTTCTCCCCCTGCACCGCCGGAGCCCGGCCCTATTTTCCCCGCACCGCAGAAAAATAGATCCGCTGCTCCTTTTCTCTGGGCGCGGCCATCCGGCAGTCGCCAAAGGTCTGCACGCGGATAAAACCTGCTTCCATGAGCCAGGTGCGCAGTTCCTCTACAGAATAAGCCCGCTGCCGGTGCTCCTCGCCGCTGCGGTCCCATCCGCCACCGGAACGGCGGGTAAAGATGTCCATCCAGTAGGAGCAGATTCTGCTCCTCTTTTCATACTCCGTCCGCCAGACGCAGTACACGTCCTCTGTTTCGTCCAGAAATACCTGCCCGTCCAGGGAGGCCAGCTTCTCCGGACTGTTGATGTCGAACAGCAGCAGTCCGCCGGGAGAAATGAACAGATGGAGCCGCTGGAAGGTTTTCTGCACGTCTCTCGGATTGGTGAGATAATTGAGGCTGTCCAGGCAGCATACGGCGGCATCCACTGTGCCGTACAAATCCAGCGTCGGCATGGACTGGTTGAGGAACACCGGCGGCTCCCCCGCCAGCCCGGCTGCCTTGTCCCGGGCCTGGGCCAGCATGTCGGGGCTGGCATCCACCGCGATGAGTTCATAGCCCCGTTCTGTCAGAATGGCGGTCATTTCCCCCGTACCGCAGGCCAGATCCAAGACGGTGTGAACCGGGATCCGGCTGCGCCGGAACAGCTTTTCCAGGTAATCTGCCCTTCGCTCATAGCCTACGTCTGTCGTCAGCGCGTCATAGACTCCGGCCAGGGCCTCATAGGCGCTCATTCCCCCTCCTCCGCCTGCTTCTGACGCTCAAAAAACACCTGATAGCCCCCGTGGCCAAAGGCCAGGGAGCGGTTTACCCGGCTGATGGTGGCGCTGGAGGCTCCTGTCCGCTCCAGAATGTCGTTATAGATCATCCCCTGACGGAGCAGCAGCGCAACCTCGAAGCGCTGCTCCATGGCCCGCAGCTCCGTCACGGTGCACAGATCCTGAAAGAAGTTGTAAACCTCCTCCTGCGTTTTCAGAGTCAGAATGGCCTGATACAGGCCGTCGCTTTTTTCTTTTTTGGTGATCCTAGCCATGAGATACTCCTCCGTTGGATTGGAATATCTCCATATTAACACTTCAATCTGCGAAAGTAAACACTTTTCCACAAAATCCGCAAGTTCCTTTTTTTGCTTCAAGGGAGGGAGAGAAAAGGAATTCTGTCAAAAATACACAGACCTGCTTGAATTCCTCTTGGTGCGTTTTGGCAAAATAGACGTAATTCGTCTCGTTTTTTTGTGGCTTTTACCATGGAAAAACTCTTTCCTGCCGCCTTGACGCTGACCAAGGCGGTGGGGTATAATAAACACAGTATAACCGTTGGTGTTTTTTGCCAGCGGATGCCCTACCGTTAAATATACATTGGAGGAACACTCTATGCCCTACAGAGAAGCAGACGAATTGAATACCTACTTATTCCATGAGGGAACGGCGGTTAGCGCCTACGAATATATGGGGGCCCATGCAGTCACCCACGACGGAGTCTCCGGCCATATGTTCCGCGTCTGGGCGCCGCGGGCACAGGCGGTTTCCGTGGTGGGTGATTTCAATTCCTGGAACGCGGAAACACACCCTATGGAAAAAATTACCGGCGGCATTTGGGAGCGCTTTGTTCCCGGAGGCAAGACCTATGACGCCTACAAGTTTGCCGTCACCGGGGCTGACGGCGTGCAGCGGCTGAAGGCCGACCCCTACGCTTTCCACGCAGAGACCCGCCCCGGTACCGCCAGCAAGCTCTATTCGATCGACGGCTACTCCTGGAACGACGGGGCCTGGAGAGAGAGCCGCCATACCCGGCCCATCTACAACGCTCCAATGAATATTTATGAGGTTCATCTGGGCTCCTGGAAGCGCCGGGAGAACGGAGATTTCATCGACTACCGGGATCTGGCCAGAGAGCTGGCGCCCTACGTCAGGGAGATGGGCTTCAACTTCATTGAACTGCTGCCCGTCACCGAGTATCCATACGATCCCAGCTGGGGATATCAGTGTACCGGCTACTACGCTCCCACCTCCCGCTACGGCACGCCTGAGGACTTTATGTTCTTTGTGGATTACATGCATCAGGCCGGTATCGGTATTATCCTTGACTGGGTGCCCTCCCATTTCTGCAAGGATGCCCACGGTCTCTATGAGTTCGACGGCTCCGCCTGCTATGAGTATGCCGACCGGCGCAAGGGGGAGCATGCCTCCTGGGGGACTCGGGTCTTTGACTACGGCCGGCCGGAGGTAAAAAGCTTCCTGCTCTCCTCCGCTGCCTTCTGGCTGAAAGAGTACCACATTGACGGCATCCGGGTGGATGCTGTGGCCTCCATGCTGTACCTGGACTATGACCGCCGGGATGGGGAGTGGGTTCCCAATCAGAATGGCGGCAAGGAGAACCTGGAGGCCATCGCCTTCCTCCAGGAGCTGAACAAGACGGCCTTTAAGATCAACCCCGACGTGCTGATGGTGGCGGAGGAGTCCACCGCCTGGCCGCTCGTCACCAAGCCCACTGACGTCACCGGGCCCAACGGCATCAGCGGCTTGGGCTTCAATCTGAAGTGGAACATGGGCTGGATGAACGACATGTGCCACTATTTGAAGATGGACCCCTGGTTCCGTCAGGGCAACCATAAGGACATCACGTTCTCTCTGTTTTACGCTTTCTCGGAAAACTACGTTCTGCCTCTGAGCCACGATGAGGTGGTTCACATGAAGGGCTCCGTCCGGGGGAAGATGCCCGGCGGCGAGTGGCAGCAGCTGGCCGGCGTCCGGGGCTTCTACGGCTACACTATGGCCCACCCCGGCAAGAAGCTGAGCTTCATGGGTGTGGAGCTGGGTACCGAGCAGGAGTGGCATTTTGAGGACCAGCTGGACTGGGGCGTGCTGGCCAACGACGCAAACGCCCGACTCCATCGGTATATCAAGGACATCAACCATTTTTACCAGAGCTCCCCCGAGCTGTGGGAGGACGATTTCAGCTGGGAGGGCTTCCAGTGGCTGGTGCCGGACGACAACCAGAACAATGTGGTGGTCTTCCTCCGCCGGGATAGGTCCGGCAATGAGATGGTCTGCGCCATCAACTTCAACCCCAACACCTATGAGGACTACCGTTTTGGCTGTCCCCCGGTGAAGGAGTATGTGGAGGCATTCAACTCCGACGCGGAGATCTATGGCGGCACCGGCGTGGTGAATGAGAAGCCCTGCAAGGTGGAGTGGATTCCTTCCCACGGGCAGGAGAGCTCCGTATCCATTCGCATTCCGCCCTTCGGCGCAGTATTTCTCCGGGGCCAGGGCAAGCTGCGGGCCAAGCCTCAGCCGAAAAAGGCCAAGGATGGAGACGCGGAGACTGAAAAAAAGGCGCCCGCCAAGTCAAAGAAGGCTCCCGTCAAGAAGGCGGCCGCTCCCACCGGAGCTGCGGAGGTGGAGACTCCCGTCAGGACCCGGGCCAGAAAGGCCGCCTCCAAGGCGGACGCCGCGCCCAAGGAGGAAAAAACAGAAAAGCCCGTCACCGGAAAGCGGGGCCGTCCCGCCAAGAAGGACGGAGACGCTCCGGCGGAAAAGAAAGCTCCCTCCCGCGCCAGGAAGAAAACTTCCTCCGCGGCTGAATAATTACGAGAGAGGAAGGATCAAGCGCACATGAAAAAAGAGTGTATCGCAATGCTCCTGGCAGGGGGGCAGGGCAGCCGCCTGTATGTGCTGACCAGCAATGTGGCCAAGCCCGCCGTACCCTTCGGCGGCAAGTACCGCATCATTGACTTCCCCCTGTCCAACTGCACCAACTCCGGCATCGACACCGTGGGCGTCCTCACCCAGTACAAGCCGCTGGAGCTCAACAGCTACATTGGCTCCGGCCAGCCCTGGGATCTGGACCGCCTCCATGGCGGTGTCCACATTCTGCCCCCCTATATGCGGGAGGGCGACAAGGGCACCTGGTTCAAGGGAACTGCCAACGCCATTTACCAGAACATCGGCTTTGTGGACATGTACGAGCCGGAGTACGTGGTGATTCTCTCCGGCGACCACATCTACAAGATGAATTATGACAAAATGCTGGAGGCCCATAAGGCTGCCGGCGCGGCCTGCACCATCTCTGTGCTGGAAGTACCCTGGTCTGAAGCGCCCCGGTTTGGCATCATGGCCGTGGACGGAGAGGACAACATTGTGGAGTTCCAGGAGAAGCCCAAGGAACCAAAGAGCAACCTGGCCTCCATGGGCATCTACATTTTCACCTGGGCCAAACTGCGCCAGGCTCTTATCGAGGACGAAGCCGATCCCAGTTCCAGCAATGACTTTGGCAAGAACATCATTCCCAAGTTCCTGGCTGCCGGAGAGAAGATGATCGCCTACCGCTTCGACGGCTACTGGAAGGATGTGGGCACCCTGGAGAGCCTGTGGGACGCCAATATGGATATGCTCTCCCGTGGTGATCTGGATCTGCTGGAGGACAGCTGGCCCATTTATGCCCGCCTGCCCAGCGAACCTCCGGCCTATATCGGCAAAACCTCTCTGGTGGAGCACTCCGTGGTTACGCAGGGCTGCGAGATCACCGGTACGGTGAAAAACTCCGTACTTTCCCATGGGGCCCGTGTGGAGGACGGCGCAGAGGTCCATTACTCCGTACTTATGCCCGGCGTCACTGTAAAGCGGGGGGCCGTGGTGCGCTACGCCATTCTGGGAGAGAACTGCCAGGTGGAAGCAGGGGCCGTGGTGGGTGCGGACCCGGAGAGCTGCGATCCTGAGGAATGGGGCATCACCGTTCTCGGCCCCGGCACTTCGATTGCCGCCGGTGAAACCGTCAAGCCCAAGACAATGCTCAACAGCGAGCACATGGAGGTGTCCAGATGAAAGGAAGACTGCATGGCATCATCTTCTCCTATGAGAAGCGCAGCGGCCTGCGGGAGCTGACGGAGGCCCGCATGCCCGCCTCCGTTCCCTTCGCGGGACGGTACCGTCTGGTGGACTTCATTCTCAGCAGCATGGTCAACGCCGGCGTGACCGACGTGGGCGTGGTGCTGCAGGGGAATTATCAGAGCCTGCTGGACCACCTGGGGTCCGGCAAGGACTGGGATCTCAGCCGCAAGCATGGCGGCCTGCGGCTGCTGCCCGCTTTCGCGGACGACAATGTGGTGGGCGGCGTCCGGGAGTACCGGGGCAAGATGGAAGCCCTGGCGGGGGTTCGCTCCTACCTGGAGGGTATCCGTCAGAAGCACGTGGTGCTGGCGGACAGCGACCTGATCATCAACATTCCCATTCAGGATGTGTATCAGGCCCACATTGCCTCCGGAGCGGATATCACTGCCGTATGTACCAGCAATGTGGAATCCGACGCGGATGTGACATTCTTCCGTCTGGACGAGTCCGGCCGGGTGAAGGAAACCCTGTTCCCCCTCCGGGACCGCACCGGCTGCCACCGCTCTCTGGAGATTTATATCCTGTCCAAGGAGCTGCTGCTGAACCTGGTGGACGAGTGCCTGAGCCATGATCAGGTCAGTTTCCGGGGCGCAGTGCTTCAGGCCAAGGCCCGGGAACTTCATATCCAGAGCTATGTCTGGGACGGATACGCCGCTCAGATCCGCTCCGTGAAGGAGTATTACGACCGCTCTCTGGAGCTGCTGGACCCCGCCATCCGCCGGGAGGTGTTTGCTGCCGGACGGCCCATTCATACCAAGGAACGCAACGATGCGTCCACTTATGTAGATCCCGCCGGTGTGTGCTGCAACTGCCTGGTGGCCGATGGGTGCACCATTGAGGGCACCGTAGAGAACTCCATCCTGTTCCGGGGCGTCAGTGTCGCCAAGGGGGCGGAGGTGAAGGACTGCATCCTCATGCAGGACACCACCGTCAGCCGGGACGCGGTGCTCCACCATGTGATTGCCGATAAGGATGTGGTGGTCAAGGAGGCCCGCACGCTTATGGGACATGAGCACTACCCCATGACGATTGTCAAGGGCAGCGAGGTGTAATAGATGCCATAAAGGAGGAGGGGTTCCTGTCCTCCTCCTTTATCTGATCTGACGATTTTCGGCCGTGAGACGGCCAGACTCCGCCGGAAACCTTTACTTTTCACTGACGGCGGAGTATACTGCACGTATCTCTAAAGGAGGATTTTTCCAATGAAGATTCTGTTTGCCACTTCTGAGGCGGTTCCTTTCTGCAAGACCGGCGGTCTGGCCGACGTGGCCGGAAGTCTGCCCCAGGCGCTGGCCAAGGCCGGCAACGAGGTGGAGGTCATCCTGCCCCTTTACCAGAGAGTGGCGGATAAGTGGAAGGATCAGATGGAGTTCATCTGCCATATCGAGGTGCCTCTGGGCTGGCGGCGGGTATATTGCGGCCTATTTCGCCTGGACAAGGACGGGGTGAGCTGGTATTTTGTGGACAATGAGTATTACTTCAAGCGGGACGCGCTCTATGGACACTATGACGACGGCGAGCGCTACGGATTTTTCTCCCGGGCTATCGTTTCCCTCATGCCCGCGCTGGAGTTCATGCCGGAGATCATCCACTGCAACGACTGGCAGACTGCGCTGGTGCCCATTTACCTCAAGGATGAGTGCGTCCGCTGGCCGGAGGTCCGTGGTATCAAGACTGTATTTACCGTCCACAATATTGAATATCAGGGCCGCTACGGCAAGGAGACCCTGGAGGACCTCTTCGGTCTGGCGCCCGGATGGTTTGCTGATGGCACCATCGCCATGGACGGCGATGTGAACCTGCTCAAGGGTGCGCTGATGACCTGCGATGCCATTACCGCCGTCAGTCCCACCTATGCCCAGGAGCTGCGCTATTCCTTCTTCGCCCACGGGATGGAGAGCGTCATCCAGCGCAATGCCGGGAAGGTCTACGGCGTGCTTAACGGCATTGATATGGAGCGCTATGATCCCTCCAAGGGCGCGGGCATCCAGAACAAGTTCAGTGTGAAGAGCATGGCTGGAAAGGCCAAGAACAAGGCATATCTTCAGGAACAGATGAGCCTGGAGGTCAATGCCGATGTGCCTATTATCGGCATTGTCAGCCGTCTTGTCAGCCACAAGGGGCTGGATCTGATCTGCAAGGTGTTCGATCAGATCATGGATCTCCACTGCCAGTTCGTGGTGCTGGGCAGCGGGGACTGGAATTACGAGCAGTTCTTTGAGCAGAAGCGGGGTCAGTACAATGGCCGCATGGGGCTCTACCGGGGCTACAACGAGGAGCTGGCCAACGCCATTTATGCTGGTGCGGATATCCTGCTGATGCCCTCCAAGAGCGAGCCCTGCGGCTTGGCCCAGATGATCGCCATGCGTTACGGCACCGTACCTATCGTCCGGGAGACCGGCGGGCTGAAGGACACCGTTCATCCATACGAAGCATGGTGCGGTGCAGGCAATGGATTCACCTTTGCCGACTACAACAGCGGCGACATGCTCTATGTGATCCGGCAGGCAGTGGAGCTGTACTATGACAAGCCCAAGGAATTCGCCAACCTGCGCAAGGCCGGCATGACGGAGGACTTCAGTTGGGGCCGCAGCGCCGAAGCCTACAACGAGATTTACAGAAAGATCTGTTCATAAAGGAGCCACGATTTCGACCGAGCGGGGCGTCCCTGGGATTGCCCCGCTCGTCTTGTCCCATCAATCCAACAGAAAAGAGGATACACAGCAATGGAAAAAATGACCAAGGATTCCATGAAACAGGCGATTGTCGACAAGCTTCGCCTGAATTTCGGGTGCACCGAGGAGGAAGCTACCGAAGCGAATATCATGAAGGCATGTGCCATGGTGCTCCGGGACCGGATGAGCGCCCACGCCGTGGAAACCCGCTCCAAGGTCCGTAAGCAGCAGCTGCGGCAGGTGCACTACATGTCTTTGGAGTTCCTCATGGGCCGCAGCCTGATGAAGAACGCCTACAATCTGGGCGTGGCCGCTCCCATGCGTCAGGCCATTGAGGAGCTGGGCTTCAAGCCCGCCCATATTTTTGACATGGAGCCTGACGCCGGTTTGGGCAACGGCGGCCTGGGCCGTCTGGCAGCCTGCTATCTGGACAGCCTGACCACCCTGGAAATCCCGGCTTACGGCTATTCCATCTGCTATGAACTGGGAATTTTCAAGCAGAAGATTGTGGATGGACAGCAGCTGGAGCTGCCCGACAACTGGAAAGAGCAGGGCGACGCATGGCTGATCCCCCGCCCTGATGAGGTGGAGGAGGTTCACTTCGGCGGCCGTCTCCGCCAGTTCTGGGACGGAGCCCGGCTCCATGTGGTCAACGAGGACTATACCCGGGTATTGGCGGTGCCCTGCGACATGTTCGTCGCCGGCTACGGCACCAAGCATACCAACGCTCTGCGCCTGTGGGACGCCAAGAGTCCCACGCCCATTGACATGGGAAAATTCAACCGGGGCGAGTATCTGCGTGCCGGAGAGGAGAAGGCCATGGCGGAGGCCATCGCCAAGGTGCTCTACCCGGAGGACAACCATTACGAAGGCAAGAGCCTGCGTCTCCGCCAGCAATATTTCTTTGTTTCCGCCACTATCCAGTCCATTGTCCGCAAGCACATTCAGACTTACGGCACCCTGACCAACTTCCATGAGAAGAATGTCATTCAGATCAATGACACCCACCCCACGCTGGTGATTCCCGAGCTGATGCGCATACTCATGGACGACGCAGGTCTGGACTGGGACACCGCCTGGAACATTACCAGCAACTCCGTGGCCTACACCAACCACACCGTACTGGCCGAGGCGCTGGAGCGCTGGCCCCAGCAGCTGATGGAGACACTGCTGCCCCGAATCTGGCAGATCATCTGCGAGATTGCCCGCCGCTGGCAGGAAAAGGTGACGGCCTACTACTGCGGCGACGAAAACAAGATCAAGAATATGGCGGTCATCTGGGGCGGCGAAATCCGCATGGCGAATCTCTGTATTGCCGGCGGCATGGCCGTCAACGGCGTGTCCGCTCTCCACAGCGACATCCTGCGCAGCGACGTGTTCCGGGATGCCTGCGGCATGGAGCCGGATAAGTTCAAGAATGTGACCAACGGCATTGATCACCGCCGCTGGCTGGCGGAGATCAACCCCGGTCTGGACCAGCTGATCCGGGATCTGACC
Organism: uncultured Oscillospiraceae bacterium; assembly: GCA_910579725.1. Classification (GTDB taxonomy): domain Bacteria; phylum Bacillota; class Clostridia; order Oscillospirales; family Oscillospiraceae; genus Pelethomonas. The sequence goes on along the minus strand of CAJTUD010000001.1, from coordinate 63,842 downwards.
AAGAGTGACCGTTACCTGCTCCATCCCGGCGAGGAGTTGCCCAAGCTGGACAAATATGCCAGCGACAAGGAGGTTCTCCTTCGTTTGGGTCAGATCAAGAAAGCCAACAAGGAAGCTTTTGCCAAGTACGCCAAGAAGGCCCAGGGTTTCCTCGTCAATCCCGACGCCATTTTCGACGTACAGGTCAAGCGCCTCCACGAATACAAGCGCCAGCTGCTGAATGTGATGCATATCATTCACATGTATCACCAGCTTCAGGATCACCCCAATATGGAGATCCATCCCCATACCTTCATTTTTGGCGCGAAGGCCGCACCCGGCTATGCCGTGGCCAAGCGGATCATCCGCCTCATCAACTCTCTGGCGGACCAGATCAACAGCGATCCCATCTGCAAGGATAAACTCCAGGTGTTCTTTATGGAAAACTACCGGGTATCCCTGGCGGAAGTCCTGATGCCCGCCAGCGAGGTGAGCCAGCAGATTTCCACCGCCGGCAAGGAGGCCAGCGGAACCGGCAACATGAAGTTCATGATGAACGGTGCCCTGACTGTGGGCACCCTGGATGGGGCCAACGTGGAGATGCACGAGGTTCTGGGCGACGAGAACATGTTCCTTTTCGGCCTGAAGACGGAAGAGATCAAGGAGATGCGGGACATTGGCTACAGCCCCTTCAATCTCTACACCCGGGACCCCAATCTCCACCGGGTTCTGGATCATATCAACAACGGTTTCCGGGACGGCGTGCGCTACGACGATCTGGTACAGCGCCTGCTGCTGGGGGTCAACGGTTCTCCTGCCGACGAGTATATGCTTCTGGCCGATTTCGCCTCCTACTGCGCTGCGGAGCGCAGAATGGAGGAGACCTATGCCGATCAGAAGAAATGGAATCAGATAAGCCTTCACAATATTGCCCGCTCCGGCATTTTTGCTGCCGACCGGTCCATTGCGGACTATGCGGAGCGGATCTGGCACGTGCCATACAAAAAGTAAGAACCTGTATTCATAGGTGGGGGATGCTGGATGGACGAGGGATTTTGTCGTCCTGCAAGGCAAAAAATCGCCGGAATACTTGACGTATTTCAAGATTTTTTAACGCGGCAGGGCGGCAAAAGACCCGCCCAGACGGCGTTCAACACCTGTGAATACAGGTTCTAAGGCGGAGGAGGCATCCTTTTCTTTGGGAACAAAGAGAAGAACCAAAAGAAAAACTTTTTGACGGCCCGATGGGCCGCGGGCCTGTACGCCTGCATCAGACGTGAGGGCCCTTCCTAGCTGAAAATACCGACAGGGCGCGGAACGTAAGTTCCGCGCCCTGCGCTTTTCGGTCTGATGCTTTTTCGAGAAAAAGCATTACGGCCGGGAATTGTTTGGGAAACTCCAGCTGTTCATTCCTGAGAACATGGTTTCCGGATAACAAGTTTTCAGGAATTCCTGGCCTGCGTCGGTTTCCAGCAGGGCGGCGGAGAGAATAGCCTGGAAGTTGTTGTCCAGTTCCTCCCGGAACAGAGTGACGGCCATGGTGGTATCGTTGTCCATAGAATGGAGGATGGCGGATACATGATCCACAATTGTTTCGTAGTCGCTTGTAGGCAGAATTGCCGCATCCACGCCGCCGTCGCACAGGGCTTGAGCCGTGATACCTCCGGCGGTGCCAATGGTGATTGTCACCGGATTATCCACGGTGCAGCCCTTTTCCTCCAGCGCTTCTCCAGCCAGCCGGGAGAGCTCCTCCAGCTGGGAAAGAATACGGTCCGTCTCACCCCATTCTGCCACTATTTCGATAGTCAGTCGATCCAGAAAGACAGGCTCAGGCTGAGAATCGATTGGGATGTTGGCTGGCGGGATAGGCACACCGGCGGACGGAGCAGAGTCCGGCGCTGGCTCCGGCTCCGGTGCGGCGGGCCGATGGCAGGCGGTCAGCAGCAGACAGAAAAGCAGCAGCGCCGCCCATATTTTCTTGCCCATAGACTTACGCCAGCCCCAGCGCCGCCATTTCGGCGTTGACCTTCTCCTCGCAGCTTCGCATGGCCAGAATGGTCCGCTCCATCAGCGTCTCCAGCTCCCAGCCAAGGCGCTCCGCACCCTGCCGGATGACCTCCCGGCTGCACCCGGCGGCGAATTTCTTATCCTTGAATTTCTTCTTCAGGCTGCTGACCTCCATGTCCTGAACGCTTTTGCTGGGGCGCATCCGGGCGGCGGCGCCAATGAGGCCCGTCAGCTCGTCGGCGGCAAAAAGGACCTTCTCCATCTCGTGCTCCGGCTCCACGTCAGAGCACAAGCCATAGGCGTGGCTTACCACGGCGTGGATTAGCCTGTCGTCCATACCAGCCTCTCTCAAAAGCTCCGAAGCCTTACGGCAGTGCTCCTCGGGCCATTGCTCGAAGTCGATGTCGTGCAGCAGCCCCGCCATGGACCAGAAGTCTGCCTCCTGACCATAGCCCAGCTCTCTGGCATACCAAGTCATGACGCCCTCCACCGTCAAGGCATGGAGAATGTGGAAGGGTTCCTTGTTGTATTGGCGCAGCAGGACCAACACCTCGTCTCTGGTGTGAGTCATAATTGTTCTCCTTTGTATTATGTACTTTTCAGCAGATCAGACAGCCCAGCAGGGCAAGAACCTCCTCTGCCCGGCGGTAGGACTGCTCCGCCAGCCGGCCGAACAGCTTTTGCAGGCACAGGTCCAGGGTCTCCTCCGCAGCCCGCCGGTAGTTCATACCGTTGCAGGTCTCCTGGTGGTAACAGGAGCGCAGAGCCTGGGGCAGATCCTCCCACCGGAGGCGTTCCACGGTAATGGCCGGGTTGTACTGGCTGCCGGTGATGAGATAGTAGGCCGCGCACAGCTCCCTGGCGGCGGCCCGTTTCTCCACGGAGGCCTGGCGCATCAGCCGCGCGGCCTGCCTGTTTTTTACACGGCAGGCCATTGCCTGGCAATACCGGCTTTCCGCCAGCTCCTCCTGCAAGAAACCTTCAAGAACCTCCAGAGATTCCCTGGCTTCGGTGCCCATGCAGCAGGGGTTGGGGTCCGCGCCGGGCAGGTTTCCGCCGCCTTCCTGAGCGGGAACCGGCGCGGCGGCGGGGGCCGGTGTGGGAGCGGGTGCGGCCACCGTCATACCGGCGGCGGCAGGGTCGGCGGCGAAAGGGTCCATCCCCGGAGCGACCCGCTGCCAGACCTGGTCATATACGCGAAAGTCGTAGGCGGGAGATGGGGCCTGCCCGCCGCACATGTTGTTTTCCATAGCAACAGCCTCCTTTACTAGGGGCTGCTTGATAACTGGCAATCTGTCCAACAGCGAGGAGCTTTTTTGCCAGACAAGGAAAATTTTCCCAGGCATACTGTCGTATGGCAAGAAAATTTAGCGCCATATGGCGGAAAAGGTCTGCTGGTTGGGTGTGTTGACAATTTTCAAACAGCTCCTAGGCCATTGTATGTGAAAAGACCTGACTTGGTTATTCCTTCGCAGTATCGATCACGCCGCTTTTCGTTGTCAGCAGATATTCCGCAGCCAGCCGGTAGCCCTCAAATCCGAATCCGGCGAAGGTCTTGCAGCAGGCCAGCCGGACGTAGGATATCTGCCGGAAATCCTCACGCCGACTGACGTCGGAGAGATGGACCTCCGCCGCCGGCAGACCCACAGCCTTCAGCGCGTCCAGCAAGGCCACGCTGGTGTGGGTGTAGGCGGCAGGATTGATGACGATGCCATCAAATTTCTGGTAAGCGGCCTGGATGGCATCCACCAGGGCTCCCTCATGGTTGGACTGAAAAATTTCACATCCGATTCCCAGATCTCCGCAAAAACCCCGGATGTATTCCTCCAGGTCGGCGTAGGTCTGCTTTCCATAGATGTCCGGCTCCCGGATGCCCAGCATGTTCAGGTTGGGCCCGTTGAGAAACAGCAGCTTCACAAGGCGTTCAACTCCTTTTCAATCTGGTGAAGGGTTTCCTCCATCGTGCCGTTATTGTCCGCAGTCACGTCAGCGAAGGCGGCGTACAGCGGCTCCCGCCGCCGCCACAGTTCGTGGAGGTCCGTACTCTGGGATACGGGCCGTCCCGCCGTGGGAAGCCGGTCCACATCCCGCCGGATGTGGACGATCACGCCGTTCTGATGGAGTGGGGCGTAGTTTTCCCGGCGGATGACGGCACCGCCTCCGGTGCTCAGGACGCAGCCGGTGTGTGCCCCGGCCTCTCGAATTGTCCGGGTTTCCAGAGCTCGGAAAGCGTCTTCTCCCTCCTGGGCGAAAATATCGGGGATGGATTTCCCCGCCCGCTCCGTGATGATCTGATCCAGATCCACGAATTCCTTCCCCAGCCGTCGTGCAAGGGCCCGGCCCACCGCGCTCTTGCCGCAGCCGGGCATTCCGATGAGAACCACGTTTCTCACCTGCCGGACCAGATCAGCCAGCACCGCTTCCATGCGTTCAGATTCGATCACTGTGTCCGTGAACAGCTCCGCGGCCCGTCTGGCCTGGGCCACCAGCATGGGCAGACCGCAGGCGGCGGGGATGCCCCGCGCCTCCGCCTCCATACACAGAGCAGTGCACAGGGGATTGAATACCACGTCCAGCACGCCGGTCAGATGGGGAAAGATATCCAAGGACACAGGAGACGCTCCGGCATTGGGGAACATGCCCACAGGGGTGGTGTTGATGAGAACTTCCGCGTCCCCGTGGCGGAAGAGGTTTTCGTAGTTGTCCTCTCCCTTTCGGGAGACTGTCACAACTTTCGCCGCTCCCAGCTCCTCTGCGGCGGCCCGGGCGGTACGGCTGGTGCCGCCCGAGCCCAGAATGACCACCTTTTTCCCCGCCATGTCCACGCCTGTCCGCCGGGCCAGATAGATCAGACCGTCCAGATCCGTATTGTACCCCACAAGGGTTCCGCTCCGGTTTACGATGGTATTTACCGCCCCGATGACGGCGGCCCGGGGGTCTACTTTATCACAGAAAGGAATTACCGTCTGCTTGTAGGGAATGGTGACATTCAGTCCCTGGAAGGCCCGGCGGCGGAGCAGCTCCTCCACCTGCTCCGGCGGTGTGGGCAGAAGCTGGTAGTCATAACCGGACAGAGCCCTGTGAATCTGAGGCGAAAAGCTGTGCCCCAGCTTTTCGCCCAGCAGTCCGTACTCCATTTCAGAATACCTCGCTGTACGCACCCAGGAAGGTGAAAAAGTCCTCCTGTTCCAGCTGGCTCAATACGGCCAGAGTGTCCGCGTTCCGGACGGAGGCGTCCACATCAAAGTAGAAGCGGAACTCGAAATCCTTACCGGGGATGGGGCGGCTTTCCAGCTTGCTGATATTGAGCCCGCGGGTGGCAAATTTGGCGATAAGGCTGTAAAGAGAGCCGGGCCGATGGCTGGCGGAGGTGACAAAGGTGATTTTGTTGGCTCCCTCGTAGATCTCCAGGTTCTTGGAGATACAGATAAACCGGGTGTAGTTGTGGTCGGAGTTGGACACGTGGTTGGAGAGAATCCGGAGGCCATAGAGGTCAGCGCAGCCAGCGGAGGCGATAGCGGCAATGTCCGTTCGTTCGCTTTCAGCCACGAACTGGGCGGCCCGGGCGTTGTTGTCAAAGACGGTGATCTTCACGCCGCTGCTTTTGAGGAAATCGCCGCACTGGTTCAAAGCCTGCTCGTGGGCAACTACCTCTTTCACGCCGCTCAGCTCCACGCCGGGCCTTGCCAGCAGGCAGTGCTCAATTTTCAGTTTCAGACTGCGCACAATCTTGCAGTTGTATTTCTCCATCAGATCGTACACCTCGGTGACGGAACCGGCGGAGGAGTTCTCAATGGGCAGGATGCCATAGCGGCACATGCCGTTCTCCACTGCCCGGAACACGCCGTCAAAGCGGCCAAAGTAGAGAATCTGGGGCAGGGGAAAGATTTTATCACAAGCGATCTGGGAGTATGCGCCCTCCACGCCCTGGCAGGCCACCACGGCCCGAGAGGGAAAGTCTCCTTTGTTTTCCGCCGCTGCCTGAATTTCCCGGCATAGTTTGGACTCCCCGGTGGACAGCCGGTTCTCCTGATAGTCCCGGCTCAGCTCCAGAAGGGTAGAGAACAGAATCTTGGTATACTCCTGAAGTCCCTCCCCACACTGTCCTGTGACCCGGTAGAGGATGTCCCTCTCCCGGTTGGCGGCCAGGACGGGAGTGTTGTGTTCCTTCTTGTAGTCCGCTACATCTTTGACGGTTTCCATGCGCTGCCGGAACAGCGCAGCCAGCTGGTCATCGATCTGATCCAACTGGTTCCGGTAATCCTGCAAATCCATTTTTACTCCTCCAATAACATATCCAATACTGTCAGCGCCGTCACAGCCTCCGCCACCGGTACCGCCCGGGGAACGATGCAGGGGTCGTGCCGGCCATGTATGACCAGAGTGGCGTCCGTCCTGGTTTGCAGATCCACGGTGTTCTGCTCCCTGGCGATGGACGCGGTAGGTTTGACGGCGATGTTGACCACCAGGGGCAGTCCGCTGGTGATGCCTCCCAACACGCCGCCGGCGTGGTTGGTCATGGCGGAGACCCGGCCGTCGGCCATGACGAAGGGATCGTTGTGCTCGCTGCCCCGCATTCCGGCGGCGGTGAAGCCGGTTCCAAAGGAGACTCCCCGTACGCCGGGGATGCCGAACAGCGCCCCGGCCAGCCGGTTTTCCACGCCGCCGAACATGGGCTCCCCGATCCCAGCAGGCAGTCCAACGGCGAAACACCGGATCACGCCGCCTACTGAGTCGCAGTCCATCCGCGCCGCCTCCACAGCCTGACGCATCCGGACCCCGGCCTCGTCACTGAAGACAGGGAAGGGCTTGCGGAGCAAAGCCGCCAACTCCTCCCGGCTGACCCGGGCAAAGTCAGGAGAGATGTCGGATACTCCGCCTGCTTCGCTGATATGGGCGGCGATCAGAATATCCCGCTGCTCCAGCAGCTGTATTGCCAGTGCGCCTGCGAAGCACAGCGGGGCTGTCAGCCGTCCGGAAAACTGCCCGCCGCCGCGAACATCGTAATCATTTCCGTATTTTATTATGGCGGTATAATCAGCATGAGAAGGCCGTGGCGTACGCTTGAGGCCGCTGTAGTCTTTGCTGCGCTGATCTGCGTTGCGGATGACCATGGATACCGGTGCACCGCAGGTTCTGCCTTCCACCAGTCCGGAGAGGATCTCCGGCGTGTCGCGCTCCTTTCTGGGAGTGGACCAGGTGTTCTGCCCCGGGGCCCGGCGGGACATGAAGGCGGACACCCGGTCCATGTCCGGTGCGAATCCGGCAGGCAGGCCATCGACCACGCACCCAATGGCGGGGGCGTGGGATTGTCCGAAAATCGTAACCTTCAGCTTATTCCCCAGAGTATTCAAGGATAGCTCCTCCTAACATTCTGTAATCATCCCAGAAACCGGGGTAGGACTTGGATACGCACTCCGCGCCCAGCAGTGTTACCGGTTGCCGGCAGCGGGTGGCGGCCACGGCGGCCATCATGGCGATACGGTGGTCGTTGCAGCAGTCTACAGTACAGCCCCCTGCCAGACCTTCCTGCCCGTAGACCGTCAGGCTGTCAGGATATTCCATCACCCGCGCTCCCATGGCGTTCAATGCGGCGGCGATGGCGGAGAGCCGGTCGCTCTCTTTAAGGCGCAGGCGGGCGGCCCCGGTGAGCCGGGTGATTCCTTGCCGCACCGCGGCCGCAGCTGCCACAGGCGGGGCCAGGTCGGGGCAGCCAGACATGTCGATCTCCGTATCGCCGGGCTGGGACAGCTCCAGACAATGAGAGGCGATCACCCGGTCGCCTTGGGTGGAATACTGGGCGACGCCCCGCACGTCCACCTCGCAGCCCAGGCAGTTGGCGGCATACCAGAATGCCGCCTGGGACCAGTCGCCCTCCACTGTGACCTCCGCGCTCTGGTACTGCTGTCTGCCGGGAATGTGGTACTGCGGCGGAAAAGAACAGGTGGAGACGGCGTTCACGCCGAATTCATGCATTGCCTCCAGCGTCATGCCGATATATCCTTCGCTCTCCAGCCGTGTGGTAGGGATGATGACAGATGGTCCATCCAACAGCGGCAGCGCCAGCAGCAGCCCGGTAAAAAACTGGCTGGACACGTTCCCGGGCAGACGGTACTCCCCCGGCGTCAGATGCCCCTCCACGGTGAGGAAGCCGTCCTTCTGCTCATACCGGACGCCCTTTTCGTCAAAAATGTCAAAATATGGCTTCTGGGGCCGCTCCATAAGGCGGCCCTGCCCGGTAAACCGCCCGCCTCCCCGAAGGACCAGAGCCAGAGGAATCAGAAACCGCAGGGTGGAGCCTGATTCCCCACAGTTAAAATCCGGCAAATCCTGACTGTTTGTATTCAATTCTGCCATGCACCGCCGGGTGGCCCGGATATCCAGGGAGTCCGCCAGATTGTGAACAACGCTTCCCTCCCCTGCCAGGGCGGCGGCGATGAGATACCGGTGGGCCAGGGACTTGCTGGGCGGCGGGGTGATGGTGCCGGAGAGCTTCCCCGGAGTGATAGTCAGATTCATAGAGCTGCCTCCGTGAAGGCGCGCAGCCCTTCCATATCCAGACGGACAGTTCTGGCCTTTCCGATTTCCTCCAGCACCACCACGTCAATGCTGCCGCCGCTGCGCTTTTTGTCGCCGGTAGCGGAGGCGTAGAGCTCGGCAGCGGTGTAGGGGCACTCTGCCGGCAGGCCAAAACGCTGGCAGGCTGTCAATACTGTGTGCAGGGTCCCAGCGGGGCTGAACCCCATTTTTTCCGCCGCCCGGCAGGCCAAGACCATACCTGTGGCCACGGCGCGGCCGTGGGCGACGGTATAGCCGCTGCACTTCTCGATGGCGTGGCCCAAGGTGTGGCCGAAGTTAAGGAGCTTGCGCCTGCCATGCTCTTTTTCGTCCTCTCCCACCACGGCGGCCTTGATTTCCACATTCCGGCGCACCACGCTTTCCATGCTGCTGCGGATGTCTTCGGTCATAAGGAAGCGGAAAAACGCCCGGTCTGCGATAAGGCCATGCTTTACCGTCTCCGCCACGCCGTCGGCAAAAAGCTCCCCGGACAGGGTGGCGAAGGTATCGGTGTCACAGATCACCAGCTTTGGCTGCCAGAAAGCGCCTGCGAGATTCTTGCCAGAGGGCAGGTCCACGGCAGTTTTGCCGCCTACAGAGGAGTCCGATGCGGCCAGAAAGGTGGTGGGGATCTGGATATAGTCCACTCCCCGCTGATAGGTGGCGGCGGCAAAGCCCGCCATGTCTCCCACCACGCCGCCGCCCAGAGCGGCTACGCAGTCGGAGCGTGTGAGCCTGCTTTCCGCCAGAAACTCCAGAATGGCCCCATAGGAGGCCAGAGTTTTACTCTGCTCCCCAGCGGGGAAGGCGTACAGTCTCACGGTGAAACCCGCCGCCTGGAGCGCGCGGCATACCTGGGGAGCGTAAAGGGGCTCCACCTGACTGTCGGTAATGACGGCGCAGGTACGGGAGTTGGTGACGCCGGCGATCAGCCGGCCGGTTTTTTCCAGCAGTCCGCTGCCAATGTGGACGGAGTAGGGAGCGGAGGCGCTGACGGTTACGGTTTGCAATCCAATCACTTCCTCGTTTTTTTCAGAGTGTGCACAGATAAAATCCAACCACCGGACCGAGAAAGATAGCGAGATAGATCAGGGTGATCCAGGGTTGATAGTCAAGATAGAACTCTTTGAAAGTCAGACTCCACGGGTGCCTGACCAGCACCCAGCCGAACAGGTCGAATACGATGCAGATACCGGCCCACACCGCTCCCGTCAGCAGCGCTTCCTCCAAAGAAGGGGCCGGCAGTCCCCGCATATACAGAAGCCCGAACAGGGAAAACAGGAGAATATTGTACAACGGGTGCCAGGGCTTGGTTTTCTCATAGCCCTCCCCCATGCCATGAGCGTCCATGGGTTTCATCTTCAGAACGTAGATGTTGAACACCGTGTGTAAAATTCCCACACAGGTCACCAGAACGTAGCAGATCCAGAACCAGAGCATAGAATGTGCAAAATCCTGCATATACTGTCCTCCTCAACAATCCTTGTCAATAGCTTCCTTGATTTCCCTGGCCCGCCGGAGCATGTTTTTCAGATTGTCCCGGTCTCCCCGGCGGATCACATAGGCGAAGGCCGCCAGTTCTTCTACCAGAGTGTCGATTTCCCGGACCAGGGCGTCCTGATTTTCCAGGAACAGCTCCGTCCACATCTCCTCGTTGAGCTTTGCCACTCTGGTCATATCCTTGAAGCTCCCGGCAGAGAAGCCCTCAAAGTTAGGGGCCGAGGGACTGCCCACATAGGCGCAGCTCACCACGTGGGCCAACTGGGAGGTGTAGGCGATGATGTGATCGTGCTCCTGGGGAGTGGAGAGCTGGAGATGTCTGAAGCCCAGCTTCCGGGCCAGCTCCCAGATTTCATCCAGGCAGCTCTGGGGCGTGCCGGGATAGGGCGTCAGGATCAGGGAGGCCCCCTGGAACAGCTCCGGGAAGGCGTGGCCATATCCGGAGCGCTCGATTCCCGCCATGGGGTGGCCGCCCACGAAATGGAAACCTGCGTCTCTGACCACGCTCTCCAGGGGTCCGCAGACTACGCCCTTTACACCGCCGCAGTCCATGACCGTACCACTCCTGCGGAACTGATCCCGGTGCCTGGTGACATAGTCCACGGCGGCCTCGGGGTACAGCGCCACGATCACCAGCTGGCAATCCGCCAGCCGGTCTGCCGTCAGGGCGGCGGAGATGATGCCCTCGTCCAGAGCGCGGCTGAGAACCGCTCCATCGGTGTCATAGCCCAGGAGGGTGCAGTCCGTATATTGATGGATGGCCTTGGCCATGCTGCCGCCGATCAGGCCCAGTCCGGCGATGCCTACCGTGTTGATCATCATATGCTTCTTCCTGTTTCCTCAGAGTCCGCAAGACCCGGAGAAGGCGCGCCGCCTTCCGCCGGAAGTGGATGCGATTGAACAGCAGTATACCATACTTTTCCCAGTTTGTGGAGATGAATGTGCCGCCGGCCGCAAATTTTATCATTTTTTCCAAAATCTGGTTGCATGTTCCCCGTCGGATGTGGTATTGTAAAGAAACAAGGGAGGAGTTTCCCTTGTGATCCGATCAATAGAAAAGAGGAACGACTGTGGCAAAGGGATACCAGAGCTACCGGGGCCGGCGTGCGCTGGGCACGCGGATCGCCATCGTTTTGTTGGTTTTGATTCTGCTGGCCGCCTGCGCGTTCATGTTCGCGCAGCAGAACGTCTCCTATGGAGACGACGGCCGGATCTATCTGGAACTGCCCCATTTTGGCAGGGTGTATCTGCCCATGGCACCTCCGCCTGAGCCGGAGACTGACGAAAAGGAGGAAGACGCGCCCCCGCCTGTTCAGCTGGTGGTGGACGAGCCGGAAGAGCCTGAGCCGGAACCGGAGCCCGAGCCGGAACCCGTGGATCTCTTCGGAGAGCACCATCTGGCGGAGCTTTCCTCTCTGCCGGCGGACGGTACGGCGCTGACCCAGACTCTGGCGGTCCAGGGAGCCAGCGGCTTTGTCTATACCGTCCGGAACAATGCGGGAGAGATCTTCTGGGCTTCTCCCACCGGACAGAAGAAGGCGGTCAAAACCGGCGAGGAGGAGACGGAGCGCCTCCGCGCCCTGTGCGCTGCGGAGGGAACCTTGGCAGTAGCCCGGTTCAATGTGCTCCACGACAGTTATTATGCCTTTGCCAATATGAAGGACGCCGCCATCTGCCAGGCCAAGGGCTATGTCTGGTATGACAACCACTCCCTCCACTGGCTGGAACCGGAGAAGGAACTGGCCCGGCGGTACGTGGTAGGGCTGGCGGTGGAATGCGCCCAGTTGGGCTTTGACGAGCTGCTGCTGGAGGATTTGTGCTATCCCACACGGGGCAACACCTACAAGATCAGCTATGCCAACAATACTATGGAAAAAAAGGATGCGCTGGCTCTGCTGCTCACGGAGCTGCGCACAGCGCTGGAGCCCTACGGCACCAAGCTTTCTCTGCTGCTGACCGAGGCACAGCTGTCCGGAGAGGACAAGGAGAATTCCGGCGTGGATCTGGAGACCCTTCTGCCTCTGGCAGACGGCGTGTATGTGCAGACGGCGGACCCGGCCGCCGCCCGGGCGGCGCTGGCGGCACCCTCGGAAGCGGAGAAATGGCCGGAGCTGGTTCTGCTCACTCCGGAACCGGGAGCTGAGGAGAATTGGTGTATTCCGGCGGCGTAGAAAGCAAAAATTTGCGCACATTTTCGGGAATTTTTCGGACCGCGGACAGCATGCCCGCGGTCCTTTTTATATCCCTCCGAACCGTCGGGAGGGCATGGTGAACAGAACAGACAAAACCGCTGATGCAGTTTTTGTGATTTAAGTATAATTTTGCCGAATTGCGGAAAACTTGGCAAAATTGCTGGTATTACTATGTGGTTTGTGCTATACTATTCAATACCCGCGTTGTTGTCAAATGGGGGGAGGGGCAGTCCTGCCCTGCCGCAGAAGGCGCAGCGCGCAGGCAGATTAAAAAATCCTGATTCAGATCGTAGAAAAGGGGTGAGACAATGTCACTGGAAGCCATAACCAAGATCCGCTCCGTGGAGGAGGACATGGACCAGGCCAGAGCCGACGCGAAGGCCCAGGCCCAGAAGCTGGCCGCCGAAGTCGAGCGGGAGGGCCGGGCTCTGCTGCGGCAGGGCAAGGAACAGGCCGCCAAGGCTGCCGCCGCCGAAATGAAAAAGGCGGAGGAGGCCGCCGCCAAGCGCCGGGAGGAGATCCTGGCGGAGGCGGAGCGGGACTGCGAAGCGCTGAAAAAGGAAGCCGGGTCGCGCATGGGCAAAGCGGCGCAGGCGATCTTAGGAAGGGTGGTTGGAAACTAAATGGCAATTGTCAAGATGAAACGGGTCCGGCTCATCGCCCTTGCCAAGGACAGGGACGCGCTGCTGTCGGAGCTGCTTCATGTGGGCTGTGTGGAAGTGCGCGAGCCCGAGGAGGCGCTGTCGGAGGGCGGAGCTCTGCTGCACCGGGATGCGTCGGCGCTGTCGGAGGCCAAAGGGGATCTGACGCAGCTGCAGCACGCCATTGAGGTGCTGGGCAAGTATGCCCCCCGGAAAAAGAGCCTCTTTACCCAACGCGCCCAGATTGGGGAGGCCGAGCTGCTGGACGGGAACGCCCGGCGGGCGGCCCTGGCAAAGGCGGAGACGATCAATGGTCATGCCCGGACCATCGGTCAGCTCAACACCCGGGAGGCGCGTGTACACGCCGACCGGCTGGCCCTGGAACCCTGGAGCGGCTGTGATGTGCCGCTGGAACAGAAAGGGACGGCCAAGGCTGAGCTGCTGCTGGGCGCGGTGCCCAACACGGTGGACTTCGACGCCCTGGCGGGCGCGCTGGCCGAGGCTGCGGGCGCAGCCGACGTGCGCCGGCTTTCCGGCGACCGGGAGCAGCAGTATCTGGAGGTCATTGTCCATAAAGACTGCCGGCAGGAGGCGCTGGACGCACTGCGGTCCTTTGGCTTCAGTTTTGCCCAGCTCAAGGATCTGACCGGTACGGCGCAGGAGAATATTCGCGCTCTGGGCCGGGAGCTGGACGAGATTGCCGCTCAGCGGAACAAGGAAGTGGAGGCTATCGCCGCCATGGGCTCCTGCGTGGACGAGCTGAAAACCGGTCTGGACCGGGTGGAGCAGGTTATCGCCACGGAGAGCGCCAAGGAGCGGCTGCTCACCGGCGGGTCCATTCTCTATCTGGAGGGCTGGGCCTCCGCGCCGGAAATCCCCGAGCTGGAACGCGCCTTGGCGAAATTCGACTGCGCTTATGAGCTCACTGAGCCGGCGGAGGAGGAGTATCCCCAGGTGCCGGTGCAGCTGCGCAACGGCAGGCTGATCCGGTCTTTGAACATGGTCACGGAGATGTATGCGCTTCCGGCTTATGGCTCCATTGACCCCAACCCGTTGATTGCGCCGTTTTTCATTCTGTTTTACGGCATGATGATGGCGGACATGGGCTATGGACTTATCATGATGATCCTTTCTGCGGTTATCATGAAGAAATCGAAGCCCAACGGGGCGACGATGAAGTATATGATTCCCCTGATGGGCCTGTGCGGCATCAGCACGTTCATTTGGGGAGCCGTTACCGGAGGCTTTTTCGGCGACTTCATTCCGCAGCTGATTTCGCTCATCAACCCCGAGAGCACTTTTGCGCTGCCCGCGCTGTTCTCCCCTGTGGACGACGCGCTGAGCGTGATGGTAGGCTCGCTGGTGCTGGGCGTGGTACAGATCTTCACCGGTATGGCCGTCAGCATGTATAAGCAGATCAAGCGCGGCGAGGTGATGGCGGCATTGTGCAACGAAGGGGCATGGTACCTCGTATTCATTCTGGCGGGCGCGGCTGCGCTGACCGGCAAGGTGATGCCCTGCGTTATTGCCATTCTGGCGGTGCTGCTGCTGACCCAGGGATACGGGAAAAAAGGCATTCTCGGAAAGTTGGTGGGCATTGGAGGTTCTCTCTACAACAACCTCACCGGCTATTTCAGCGACATTCTGTCCTATTCCCGTCTGATGGCGCTGATGCTGGCAGGCGCGGTTATTGCCCAGGTGTTCAACACACTGGGTGCCATGACCGGCTTTGTACCCCTGTTTATTCTGATTTCCCTTATCGGGAACGCTCTGAACTTTGCTCTGAACATTCTGGGCTGCTATGTTCATGACATGCGCTTGCAGTGCCTGGAGTTCTTCGGACGGTTCTATGAGGACGGCGGTAAGCCCTTCCGTCCCTTGAATATCAACACGCAATATGTAGACATTGTAAAAAAATAAGGAGGAAATCACTATGTTTTTGGAGAATATTGGCGGTCTCGCCATGGCCCTGCTGGGCGCAAGCCTCGCGGTGGGTCTCAGCTGCGTCGGCTCTGCGAAGGGCACCGGCATCGCCGGTGAGGCCGGTACCGGCCTTCTGTGCGAGGATCCCAGCAAATCCGGTAAGGTCATGATTCTTCAGCTGCTTCCCGGTACCCAGGGCCTGTACGGCATGGCCGTGTTTTTCGTGGCCCTTATCCGTATGAGCTTTATGGGCAACATTGCCGCTGCTTCCGGAATGAGCATCCAGGTGGGCTGCCAGTTCTTTGCCGCCTGCATGCCCATGGCTCTCGGCGGACTGCTCTCCGCCATTGCTCAGGGCCGCGTGGCCGCCGGTTCCATCAACATTCTGGCCAAGAAGCCCGATGACTGGTCCAAGGGCCTGATTCTCTGCGGTATCGTTGAGTTCTACGCCATTTTGTCCTTGCTGTGCTCCATGATCATGCTGTTCTCCCTGAGCGTGTAATCCCGATTTAGGAAGGGGATTCGATATGAACGGAATTGAAAAAATCACCGCCCGCATCGAAGCCGACGCCAAGGCGGAGGTGGCTGAAATCCTCCGGGAGGCGGAGGAGAAGGCCGCCGCCATCCGCGAGCAGTACAAAGCCCAGGCCGCTTCGGAAGCCAAGGCCGCCGAAGCCGAGGGGAAGGAGGCTGCCCGCCGTCAGGCCGAGCGCCTGGAGAGCGCCGCCCACATGGAGGCGAAGAAGCGTCTTCTGGCCGCCAAGCAGGACTGCCTGAACGAGGCTTTTGAAAAGGCCCAGGCTCAGCTGCTGGCCCTGCCAGACGCTGAGTATGCTCAAATGCTGGCTCAGATGGCTGTGCGGGCTGCCAAGACCGGCCGGGAGGAGATCCTGCTCAACGCCAGGGACCGCGACCGCGTAGGCGCACAGGTGGTGGCCAAGGCCAACGCCATGCTGGCCGAGGCCGTGGCGCCCGGTGCTGCGGGGAAGGCCGCCAAAGCCGGCGGCAAGGCGGGAGAGATCCTCTCCAAGGTTGTCACGGGGGCCAACGCCCTGATTCAGGGCACCGCCATGCTGACGCTGTCTCAGGAAACCCGGGACATGGCCGGCGGCCTGACGCTGCGGGATGGCAACGTGGAGGTCAATTGCGCCTTTGAGACGCAGCTGCGGGTGCTCCGGGAGGAGATGGCGGCACAGGTGGCCGGGATTCTCTTCCCTTGACGCAAAGCCAATCCATGAAATGCGACTGCAAGAAAGGAGGATGGCTTTGGCAAAGAAACTGAAAGACACCGACTATTTGTTCATTTCCACCTACCTGCACAGCCGGGAGCGGGACCTGCTGACTTCCGCGCGGATGGAGCGCATGATTGAAGCGCCCTCGGCGGAAGAAGCGGTCAAGGTGCTCACGGAGATCGGCTACGGCGAATTTGACGCCTCCAGCCAGCGGGAGCTGGGCTCCATACTGGCCCAGGAGCAGGAGAAGCTGTTTCAGGATCTCTACCGCTTCGTCCCCGATAAGGCGGTGGTGGACGTGTTCAAGGTCAAGTATGATTACCACAACCTCAAGGCACTGATCAAGGCCCGGGCCACAGGCACAGATGCGTCCGGCCGGCTTTTGCTGGATGCGGGCCGGGTCAGCGCCGAAGAAATGCGGCGGGCGGTATGGGAGGGAGACTATGGCATCCTTCCCGCAGCGCTGCGCCGGGCCGCCGAGGAGGCGGTGGAGATGCTTAGTGCCACTGGTGACCCCCAGCTGGCGGATTTCCTGCTGGACCGGGCCTATTACGAAGAGATGATTTCCGCGGCGAAGGCTACGGGCAGCGGCTTTCTGGTCAGCTATGTCCAGGCCACCATTGACGCGGCCAATCTCCGCAGCGCGGTGCGTACCCTTCGTATGAAGAAGGGAGCCGATATGCTCCGCCGGGTGCTGGTGGAGGGCGGAACCATCCGCGCGGACAGCGTTCAGGCTGCCGCGCTGGGCGGAAACCTGGAGGACCTGTACCGTTCCACCAATCTGCGCCAGGCGGCGGAGCTGGGTACGGCGGCGGCCAATGGAGGCAGCCTCACGGCTTTTGAGAAGGCATGTGACGACGCAGTGACGGCGGTAGCCGCCAAGGCCAAGAGCGTACCCTTCGGCGTAGAGGCCGTTATCAGCTATCTGGCGGCCAAGGAGATCGAATTTACGGCGGTTCGCATCATCATGTCCGGCCGTATGGCCGGCATCAGCGGCGATACCATCCGGGAAAGGCTGCGTGAGGCGTATGTATAAGATTGCGGTGTTGGGCGACCGGGACAGCGTGCTGGGCTTCAAGGCGCTGGGGCTGGATATTTTTCCCGTCGAGGGGACGGAGGAGGCCCGCCATACCCTGCACAAACTGGCGAAGCCTGCGGCCGGCTCCCAATCGGAGTACGCCATCATTTATATCACAGAGCAGCTTGCCGCCGTCCTGAAGGCGGACATTGCCCGCTACAAGACGTCGGTGACGCCCGCCGTGATCCTGATTCCCGGAAAGGGAGGGAGTCTGGGCCTGGGGGCTCAGGCGCTCCAGAGCGCGGTGGAGCGGGCCGTAGGCGCGGACATTGGCTGATGATGGCCAATGTCCATCCAATGCCACCCTCGGAGGGGCCGCGCAGGCCCCAGGGGCAGCATATCGAAACATTTTCCGTTTGCCGCCGCAGGCGGCAAAGATAAGCAGTAGCCTTTAATTTTGTAAAGGAAGGCAGTGAAGGAATGAGTCAAGGAAAAATCATAAAAGTCTCTGGCCCCCTGGTGGTGGCCGACGGCCTTGCCGACGCCAACATGGCGGACGTGGTCCGCGTCGGCAGCCAGCGGCTGATCGGCGAGATTCTGAACATGACCGGCGACCGGGCGTCCATTCAGGTTTACGAAGAAACCTCCGGTCTGGGCCCAGGCGCGGCCGTGGTTTCCACCGGTGCGCCCTTGAGCGTGGAGCTGGGCCCCGGTATCATTGAGAACATCTACGACGGTATCCAGCGCCCGCTGGAGGAAATCGTCAAGCAGACCGGCTCCAACAATCTGGCCCGCGGTGTGGAAGTCTCCGCCATTTCCCGTACCAAGAAGTGGGCGTATACTCCTGTGGTCAAGACAGGCGACAAGGTGGTAGGCGGCGATGTGCTGGGTACTGTGCCCGAAACAGAGGTTGTGCTCCATAAGATCATGGTACCCAACGGCGTTTCCGGCACAGTCAGCTGGACCATTGGTGCCGGCAGCTACACCGTCGATGAAGTCATCGCCAAGATCAAGACCGACAAGGGAGAGGTCAAGGAGCTGACCATGACCCAGAAGTGGCCCGTCCGTGTGGGCCGCCCCTACAAGCAGAAGTACAATCCGGTGGCTCCCCTTCAGTCCGGCCAGCGGATCATCGACACCATGTTCCCCATCGCCAAGGGCGGCACTGCCGCCGTCCCCGGTCCCTTCGGCTCCGGCAAGACCGTGGTTCAGCACCAGCTGGCCAAGTGGTCTGACGTGGACATTGTCATTTACGTAGGCTGCGGCGAGCGCGGCAATGAGATGACTGACGTTCTGCGGGAGTTCCCGGAGCTTCAGGATCCCCGTACCGGCGAGTCTCTGATGAAGCGGACTGTGCTGATTGCGAATACCTCCGATATGCCCGTGGCCGCCCGTGAGGCGTCCGTATATACCGGCATCACCATCGCCGAGTACTTCCGCGACATGGGCTACGCCGTAGCCGTCATCGCCGACTCTACCTCCCGGTGGGCCGAGGCTCTCCGCGAGATGTCCGGCCGTCTGGAAGAGATGCCCGGTGAAGAGGGCTACCCCGCGTATCTGGCCTCCCGTCTGGCCCAGTTCTATGAGCGCGCCGGTGTAGTGCAGTGCATGGGCAGCGAGGACCGGGTGGGAAGCCTCACCGCAGTGGGCGCCGTGTCGCCTCCGGGCGGCGACCTGTCCGAGCCCGTCAGCCAGGGCACTATGCGCATCGTCAAGGTGTTCTGGTCTCTGGACGCCTCCCTGGCTTACCGCCGCCACTTCCCCGCCATCAACTGGCTGAACTCCTATTCCCTGTATCTGGACACCATGAAGCCCTGGTTTGACGAGCACTTCGGCCCCGCCTTCATGGCAAACCGGAACAAGGCCATGAGTCTTTTGCAGGAAGAGGATAACCTTAACGAGATCGTCCAGCTGGTGGGTAAGGACTCTCTGTCCCCCAATGACCAGCTGACCTTGGAGACCGCCAAGATGGTCCGGGAGGACTTCCTCCAGCAGAACGCCTTTATGGACGTGGACAGCTACTCCAGCCATGACCGCCAGATGCGTATGCTGGCCATGATTCTGGACTTTGACCGCATGGCCCGGGAGGCTATCGGCAAGGGTGCGCCTCTGGCCCCCATGCTGGACATCCCTGCCAAGGAGAAGATCGGCCGCGCCAAGTTTGTGGAGGCCGACAAGTACGTTCAGGAGTATGCTGCCATTGCGGAGGAGATGGAGCGGGAAATCGCTGAGATCGTAGAGAAAGCGGGTGCTGACGTATGATGAAGGAATACCGTACCATACACGAGATCTCCGGCCCCCTGATGGTAGTGGAGAAGGTTGACGGCGTCACCTACGACGAGCTGGCGGAGATTGAGCTGAGCGACGGCAGTATCCGCCGCTGCAAGGTGCTGGAGGTCAATGGCGACAAGGCTGTGGTGCAGCTGTTTGAGTCTTCCGCCGGCATCAACCTGCGGGACTCCAAGATCCGGTTCCTGGGCCATCCTCTGGAGCTGGCGGTGTCTGGCGATATGCTGGGCCGCGTGTTCAACGGCATGGGCCAGCCCATCGACGGCGGCCCCGCCATCCTGCCGGAGAAGAGTCTGGATATCAACGGCCAGCCCATTAATCCGGCGGCTCGTGACTACCCCAACGAGTTTATTCAGACCGGTGTCAGCTCCATTGACGGTCTGAACACCCTGGTTCGCGGACAGAAGCTGCCGATTTTCTCCGGAAACGGTCTGCCCCACGCTCAGCTGGCGGCACAGATTGCACGTCAGGCCAAGGTGCTGGGCGACGCGGCTTCTAACTTCGCCGTGGTGTTTGCCGCTATCGGTATCACCTTCGAGGAGTCGGAGTACTTTGTCAATGAGTTCAAGCGCACCGGAGCCATCGATCGTACTGTGCTGTTCACCAACCTGGCCAATGACCCGGCTGTTGAGCGTATTTCCACCCCCCGTATGGCATTGACCGCCGCCGAGTATCTGGCCTTTGAGAAGGATATGCACGTGCTGGTCATTCTGACGGACATTACCAACTACGCCGAGGCCCTTCGCGAGGTTTCCGCGGCCAAGAAGGAAGTTCCGGGCCGCCGTGGCTATCCCGGATACCTGTATACCGACCTGGCCCAGATGTATGAACGCGCCGGCCGGCAGCTGGGCAAGCCCGGCTCTATCACCATGATCCCTATCCTGACTATGCCGGAGAACGACAAGACCCACCCCATCCCCGACCTGACCGGGTATATCACCGAGGGCCAGATCATTCTCTCCCAGGAGCTGTTCCGCAAGGGCATCAATCCCCCTGTGGACGTGCTGCCCAGCCTGTCCCGTCTGAAGGACAAGGGCGTGGGTGTGGGCAAGACCCGGGAGGATCATGCTTCCACCATGAACCAGCTGTTCGCCGCCTACGCCTCCGGTAAGGAGGCCAAGGAGCTGATGACCATTCTGGGCGAGTCCGCTTTGAGTCCTACGGATCTGCTGTACGCCAAGTTTGCCGACGAGTTTGAAAAGCGTTATGTGTCCCAGGGCTATGAGACCAACCGCAGCGTCATCGAGACGCTGGACCTGGGCTGGGAGCTGTTGAGCATTTTGCCCAAGAGTGAGCTCAAGCGCATCAAGCAGGACATGATCGACAAGTATCTGCCGAAGAAGGACTAAGCCCGGTGCGACATTTAGGAAAGAGGTGAACAGATGGCCTCAGCAACGATAAACCCCACCAGAATGGAGCTGAACCGGCTGAAAGGCCGGCTGAAGACCGCCACCCGGGGCCACAAGCTCCTCAAGGACAAGCGGGACGAGCTGATGAAGCAGTTCCTGGAGATTGTGCGCCGCAACCGCGCGCTGCGCGCCAAGGTGGAAAAGGGGCTGGAGGAGGCCAACGCGGCCTTCACCGTAGCAGCGGCTCTTATGAGCCCGGAGATGCTGGAGCAGGCGCTGCTGTATCCCAAACAGAGCGTGGAGCTGGACATGACGTTTCAGAATATCATGTCGGTCAACGTGCCCCGCTACGCTTTCCATACCAGGAACGAAGACCCGGCGGAGATTTATCCCTACGGCTTTGCCCAGACCTCCGGCGAGCTGGACGCCGCTCTGGAAGCGCTCTCCAACGTGTTCCGGGATATGCTGGAGCTGGCGGAGGTAGAGAAAACCATGCAGCTGCTGGCCGAGGACATCGAGAAAACCCGGCGGCGTGTAAATGCCCTGGAGTACGTGATGATTCCCGACTTCCAGCAGAAAATTCGGTATATCTCCATGAAGCTGGATGAGAACGAGCGCGGCAATATCACCCGCCTGATGAAGGTGAAGGACATGGTATTGCAGGAAGCTCATGAGTTCCAGCAGCCCGCGTCGTAATAAAACAACCGCTGCCCCTCTGTCCACTGGACAGAGGGGCAGCCTCTATTTTGACTTGTCCGAAAAAGCAGCCGCTTTGCCGGTTATATGTCTGCGGGATAAAAGGCAGAGTATCGCTGCCATGCACACCGGCGCCCGGAGTGCGGCATACTGAGATGCAATAAGAAACAGTGTTTCAATAGCTTTTGTGCTATAATAGACATGGTGATAAAAGTAAAGTAAAAATTTAACACAGAACACAGGTTCATTAGCAGAAATATTAAATATTTCATGTAGTGTGCCAAATATCAAAAAAGTATATCCTTACAGGCATATTGTTCCCCGCAACAGGACGGATTTTACATTTGGAAGCCAGAAAAAGCGGAGCAGCTGACATCTTCAGTCAGTTGCTCCGGAATATAGAGAAAAACGGATCTCTCACAGCAAAAAGGTCAGCTGTTGGCGCAGGTTTCTGATCTCCACCTTTTCCGCTCCGGCCCCATATTCGCCGTCCAACGTCCACGGAAATCCTTCGGGAGTTTCCACCGTCACAGCCGGGACGTGGCGAAAAATTATGCCGCTGCCGGTGAAATCCTGCAAAATCAGGCTGCGGATCAAATCCTGTAGCTCCAGAGCATTGGTGGGATTGGGAATCAGAAGCAGTTCAAACAATCCGTCATCCAGAATTACATGGTCCCGGTGAAGCTTCATCAGTCCCCCGACACTGGTGGCATTGGTGACCGCCCCAAAGAGAAACTCGCCATCGAAAATTTCTTCCTCCAAGGCAACAACGGCCGGATAGGGCCGCAGCGTGGACAGATCCCGGACTCCTTCCAGGATATATGCCAGATGCCCAAGATCATTCTTGATGGATTGCGGCGCGGAATAAGAGGCTCTGGTGAAAGCGCCGAAGGAGGCCACGTATATGAAGGGGCGGCCGTTGAAGGTCCCCACGTCCAACCGCTTTCCCGGGCTGGAGGTAATTTGCCGGGCAGCCTGGAGGGGATCAGAGGACAGAGAGAGGCTGGCGGCAAAGTCGTTGGTGCTGCCTCCGGGAATGTAACCCAGGGGCGGAGGGGCAGAGAGGCTCATGATCCCTCGGACCGTCTCGTTGAGGGTACCGTCTCCGCCGCAGCAGACAATCCGGTCAAAATTGCCTCCTTCCGCCTCCACAATTTCGGTGGCATGGCCAGGATAGGCGGTGCGGCGCACAGAAACCAGATAGCCCTCCTCGCAGAAATGAGCCACCGCGTCGAACATGGGTGCCGCAGAGCGCGTGCGGCCCGCCCGGGGGTTGACGATGAACAAGAGAGTTTTTGCCATAGCAGCGCGTTACCTCGCATCCATTCTAAGTTCTTTCAGCTCCCATTATATACCGGAAGCGAAGAGATGGCAAGCCGCTTTTTGGCGGCAAGAACTCTTTACAAACCACTGGGATTTGTGGTACGATATGAACTAATTCAGATTCCTGGCAAAATTAAAGAAAAGGAGCGTGCTTTCCTATGGCCTATTACTACCCCGAGCCCTCCCATACCTTCAGCGAGTACCTGCTGGTACCCGGTTATACCACTCCGGAGTGCATCCCCGCCAACGTATCTCTCTCCACCCCTCTGGTAAAATTCCGAAAGGGAGAGGAAGAGTGCCCGCTGTCCCTCTCTATTCCCATGGTATCCGCCATCATGCAGTCCGTATCCAATGATACCCTGGCTGTAGCGCTGGCTCAGGCGGGAGGGATCAGTTTCATTTATGGCTCCCAGACGGTGGAGGATGAGGCTGCCATGGTGGCCCGGGTGAAAGGCTACAAAGCGGGTTTTGTCCCCAGCGACTCCAATCTGCCCCCGGATGCCGCTCTTCAGGATGTGCTGGACCTGAAGGCCCGCAACGGCCACTCTACCGTAGCCATCACCGAGGACGGCACCAATCAGGGCAAGCTGCTGGGGATTGTCACCAGCCGGGATTACCGGGTCAGCCGCATGGACCCTGCCACCCCGGTTTCCCAGTTCATGACGCCCTTTGAGAAGCTGATTACCGCCCCTGAGGGCACCAGCCTGAAGGAGGCCAACGACATCATCTGGGATCACAAGCTGAATTCCCTGCCCATTGTCAGCGCCGGCGGACAGCTTTTGTACTTTGTTTTCCGAAAGGATTACGAACGGCATAAGGAAAATCCCGGCGAACTGCTGGACAGTCAGAAGCGCTTTATGGTGGGCGCGGGCATCAACACCAAGGACTATGAGCAGCGGGTCCCCGCGCTGGTGGAGGCCGGAGCGGACGTATTGTGCATCGACTCCTCCGAGGGCTACTCCTGCTGGCAGGCCAACACCCTGGCCTTTATCCGGGAACGTTACGGCGATTCGGTGAAGGTGGGCGCAGGCAACGTGGTGGACAGAGACGGGTTCCGCTTCCTGGCGGAGGCTGGAGCCGACTTCGTCAAGGTTGGCATTGGCGGAGGCTCCATCTGTATCACCCGGGAAACTAAGGGCATCGGACGGGGACAGGCTACTGCCTTGATCGAGGTGGCGGCGGCCCGGGATGAATATTTCAAGGAAACCGGCGTTTACGTTCCCATCTGCTCCGACGGCGGCATCGTCCATGATTATCACATGACCCTGGCGCTGGCCATGGGAGCGGACTTCCTGATGTTAGGGCGGTACTTTGCCCGGTTTGACGAGAGTCCCACCAACCGGGTGTTGGTGAACGGGCAGTACATGAAGGAGTACTGGGGCGAGGGCTCCAACCGGGCAAGAAACTGGCAGCGCTATGACTTGGGCGGCGGCCGGGGGCTGGCTTTTGAGGAAGGTGTGGACTCCTACGTCACTTACGCCGGACCGCTGAAGGAAAATGTGGCCAAGAGCCTTTACAAGGTGAAATCCACCATGTGCAACTGCGGCGTAACGTCCATCCCGGCGCTCCAGCAAAACGCCCGTCTGACGCTGGTGTCTGCGACCTCTATTGTGGAAGGCGGATATCACGACGTGGTGCTAAAGGCCCACGGCGGGCAGTCCAACAACGGGTAACTGGCTTCCGCAGACGCACACCACCTGTTCCGGGGGCATGGCAGAACCCACGCTTTTTATTAAAATATATTTTTGCGAGCAAATCCTCCTTTGTGTGAACATACCAGACCACACACGGGAGGATTTGCTTTTATAAAATAAAGGGAGAGTATTCAGACGCCGCTACGGTGAACATCGGACAGAAACACTGGACAGCAGCTGGAAAATCCGGTATACTGTTATACAGAGAAGAAATTTTTGCGCCGTCCCGGTATTGGGATGAGAAAGGAGCCGTCTGTGCGTATCAATTCCCTGCTGCTGGAAAAGATCAAGGAGTCTCTCTCCTCCGTACTGCCTATCACCGCCATTGTACTGGCGCTGAGCGTCACTATCGTGCCCCTGACGCCGGGGGTATTGGTGCTGTTTCTATTTGGCGCGTTTCTGCTCATCGTAGGCGTGGGGATGTTCACGCTGGGGGTGGATATGTCCATGACGCCCATGGGCAGCGCCATTGGTGTGACCATGAGCCGGGCCCGACATATGGCGGCGCCGCTGACGGTGGCTTTTGTGCTGGGAATGCTGATTACCGTGGCGGAGCCGGATTTGACAGTGCTGGCGCAGCAGGTGCCCGCCATTCCTAATCAAGTGCTGATTTTCACTGTGGCTGCCGGTGTGGGAGTGTTTCTGGTGGTGGCCCTGCTGCGGGTGATGCTGAAGATTCCTCTCTCCCTGCTGCTGGTGGGCTGTTATCTGGTGGCGTTCATTGTGGCCATCGTGTTTACCCCCAACGACTTCATCCCGGTATCCTTCGACTCCGGCGGCGTGACCACGGGCCCTATCACGGTACCATTCATCATGGCGCTGGGCGTAGGTCTGGCCTCGGTGCGAAATGATAAGAACGCCACCAGCGACAGCTTTGGCCTGGTGGCTCTGTGCAGTATCGGGCCGATTCTTTCGGTGCTGATTCTGGGCGTTTGCTACGCTCCTGACAGCGCCAGCTATACGCCTCCCGCTTTGGCGGATGTGGCTACTACCAGGGATGCTGCCCGGGAGTTTGTCTCCGCCATTCCGCATTACGCCAAGGAGGTGGCGGCAGCGATGATCCCCATCTGCGCCGTGTTCCTGTTGTTCCAGCTGCTCACCAGGAGGTTCAAGCGGACCCAGCTGCTGCGGATTGTCAGCGGAGTGGTGTATACATACCTCGGGCTGGTGATGTTTCTCACCGGGGTCAACGTGGGCTTTATGGGCGCGGGCGAGCTGATCGGAGCCACCATCGCCGGGAGCGGAGCGCCGTTTCTCCTGATTCCCGTTGGCATGCTCATGGGGTATTTCATCGTGGCGGCGGAGCCTGCGGTCCATGTACTGGTCAAGCAGGTGGAGGAGGTTTCCATGGGGTCCATTTCCCAATCCGCCATGCGGCAGGGTATGAGCATCGGCGTGGCAGTTTCCATCGGCATTGCCATGCTGCGGGTGCTGACGGGGATCTCCATTCTGTGGTTTCTGATTCCGGGGTATGCCATTTCTCTGGTACTGACCTTTTTCGTGCCCCAACTGTTCACCGGTGTGGCCTTTGATGCCGGCGGTGTGGCCTCAGGTCCTATGACTGCCACCTTTCTCCTGCCCTTCGCCATGGGGGCCTGCGAAAAGTGGGGCGGAAACCTGATGACTGACGCGTTCGGCCTGGTGGCCTTGGTGGCTATGACGCCTCTGGTAGCCATCCAGCTGCTGGGTCTGGCGGGCCGGGTGCGCAAACGGCTGGCGGATGACGCGCTGAAAGCGGAGATGGCAAAGGTCAGGGACGGTGTATTCTATTATGAGTGAGAAGGGGGCGGAGCAATGAAAAAACCGGAGCAGATGGTTCTCATCATGTCCATTGTGGAGCGGGGCTGCGGCAGCAAACTGGTGAAGCTGTATCAGAAGAACCAGATTTTCACCCATATCCGCTGCGAGGGACAGGGCACCGCCACCTCGGAGATTCTGGATATTCTCGGCCTGGGAGGGTCGGAGAAGGACATTATCCTCAGCACCGGTACCCGCACTGCCGCCCGGCTGCTGCTGGAGAAGCTGGACGACGAGCTGCGCAGGGAGGTCCCGGGCCGGGGCATCGCCTTTACCGCGCCTCTGTCGGCGCTGAGCAATCTGATGGCCGCCTATATTGATCTGAAAACAAAACCGGAAAGGGAGGGAACAGGAAGTATGGACAATCAGCAAAAAAACAGTATGATTCTGGTGACAGTGAACCAGGGCTTCACCGACACGGTTATGGAAACCGCCCGGAAAGCAGGTGTCCGGGGAGGTACCATTATCCGGGGCCGCTGGGCGGGAGATGAGAGCTTTGCCCAGTCTTCCGGCATTACCACCTTGCAGGCGGAAAAGGAACTGATTTTTATTGTGGTTCCCACAGAGATCAGAAACCGGGTGATGGACTCCATTTCCAAAACACACGGACTGCGCACCGAGGCGGGAGCCATGGTGACGTCTATCGCTGTGGAGCAGATGGTGCATCTTGGATAAGCAGGGGATGCCTCTGAATGTGATTCTGCCGGGTAATCCGCCGTATAGCCGGCATTTACAGGAGCTGCTGGCCCCGCTGCTGCCCGCCGGGACCTGCTTGCGGGATTCGTCGGATGGGCTGGCCGGACTGGAGGGAAAGCGGCTGCTGTTCGCCGTGGCTCTGGACGAAGGCGGCTGTGGCTTGGAGTATTACAGAATGCTCTCCGCCCTTCGCCGGGGGGAGGCGCGGCTGGATGGCTGCACAGCCGCTCTGGTGGTGACTGGACAGGGGGAGCTGTATACCAAGGATGTGGCGCGGGATCTGGTACTGTCAGCAAATCTGGCAGGCTGCGCCTTCCTGGGGCGGCCTCTGGTGGAGGCCACCGGGTCGCTGCGGAATTTTCGGGTGCAGGCGGAAATTCACGGCACCGATGAAGCTGCCGCTTTTCGCCTGGCAGTGGGGGAGCTGGTGGAACGGCTGCTGTACTGGCCTCCGCCGCCGCCCATCCAAAAACTGACGGCGCTTCACGCATCCTCCCGGGCTACCAGCAATACCCTGGCTCTGTGGGATCTGGTGCGGCGCAATCTGCCGGAGGAGGTGGAGGTGACAGAGCTGGGCCTGCGCAATGGTACCGTCTCCGACTGCAATGGCTGCGCCTACACTACCTGCCTCCATTTCGGAGAGCAGGGCGGGTGCTTTTACGGGGGGCCTATGGTGGACGAGGTGTTCCCGGCGGTGCGGGAGTGCGACGCGCTGGTGATGCTTTGCGCCAACTATAACGATGCTCTGTCCGCTAATCTAACCGCTTTTGTCAATCGCCTCACAGCACTGTTCCGGCAGAGCCGATTTTACGAC
The DNA here is from genome assembly GCA_910579725.1 of uncultured Oscillospiraceae bacterium. Classification (GTDB taxonomy): domain Bacteria; phylum Bacillota; class Clostridia; order Oscillospirales; family Oscillospiraceae; genus Pelethomonas. The sequence continues at coordinate 36,134 of CAJTUD010000001.1, read as the reverse complement.
AAACGGCTCTATGGACTGATTGTCTCCGGCTACTCTGGAGGCGATTTGCTGGCCCGGCAACTGATCAGCGGTCTCAATATGAATAAGAGCTTTTACCTGCCCCCTCGCTTCTGCATGCTGGAGACCGCCAACGAGAAGGGAAGCCTGCTCCGGCTTCCCGGCGTGGCGGAGCGTGGGGCCAGGTTTGCCGGACGTATGCTGGGGCGGGATGCCGCACAATAGATGCCATCCGTCGCGGCTGTTGCCTGCATAATTTCCGCAATATTGGGGTTGAGCCGGTCTGCCGCAAATTATTGACAAATTTCTCTTTACAACAGGAAATGACTGTGATATAGTAATCTGGCACGCGGCGGAGATGCGTTGCGTTACTTCCCTTGCTTCGACGGAGGCGGCACCTGCCCCGGCGCGGCCTGCGGAGAATTTAGAAAAAGGTGGAGCAGCATTATGATGCAGAAAGATCAGAAGACCTCTATTATCGAGGCCAATCGCACCCATGAAACGGACACCGGTTCCCCGGAGGTTCAGGTGGCCATCCTCACCGAGCGGATCAACCAGCTTACCGAGCACCTGAAAGTCCACGCCCACGACAACCACAGCCGTCGCGGCCTGTACAAGATGATCGGTAAGCGCCGTAGCCTGCTGGATTATCTGGCCAAGAAGGACATCGAGCGCTATCGTGCCCTCATCGCCAAGCTGGGAATCCGGAAGTAAGTGCGCATAGCGGGGGGAAGGGCGGGACCCTTCTCCCCGTATTTGCGTTCCCGGCATTTCCCGCGCAGCATGAGAAAAGCCGCTGTTTTAGCAGTTGATCTTGTTGCCGGACCCCCCTTTCCGGCACCGAGATCAAGTGCTAAAAGGCGGCTCCCGGACGGCAGTGGGCAGTGCCGCTGCCGGGACGGCCCTTGGACGAAACCCAGGAGCGTCCCCACCGTCAAATGAACGAACAAAAGAAAAGGAGTACGCTATGTCGACTATCATCACCAAAAAGCAGTTTCCCAACTACCGCAAGTACACCATGGATCTGGCCGGCCGCCCTCTGACCCTGGAAACCGGCAAGCTGGCCGAGCTGGCCAATGCGGCGGTTCTTGTCACCTATGGCGAGACCACTGTGCTGGTCACTGCCACCGCCTCCGCCCGTCCCCGGGACGGCATTGACTTCTTCCCTCTGAGCGTGGACTTTGAGGAGAAGATGTACGCTGTAGGCCGCATCCCCGGCTCCTTCATGCGCCGGGAAGGCCGTCCCGGTGAAAAGGGGATTCTCACCAGCCGGGTCATTGACCGGCCCATTCGTCCTCTGTTTCCCGGGGATTTCCGCAATGACGTGGCCATCATGGCCACCGTCATGAGCGTGGACCACGACTGCTCCCCTGAGATTGCGGCCCTCATCGGCACTTCCGCCGCCCTGGCTATCTCCGACATCCCCTGGAACGGACCCGTGGGCGCGGTAAAAATGGGCTATGTGGACGGCAAGCTGGTCGTGAACCCCTCCCGGGAGCAGGCCGAGGCCTCCGACATGGACGTGACCGTGGTTTCCACCGGCAGGAAGGTGGTCATGATTGAGGCAGGGGCCAACGAAATTCCCAATGATATCATGTTCGAAGCCATCCAGACCGCTCACAGCGAAAACCAGAAGCAGGTTGCCCTTATCAACCAGATGGCGGCTGAAATGGGCAAGGAGAAGTTTGACTATCCCCACGCCGATTTCAACCAGGAGCTTTTCGACGATATCGTGGCCAACTTCATGGACGAGGCTAAGGCCGCTATGGACACCGACGACAAGAATGTCCGTGAAGCCCGGTGGAATGCCATGATCGAGCATTGGCACGAAAAGTATCTGGAGCAGTATCCCGATATGGACAAATACCTGGAAGAGTTTACCTATAAGTTCCAGAAGAAGATTGTCAAGGCGTGGCTGCTCCAGGGTCACCGGGTGGATGGCCGTCAGAAGAACGAGATCCGTCCTCTTGGCGCGGAGGTGGGCGTGCTGCCTCGAGTCCACGGTTCCGGCCTCTTCACCCGGGGACAGACCCAGGTACTGAGCATCTGCACTCTGGACACCCTGTCCGCCTGCCAGAAGCTGGACACTATCTGGCCGGAGGAGTCCAAGCGGTATATGCACCATTACAATTTCCCTGGCTACAGCGTGGGCGAAGCCAAGCCCTCCCGCAGCCCCGGCCGCCGGGAGATCGGCCACGGTGCTCTGGCGGAGCGGGCCCTGCTGCCCGTATTGCCCAGCGAGGAGGAGTTCCCCTATGCCATCCGGGTGGTATCCGAGGTGGTTTCCTCCAATGGTTCCACCTCTCAGGGCTCTATCTGCGGCTCCACTCTGGCGCTGATGGATGCCGGCGTACCCATCAAGGCCCCTGTCGCCGGTATTTCCTGCGGCCTCATTCAGGATGACGACGGCTCCTTCACCACTTTCATTGATATCCAGGGCGTGGAAGACTTCCACGGTGAGATGGATTTCAAAGTGGGCGGCACCAGGAAAGGTATTACCGCTATCCAGATGGACCTGAAGAACGACGGACTGACCATGGAAATCATCAAAAACGCGCTGGACATCACTTATGACGCCCGGTGTGAGATTCTGGATCAGATCATGTTGCCCTGCATTGCTGCGCCCCGGCCTGAGGTCAGCAAGTGGGCTCCGAAAATGATTACCATGCACATTGATCCCGACAACATCCGTGATGTCATCGGCAAGGGCGGCAGCGTCATCCAGAAGATTGTGGCCGACACCGGAGCCAAAATTGACATTGAGGACGATGGCACCATCCGCATCGCCTCCGCCAACTCTGAGTCTGCCGAGGCCGCCAAGCACGCCATTGATCAGATTGTGTTTGTGCCTGAAGTGGGCAGTCTGTACTATGGCCGCGTGGTGCGGCTGATGCAGTTCGGTGCGTTTGTGGAGCTGGCTCCCGGAAAGGATGGGCTGGTGCATATTTCCAAGCTGGCCAACCACCGGGTGGAGAAGGTGGAAGACGTGTGCAAGATCGGCGATATGATGTGGGTCAAGGTCACAGAGATCGACGAGAAGGGGCGGGTCAATCTGTCCCACAAGGACGCCCTCCGGGAAATTGAGGAAAAGAAAGCCCGGGGAGAGACGGTCAAGTAACCCGATAAAAATTGCGGCGGAGGCATCACACAATGCCTCCGCCTGCTTTTTAATGATTCTTGGGCGCATTGACTTTATAAGGGACATTGCGCTCCCCTTTTCAGACCTGTGCTGCTGTAGAAATAGCCGAAGTTATAGTCCGGCAACACTTTTCTGAAAAGAGACCCTTGCGCATTCCCCTTGACAAGCCGGAAAAAAAACGGTAAGATAATAACAGAAAGATGTATTGGGCACACGCCTGTTCTCAGTGGAACGGCGTGGGCTTTTTCATGCGTTTTCAGGCGGCCCGGCGGCAGAGCGCCCGGCCGCTTTGCCGCCCTGTTCAGGGCGGATAAAGAATCATGTAGGCGGTGTGACTGCCCGCAACAAGGAGCGCCTATGAAACGATTATTGGAAGCCTTTCTCACGATACCGGAAACCGAAGCACTAGCCTCCGCCGTCGAAGGCGGAGGCTGTCCCGCCGCCGTCACCGGCCTGGGCGGCGTTCACCGCGCACAGATCGCCGCTGCGGTGGCCGCGCGGACCCAGCGGCCTTTGATCATGATCTGTTCCGATGAGGGGGAGGCCGACCGGCTGGCGAAGGATCTGGCCATCCTGTTGGGCGAGGGGGAGGCTCCCTGTCCGGTTTTGCGGCTCTCTGCCAGGGAACTTTTCGTCCGGGCGGGAACTGTCATCTCCCGGCAGTGGGAACACAGCCGTATTGCGGCCCTCTATGAACTGGCGGACCGGGGCGGCAGCGTCATGGTAGCTACCGCTGAGGCGCTGCTGCAAAAAACCAGTTCGCCGGAGAGGCTGCGGGAGGCTGCCATCTCGCTGGAGACCGGTGGCCGCTACGACCTGGAGGCGCTTCCTGGCCGTCTGGTGGAAGCCGGTTACAGCCGGGCTGACCAAGTGGAGGGTGTGGGCCAGTTTGCTTTGCGGGGAGGCATTCTGGATGTATTCTCTCCTCTGATGGAGGAGCCGGTCCGGTGCGAGTTTTTTGATGATGAGATAGATTCCATGGGCGCCTTTGACATCCTTACCCAGCGCCGGACAAAAAATCTGAACAATGCGCTGCTGCTGCCCGCTGTGGAGCTGCTGCCAGGGGCGGAGAAAGCTGCCGTCTTTGACTACTTCCCCAGCACCACTCTTCTCTGCGTCAGCGAGACGGGCCGGGTGGGGGAGCGGGTGAAAAATGTGCTGTGGCAGGCAAGGGAGGACACAGAATCCCTGCTGGCCGCGGGAGAAAAGGATGGGGACCTCACCGCTCTGCTGCTCAGTCAGAGCGAGTGGCTGGAGAAACTGGGGAACTTTGCCCTCTGCATGCTGGAATCTCTGCCCACCTCCCGCTATCCCTTGCCGCCCAGGACACTTCTCTCTATCAGCGCCAAGCAGCTGAGCGCTTATGGCGGCAGCGTGGAGACCGCTGCCGCAGATATCGCCCACTACCGCGAGAGCGGCTGCCGGACGCTGCTGCTTTGCGGCAGTGCTGCCCGGGCCAGGAGCCTCCAGCGGATGCTGTTTGACAGGGACATCCCTACGGCGCTGGATCTCTCCTGCGGAGAGATGCCTGGACCGGGAGAAGTCCGGGTATCCATAGGAGCCCTGTCCGCTGGGGCAGAGTATCCCCAGGTGTCTCTGGTGGTGCTTACCGAGGGACAGCTCACTGCCCGGACTGCTGGAAAGCAGCCTGCCCGCAAGCAGAAAAAAGACAACCGGCAAAAGATTCTCAGTTACGCCGACCTGTCCGTGGGAGATCTGGTGGTCCATTCGGCGCATGGAGTAGGCCGCTTTGAAGGGATTCGGAAAATGCCGGTGGACGGCGTGGAGAAGGACTATATCAAAATTGCCTATGCCGGAGGAGACTGCCTGTACGTTCCCGCCACAGGATTGGACCAGGTCAGCAAATATATCGGCGGCGGCGGTCTGGGCAGCGACGGGGAGGTTCACGCGGCCAAGCTCAACAAGCTGGGCGGTGCTGATTGGCACAAACAGAGGAGCAAGGCCAAGGCTGCCGTAAAGGATCTGGCCAAAGGACTTATCGCCCTGTACGCACAACGGCAGCGGCAGCCCGGTTTTGCCTTCTCTCCCGACTCTCCATGGCAGCTGGAATTCGAGGAGGCCTTTGACTATGTGGAGACAGAAGACCAGCTGCGGTGCATCGCAGAGATCAAAAAAGACATGGAGCGGCCGGTGCCCATGGACCGGCTTCTGTGCGGTGATGTGGGATACGGCAAAACAGAGGTGGCTCTCCGGGCGGTGATGAAATGTATTCTGGACGGCAAACAGGCAGCTATCCTGGCCCCCACCACCGTCCTGGCCCAGCAGCACTTCAACACCGCCTGCAACCGGTTCCGGTCCTTCCCAGTGGAGATTCGGGTCCTCAGCCGCTTTCAGACTCCGGGACAGGTCCGGCAGATTCTGGCAGACCTGCGGAACGGAAAAGTGGATCTGCTCATCGGCACCCACAAGCTGATTCAGAAGGATGTGGCTGCATCCTTCAAGGACCTGGGGCTGCTGGTGGTGGACGAGGAGCAGCGCTTCGGCGTTTCCCATAAGGAGAAACTGAAAGAAATGAGCCGGCAGGTGGATGTGCTCACCCTTTCCGCCACGCCCATTCCCCGGACGCTGAACATGGCGCTTTCCGGCATCCGGGACATGTCCACTCTGGAGGAGCCTCCCCAGAACCGGCAGCCTGTGCAGACCTATGTCATTGAGCATGACTGGGGGATTATTGGCGACGCCATGCGCCGGGAAATTGACCGGGGAGGACAGGTTTATTATCTCCACAACCGGGTGGAGTCTATCGATACCACCGCCGCTCAGATCCGGCGGCTGATAGGGGAGGACGCCCGGGTTGTGACCGGCCATGGGCGTATGGATGAAAAGCAGCTGAGTGCCGTCATGCAGCAGATGGTGGAGGGAGAGGCCCAGGTTATGGTCTGCACGACCATTATCGAAACCGGCATTGACATTGCCAATGTCAACACCCTTATCATCGAAGACGCGGACAGGATGGGACTGGCCCAGCTTCACCAAATTCGGGGCCGCATAGGCCGCAGTGCCCGCCGGGCATACGCCTACATGACCTATCGTCCCGGCAAGGTCCTCTCGGAAATTGCCAGCAAGCGCCTTACCGCCATCCGGGAGTATGTGGAGTTCGGCTCCGGATTCAAGATCGCCATGCGGGATCTGGAAATCCGGGGAGCAGGGAACCTGTTGGGCGCGGAGCAATCGGGGTATATGATGACCGTGGGCTATGATATGTACCTCCAGCTGCTGGAGGAGGCGGTGCTGGAAGAAAAAGGAGAGAAAAAAAAGACGGTGGTGGAGTGTTCCGCCGATCTGGCGGTCTCCGCCCATATTCCCGGCGGCTATGTATCCTCCAACCAGCAGAGGATGGACCTCTATCGCCGGATCGCGGCTATCCGCAGCGAGGCAGATGCCTCAGATTTGCTGGACGAACTGATGGATCGCTACGGCGACCCTCCCAAGTCCGTCTATGCGCTTCTGGACGTGGCGCTGCTCCGGGCCAGTGCGGCTCAGGGGGGAATCAGCGATATCTCCCAGAAGGAGCGGCAAATCCGCTTTGTCCTGGCGGACTTTGATGCGGAGGCCATCGCCGCCCTTGTCACCAGTGCCAAGTATCGCCGCCGTCTGGTGGTTAACGCCGGAGATGTTCCTGCCCTGACCCTCACCCTTCAACCCAAAGAACCGGTGCTGGAAACCGCTCTGGCTTTGACGGAGGACCTGCGGCTGGCCCGGGAGAGCCGCAGGGAGAATCAGGAAGAGCAACCCCTTTGATATATGCTGGCCGGCCGCATTATGCGGCCGGCCGGCGTTTTTTGCTCAGGGAAAAGCCGCTGTGCGAAAAGCTTGGAAGTATCGCGGTTTCCGGAGCGTATTCCCTTTCCTTCTGAATACTTTTTTTGAAAAAGTATCAGCACCCAATGGTGGCCACCAGTACGGCCTTAATGGAGTGCATTCGGTTTTCCGCCTCGTCAAAGACCACGGAGTGGGGACCCCGGAAAACCTCGTCCGTCACTTCACGGATGTCCACGCCCTTGTCTTTCCACTCCTTGGCCAGTTTGGTTTCAAAGTCGTGGAAGGAAGGCAGGCAGTGGAGATAGAGCACATTCCGGTTTCCGGTGCGCTCCAGGGTTTGTTCTGTGACGCGGTAGGGAGTCAGCAGCTTTGCCCGCTCGGGGATCAGAGCCTCCTCGCCCATGGAGGCCCAGATATCGCCATAAATCACGTCCGCGCCGGTGAGGGTGTTCTCATCGCTGGTAATTTCGATGGTGGCCCCGGTCTGCCGGGCAACTTCCTGGACCTGCCGCAGTACCGCCTGATCCACGCCGTTGGCCAGTTCCTGGGGCCCCAGACCTACAAAGTGCATGCCCATTTTGGCACAGCCGTACATCCAGGCATAGCACATGTTGTTGCGTACATCGCCGGGGAAAACCACTTTCACATCCTTGAGGGGCTTGGCGCAGTGCTCTTCGATGGTCATCATATCCGCCAGAATCTGCGTGGGATGATCCGCATCCGTAAGACCGTTCCAGACCGGCACGCCGGAGAATTTTGCCAGATCTTCCACCACCTTCTGATCAAAGCCCCGGTATTCGATGCCGTCAAAGAAGCGGCCCAGTACCTTGGCGGTATCTTCCATGCTCTCCTTCTTGCCCATCTGGCTGCTGCCGGCATCCAGGTAGGTGACGTGAGCCCCCTCCTGAGTGGCGGCCACCTCGAAGGAACAGCGGGTGCGGGTGGAGGTCTTTTCAAAGAGCAGGACGATGTGCTTGCCTTTCAGAGTGGGCTCGCAGACTCCGGCCCGGCGCTTGCTCTTCAGATCGTGGCCCAGATCCAGCAGGTAACGGATTTCCTGAGGAGTGAGGTCCATGAGGGTAAGGAAGGATCTGCCTTTGAGATTGATTGCCATTGATGTTCTCCTTTTTGATGAATTGTATTGGGGGATGATTCTTTGGAGAGAATTACAGATCTTCTCTCACAAAGGGCATGGACATGCACCTGGGACCGCCGCGTCCGCGGCTGAGTTCGCTGCATGGAATGGTGTGCACAGTGATTCCGTTGTCCTTCAGAATTTGATTGGTGACATAGTTGCGCTCATAAACAATCACCTCGCCGGGGGCGATGGCCAGAGTGTTGCTTCCGTCGCTCCACTGCTCCCGGGCAGCATCAATGGGACTGTTGGAACCGCATTTGATAAGCGTTACTTCCTCCAGCTCCAGGTGCTCTTTCAGGATATCCTCCAACCGGCCCTGTTCCTCCCGGATGCGGACCTTGCCCTCTGAAAGTTCCATGACGTACACCGTGATCTCATGGAGAATATTGGGGTGGACAGTGAACTTGTCGCGGTCTACCATGGTGAACACTGTGTCCAGATGCATGAAGCTGCGGGTTTTGGGGATGTTGAAGGCCAGAATTTTCTGAAATGTCTTGCTGATGGACAGCACCGTGTGAGCAAATTTGTCGATGCTGTCCTCCTCTGTCCGCTGAGAAATACCCACAGCGATTACCTTGGGCGACAAGATCAGAATATCCCCGCCTTCCAGAGAGCTGTTTTCTCCCCGGTCATACCATTTGGGCGCGTCCTTGTATTCCGGATGATATTGAAAGATGAATTTGCCGAACAGCGTTTCCCGGTTCCGCGTCACCGTGTGCATCCGGTGGAGGGATACTCCGGTGCCAATGGTAGCGAAAGGGTCCCGGGTGAAATACAGATTGGGCATGGGATCAATGAGAAAGGGATAGCCGTCGGACCGGAAGCTGAGATAGTCCGCCAGCTTGCCGGTCTCAAAGCCCCGCACGTCGCTCTTGCGGACGCCGGCCATCATGGCGTCCACCAGGTTTCCCGGATCCATGGAGTCAAAATAATTCCGGAGGATTTCCCGAATCCGGTGATTTTCCAGCCCCGCTTCGTCCAGAAACTGTTCTGTCAATTCCTGCCGGAGCTCCGGTCCGGCAATGGTTTCCTCCACCAGATCTTTCAGATATACCACATCCGCTCCGTTTTCTCGCAGGCATTGGGCAAAAGCGTCGTGTTCCGCCTGGGCCACTTTCAGATAGGGGATATCGTCGAACAGCAGCCGCTCCAGATATTCCGGCATCAGATTCTCCAGCTCCTGGCCAGGGCGGTGGAGCATTACCTTTTTCAGACGTCCGATTTCCGAGGTGTTGTGCAGTCCGGTTTTCAGCCGCGTTTCGCTTGGCATAAGCGCATCACTCCTTTACTGCGCTTAGGATTGCCACAAATCCATTTGGCATGCATGCTTTTCTTTGAATTTGCTTTGATGTATTGATTTGGACATCCGAAGTTGTGAGAAACTTTTGAAAAAGTGCAGATTCAGGTGGAAAACACGGTAACAGACAGGGCGGCGGGATTGTCAGCACATACCCCGCCGCCCTGTTTTGGATTTTGGTTTGCTCATTTCCACAACTACCGATTTTTGCTCTCTGCAACTTCCTGGCAAAGTGCTGATTTCGCAAACTGAGTAGATATATTGGACTTCTCGCAAATCTTTATCACCGATATTATCTATAAATTTGTCAGTTAGTGAAAAACCAAGTCGTTCGTAAAAATGTCTTGCTCTGATATTTTCTTTAAGAACCCATAAAAAACGGCTTTTAATCGTCCACAGGCGCATTGTGAGCCCGCCTGTTTTCCGCCGTATTAAAAAAGTTTGCGTCAATAACTCAAAAAAGCATTTGACAAAACGCTTTATGCTGGGTGAGGCCGTGTTCTTTTGCACTGAATATTACAGCCTGTGTTCCGGAACAAAGGAATTTGACGCATCTTGACAAACATCCCGGCAAATGTTACACTTTTATCAGCTATTTTGCCGGACAGAGAGGAGAACCGCCATGGAAAGGACCGATCCCCGTTATCGCCATTTCGTCCAGATTCTCCGGGAGGAGCTGGTGCCCGCCATGGGCTGTACGGAGCCCATCGCCATTGCCTATGGCGCGGCCAAGGCCCGGGAGGTTCTGGGCCGGCTTCCAGAGAGAATTCTGGTAGAGGCCAGCGGGAATATCATTAAAAATGTAAAGAGCGTCGTGGTGCCCAACACCGGCGGGCTCAAGGGTATTGAGGCGGCAGCCGCCGCCGGGGCCGTGGCTGGGGACGCGGGAAAAATTCTGGAGGTCATTTCCGCTGTGACCGGGGAACAGAAGGCGGCCATCCGGGACTACCTGTCCGGCCATGAGATCAAAGTCAGGCCAGCGGAAGGGGATGTGATCTTTGAGATCACTCTGACGCTGTGGGCAGGGGAGGACCAGGTGCGGCTGCGCCTCGCGGATTATCATACCAATATTGTCCACATTGAGAAGAACGGGGAAATTCTGCTCAAATGCGGCGCGGTGGTGGCCGCCGGGGCAGCGGCCAGTGGATTAACAGATCGAGGATGCCTCTCTGTGGATGCCATTGTGGATTTTGCGGATACAATGGATGCGGAAGACGTCAGGGAGATCGTGGAGCGGCAGATTTCCTACAACTGGGCTATCGCCCAGGAGGGCATGGCCCGGGACTGGGGGGCCAATATCGGCAAGGTGCTGCGGGAGTACTATGGCGAGGACGTGAAGGTCCGGGCCCGGTATATGGCCGCCGCGGGGTCCGACGCGCGGATGAGCGGATGTGAGATGCCGGTCATCATTGTTTCCGGCAGCGGCAACCAAGGCCTCACCGCCTCCGTCCCCGTGGTGGTGTATGCCCGGGAGCTGGGGGTGAGTCAGGAAAAGCTGATCCGCGCTGTGACACTCAGCGATTTGCTGACCATCCACATGAAGACTGGAATCGGACGGCTGAGTGCCTACTGCGGCGCGGTCAGCGCCGGGTGCGCTGCCGGAGGTGCCATTGCCTATCTCCACGGCGGGGGATGCCGGGAGGTGGCCCACACCTTGGTCAACGCTCTGGCCACCATTTCCGGCATGATCTGCGACGGAGCGAAGCCCTCCTGCGCGGCCAAGATTGCCGCGGCGGTGGACGCAGGGGTGCTGGGCTACCATATGTTCCGCAGCGGCCAGCAGTTCCGGGGCGGCGAGGGCATCGTTACCAAAGGTGTGGAGGAAACCATCGCCAATATCGGCCGTCTGGGCCGCCTGGGGATGCGGGAAACAGACAAAGAAATCATCCGGATCATGACGGGATGTACCGGAGAATGAAAGGAGGGGCGTTTCAGCCCCTCCTTTTCTGTGAAAATTTCCTCGCTCCCTTCTTGCCGCCGTGGAAAAAGTCTGCTATAATATATAAGCCACGGGTATACCTTATGGCCGCGCCCCGCCGGAGCGCGGCCGCTATCAGAAGGGATGTGACTTCTATCAACAGAGAACATACGCGCAAGCAGCGAATTTTGATTGCGGACGATTCTGAAATGAACCGCTCCATTCTGGCGGATATGCTGGGGGAGGAGTATGAAATTCTGGAAGCTGAAAACGGCGTGGAGGCAGTCAGCGCCATCCAGAAGCACCGCATGGAGATTGACCTGCTTCTGCTGGACATTGTGATGCCGGAGATGGACGGCTTCGAGGTGCTGACCGTCATGAACCGGAATAACTGGATTGAGGATATTCCCGTTATCATGATCTCCGCCGAAACCGCTCCCTCCCATGTTGAACGGGCATATAATCTGGGGGTGACGGATTTTATCACCCGTCCCTTCAACGCTCTGGTGGTGCACCGCCGGGTGGTCAATACTACGCTGCTGTACGCCAAGCAGAAAAAGCTGGTGAGCATGGTGGCCGATCAGATCTATGAGAAGGAGCGCCAGAACACCCTCATGATCGACATTCTCAGCCACATTGTGGAATTCCGCAACGGGGAAAGCGGCCAGCACGTGCTGCATATCCGCACGCTGACGGAGCTGTTCCTCCAGCGGCTGACGCTGACCACTGACTGCTACCAGCTCTCTCCCATGGACATCAATCTGATCAGTATTGCCTCGGCCCTTCATGACGTGGGCAAGATCGCGATTCCCAGCAAAATTCTCAACAAACCCGGGCGCTTTACGGAAGAGGAGTTCGTCATCATGAAGGAGCATACCGTTATCGGTTCCAACATGATGGAGGCCGTACCCATTCATGGCTCCGAGCCGCTTATCAAGGTGGCCCGGGACATCTGCCGCTGGCACCATGAGCGGTGGGACGGACGGGGGTATCCCGACGGGCTGAAGGGGGACGAGATTCCCATTTCAGCTCAGATTGTGGCCCTGGCGGACGTGTACGACGCGCTCACCAGTGCACGTGTCTATAAGCCCGCCTATCCCCATGAGAAGGCGGTGGAAATGATTCTCAACGGCGAGTGCGGCGTTTTCAACCCCCTGCTGATGGATATTCTGCGGGAGGTGGCCGGGCAGCTGGCGGAGCGTCTGGAAAACAGCGGCGCCAGCCATACCGCCCAGTTGGAGATGCGCTCCGTGGCCCAGGAGATGCACCATTACGAGGAGCTCTCCGCCTCCGAGCGGACCTTGCAGCTGCTGGAGCATGAGAGGATGAAGTACAGCTTCTTCGCCGCCATGAGTCAGGAGATCCAGTTCGAGTACTCCGTCAATCCTCCCATCGTGACGCTCAATACCTGGGGAGCCAACCGCCTGGGGCTCAAGGAGACGGAGATGGACCCGGTGAACAGCGAAAAGGTTCGGAGCATCATGGGCGAGGAAGCCATGGAGGGACTGATTCACGTCCTGCGGGGCACCACGCCCGCTCAGCCGGTGGTGAAATATGAGTGCAAAACTGTGCTGAACGGAGAGGAGCGCTGGTGGCGGATCATTGCCCGGGCTACCTGGAGCGCCGACGAGCCGCCCCAGTATACCGGGGCCATCGGTAAGGCGGTGGATATCCATGACTCCCAGATGAAGCTGGCCGCTCTGGAGCGGCTGGCCTCCCATGATCCGCTGACGGGCCTGCTTAACCACGCCAGCGCCAGAAAGCAGATCATGGACCGGATTGCGGACTGGCCGGATGAGCAGTTTGCTCTGGCCATTGTGGATCTGGACCATTTCAAGAGCGCCAACGACACCTATGGGCATATCTTTGGCGACGAGGTGCTGAAATTTCTGGCGGAAAAGCTGCGGGAGAGCATCCGCGGCGCGGACATCGCGGCCCGGGTGGGCGGAGATGAATTCTTGCTGTTTCTGGAGTACCGGGGAGAGCTGGAGCCCATTATTTCCCGTATTTATCACGCCATTTCCGGATGTACATACGAGCAGTTCCCCATCTCCCTGAGTATGGGTATCGCCCGTACGGAGATGGTGGGTACCGATTACGACACCCTGTTCCACTCGGCGGACCAGGCCCTCTACCGGGTCAAGCGCTCCGGCCGGGGCCGGTATGATTTCTTCGATGGCCACGTCTATGAGACACTTTCGGTGATCTCCCCCATCGATGGCAGTACAGATGCCGCTGGTCAGAGCGAGGCCGGCGAGGAAAAAGGAGAGAATGACTCATGACCTTACAGGAATGCTACGCCGCGCTGGAGGGCGACTACGCAGGTGTGACCAGCCGTCTGCCCACAGAGCGGATGGTACAGAAATTTGTCCTGAAGTTTTTGAATGACGGCAGCTATGACCTGCTTTTGCGCTCCATGGAAACGGAGGACTACGCCGAGGCGTTTCGGGCGGCGCATACCATCAAGGGCGTATGCCAGAACCTGGATTTTACCAAGCTTTATCAATCCAGCAGCCAGCTCAGCGAAGCGCTGCGGAACGGCTTTACCCCAGAGGCCCCCGCTCTGGTGGAACAGGTGAAGGCGGATTACACGCAGACAGCGGACGCAATTCGGATGTATCAGGCATCCCTGAACGTGTGAGCGGGGCCCGGTTGAAGCGCGAAAGAAAGGGGGCGCCTGCGGATGAATCATAAAAATAAGAACGAAACCACCCAATTTCTGCTTATCAGCCTGATTCTAGTACTTATTCTCAGCGTGACGGCTTTTTCTTTTCTTGCCGTTTTCCTGAACCGGCAGAGCACCAGCACCATCCGCGAGGTCAGCCGTATGTATATGTCGGGACTGAGCGACCAGATCGCCCGTCATTTTGAAACCACCATCGGGCTGCGTCTGGACCAGATGGACGCGCTGGCGAGGGATATCCAGCCGGAGCGCATTCACAATGATACCGCCCAGCAGGAGAGTCTGATTGCCAGCGCCAAGGCGCGGGAGTTCAGCTATCTGGGTTTTTACCGGGTGGATGGAACCTTTGAGATGCTCTATGGCTCGCCGCTGGAGGTGACGGACCCGGAGCCCTTCATGAATTCGCTGCTTCGCGGCGAGAAAAAGGTGGCCGTAGGGACTGACGCACAGGATAACGGCGTAATCCTTCTGGGATTGCCTACGACCAATCCGCCCACTGAGGAGCATTCCTGCGTGGCCATTGTGGCCGGACTGCCTGCCTCTTACATCAGCAAGACACTGTCTCTGGAGGAAAATGCCGATCACGTCTATTCCTTTATCATCCGGGAGGATGGCTCTTTTGTCATCCGCACCGGCGATGCCACCCGGGACAGCTATTTTGACCGGGTACGCTCGATCTATGAAAAGGTGGATGGAAAGGATCCGGAGCTGTACATTCAGGCGCTGTCGGAAGCGATGGCGGCGGCGGAGGACTACTCCGCGGAGGTGGTGCTGTACGGCGAACCCCGGCAGCTGTACTGCACCAAGCTGAGCCACTCCGAGTGGCATCTGCTCACATGTATGCCCTATAGCTCCCTGGACAACATTGTCAAGGGCTTCACCACCCGCTGGACTTACGCCGTTTTTGGCATCTGTGCCATTGTGCTGGCGGTGCTGCTGCTGATTTTTGCCCGCTATTTCCGGATGACCAAGCAGCAGATGCAGGAGCTGGAGATGGCTCGGAAGGAGGCTGTGAGAGCCAACAAGGCCAAGAGCGAATTCCTCTCCAACATGAGCCACGACATCCGTACGCCCATGAACGCCATTGTAGGCATGACGGCCATCGCCATCGCCAACGCCAGCGACCAGCAGCAGGTGCAGAACTGTCTGAAGAAGATATCGCTGTCGGGGCGGCATCTGCTGGGGCTTATCAACGACGTACTGGACATGTCCAAGATCGAGAGCGGAAAGATGACCTTGAGCATGGATCAGATTTCCCTGCGGGAGGTGCTGGAAGGCATTGTCAGTATTGTCCAGCCCCAGGTCCGCGCCAAGAACCAGCAGTTTGATATGTCCATCCACGATATTTCGTCGGAGAACGTATGCTGTGACGGCGTACGCCTGAACCAGGTGTTGCTGAATATTCTTGGCAACGCGGTGAAGTTTACCCCCGAGGGGGGCAAGATCTATGTGGCCATGTACGAGGAACCCTCGGAAAAGGGAGAGAATTTCGTTCGGATTCACTTCATCATCTCGGATACCGGCATCGGCATGACCAAGGAGTTCCGGGAGCGCATTTTTGAGTCCTTTGTCCGGGAGGACAGCATGCGGGTGCGCAAAACCGAGGGCAGCGGTTTGGGCATGACCATCACCAAATACATTGTGGATGCCATGGGCGGACGGATCGATGTAGACAGCGAGCTGGGCAAGGGGACAAGCTTCCATGTCACCCTGGACCTGGAAAAGGCGGAGATTCCGGAGGCGGACATGGTGCTGCCCCCTTGGAACATGCTGGTGGTGGACGACGACCGGCAGCTGTGCGAGAGCACAGCCGCGTCGCTGCAGGCCATCGGCGTACAGGCGGACTGGACGCTGGATGCGGAGAAGGCCCTGGAGATGGTGGAAAAGCGGCGAAACGATCCGTATCAGGTGATTTTGCTGGATTGGAAGCTGCCGGGGATGGACGGCATTACTGCGGCTCGGGAGCTGCGCCGCCGGTACGGGGAAGATATTCCTATTCTGCTGATTTCAGCTTACGACTGGAGCGATATTGAAGCAGAGGCCAAGGCGGCCGGCGTTACCGGATTTATCTCCAAGCCGCTGTTCAAGTCCACTCTCTTTTATGGACTCAAGCCCTTTGCTGAGACAATGGCTGTTCCGGAGGCCAAAAAAGAGGAGTCGGCTCTTGCCGGCCGCCGGGTGCTGCTGGCGGAGGACAACGACCTCAACTGGGAGATTGCGGAGGAGTTGCTCAGTGCCGAGGGCCTGGAGCTGGACTGGGCTGAAAACGGCCGGATCTGTCTGGATAAATTTGCGAATTCCCAGATCGGGCATTACGACGCGATTCTTATGGATCTGCGTATGCCGGTGATGACAGGCTACGAGGCCACAGAGGCCATCCGGAAGCTGGACCGGCCCGATGCGGCCACCATTCCAATTATTGCCATGACAGCCGACGCCTTTGCGGAGGACGTCAGGAAGTGCATGGAGGCCGGCATGAACGCCCATGTGGCCAAGCCCATCGACGTACGTGATGTCTGCCGCCAGCTGCTGAAGTTTATGCAGTGATATAAAGAGCCGCGGAGCGTGCTGCAAGCCGTCCCCGCGGCTTTTTTCTGCTCTTTTTGGAACCGGCAAAAGAACAGATTGCCAACTTGGAAAAACTTTGTTATAATCCATTTCGACAGAAACCACCCCCAACAGAAAGCGAGGAACATTACCATGAAAAAGCGAGGAAGATGGCGGCCGGCGCTGCTGGCCGCGGCATTGATTTTTTCCCTCTTCTCCCCGCTGGCACCGGAGTCCCGGGCAATGGAAGCTCAGGCGGCGGATGCCATCACGGGGACCATCTCCGCCACAGTGCGGCTGGATTTCGACCAGTCTCTGGCGGAGCTGCGGGAGCGGCAGGTCAGGGTGGAGCTGCTTCAGGGCAGCTTATCGCTGGGAACGGTAGAGCTGACCCAGGCCGGTTCCCAGAATCTGACCGGCGATTATGTCGCCGTCGTGACCATCCGGGACGCCGGCGGCGGGGAGCTGACCGGTCAATGGCCGGGCTATCTGGACGTCTCCGTGGGAGGTTTGCCCCGTGGAACCTATACTCTCCGGTTTTCAGGCCGGGGGTATACTGTCTGTCAGGAGACGGTTGTGATGGAGGAGTACGCCCACCACATCATCGTCGGCACCGGAAGCGCAGCCTTCTCCCTGGGAGACTGCAACGGCGACGGCCGGGTGGACCAGCGGGACCGGGATAGTCTGGCCGCCGCTCTGGACTCCGGAGATCCCCAGGATCTGGCGATTTTCGACCTCAATGGCGATGGTGTGATTGACATCATTGATCTGGCCTATGTGGATCGCCAGATTGCCGCCAGCGGAGGTGCGCAGCTGCTGGAAACCATACTTCTCGCCCCGCCGGTGAACATGGAAGACATGCAAGCGGAAATGACGGCTTTGGGCACGAGTGTGACTCCCGGCAATCTGGAAGACCTTTTCCGGATGGACGGAGACCCCGTCACCCTTACCCCTAACGCAGAGGGAAAGATCGTCCTGCCCATTACCTTCCACCGAATCATGGAGCTCGAGCAGCTGAAGATCGTCTCCGCCGGTTCCGCGCCTGTTTTGGCAGGAACGGTGGAGGTGGAGGACGAGAGCGGCGAAATTCATCGCTATGCCTTTGACAACACTCTTCCGGCGGGGATTTACGCCCTGAGTGTTCAGGAGGGCAGCAATGTGATCACCGTTGATCTGGGCAGCCGGGTGGCGGTGAAGAAAATTACCATCACCGTCACTCGGACGGAGAATAACAGCTTCGCCATGGTGGAGTCCATCCAGTTTCTCAAGGAAATGGTGCCGGTGGATCCCTCCGCTGCCGAAAGTCAGGTCACGGGTCTGGCCGCCACGGAAGGAGACGGGCGGGTCAGCCTGCGGTGGAACCTTCTGCCTAACATTTCCGGCTATCAGGTGAGCTGGTGGCCCTCTGATGATGCTGCCCGGACGCAGAGTCTTCTGGTAGAGACGAATCAGGCGGAGATTACCGGTCTGGAAAACCTGAAGGAATATCAGTTCACTGTCACTGCGGTGGACGGCAGCTGGCGGGGCAAGCCTTCCGCGCCGGTAGCCGCCACGCCTCAGCCCGCCTCCGCGCCTCCCGCGCCGGTGATGATCAATGTGGCCGCGCTGGACGGCGCACTGCGGGTGAGCTGGAAGGCTTCCAAGGGCGCGACCTGGTACGAGCTGTTCTACAGGGCCCCCAACGGCAGCTATACCAACTCCGGAGGGACCCTGACCTCGCCGGGAACCACCATTACCGGGCTGCAGAACGGTGTTACCTACGAGATCTATATTGTTGCCGGAAACGACATCGGCAGCAGCGGCCCTTCCCAGACTGTCACCGGCACCCCCCAAGCCGTGGTGTACGAGCGGCCTGCCGGGATTCCCACTCAGGGTGTGCTGGAGGGACAGGATTTTGCCTCGATCCGTCTGGCGGCGCCCAGCAATTATAAGCGGGACGAGTATACCGCCAGCGCGCCTTTCACCCCTGCCAACATGGCCGACGGAGACTACCGTACCCATTGGACGGCCCGGGACTGGCACAGCAATGAGCATGTGATTGTCACCTTCCGGGAGCCACAGGATCTCAGCGCCGCCATCTGGGTGCCCCGTCTGGATGGGACCTACGCTGGCGATCTGCGGGCTTACAGCGTCCAGGTGTGGTACGCCGGAGAGAATACGTCGCTGCCCGGCCACCTGATTACCCCCGGCGAGGACCGGGGCGGCATTGGCGACGATTCCGACGTGCTCACCTGGCCCGCTATCCGGGGCAACCCGGCGGTCACAAAGTTTGCCGTCATGCCCTTCGAGCCTCAGCGGAATGTGATTCAGATCAGCGTGGCCGCTGAGCAGCGCAGCTATAACCTGGTCACCCTCAGCGAGCTGATGTTCCTGAAGTACGACGAGAGCCACCGCCTGCCCGATGAAATCGGCGAGCTGTTCGCCGATTCCCTGCGGACCCGTTTGGCTCCCGGCGTGGATCAGATCCGGATCAGCCAGCTGCGCACCCGGCTCAACAGCGACGAGCGGAATTTCTATCTGGAGCTGGACGCCCTGGTGGACGAGCTGGAGTTGGCCGAAGGCCTGTTGGCCAGCCAGCCCTCCGCCGGCGTGATCCTGAACGGCCTGGATTCCCGCAGCGGCGCAGCGAATGTGAACCACGGGCAGGGCGGCAGCCTCCTCCAGCCCTTGGGTGTGGCTGCGGCGGCGGGACAGGAGATCACCATTTACGCCGAGGGTATTCCCAGCGGTGAAAAGGTGGAGGTCTTCGCCACCCAGTTCAATGCCGAGGCCAATGCTTGGATGTCCTCTATGGGGACGCTGGAAAATGGCCGGAACGTATTGACTGTGCCCAGAATCGGCAGCCAGGATACCCCCCGTGGCGGCAGCCTGTATGTCTCTTACAGCGGCAGCAGTTCCCAGAGCATCCGGCTCCATGTCCGCCGGACGGTGGACATCCCGGTGCTGGAGCTGTCCCACTGGAACGATATGACTGCGGAGGCCCGCGCCGCCGCCGTTATAGATTATCTTGCGGAATTGAACGCTTACGCGCCTGCGCAGAATACCGCAGCTGTGAACGACTGGCGGAACGTCACCGAGATTTCCACTCCGTCGGTGCTGCTGAGTCTGCCTGCCGCGTCGGTGCGGAGCGCCCTGGCGGCCGGCGGTGAGAGCCAGCTGACCAACGCTGTGCTGGCCTGGGAACAGGTCATGAAAATCTGCCGTACGGTTCAGGGGATTCCGGAGCTCCTCCAGACCCGGCAGAACATCCGGTGCATGCAGATGTTCCCTGGCGCGTTCATGTATGCCGCCGGAAGCCATATCGGCATCGGCTACGGCTCCTGCGGCGGTATGGTCAGCGGCTCGCCTGTGGTGGGAATCACTACAGAGGCCAACCACCTTTTCGGCTGGGGCATCGCCCATGAAATCGGCCATAACATGGATAAGCTGGGGAAGGCGGAAATCACCAACAACATCTATTCCCTGGCCGTCCAGACCTTTGACGGAGGCCAAAATATTCTGTCTTCCCGACTGGAGAACAGCGGCAAGTACGAGGCTATTTTCAACAAGACTGCCCAGTCCCGCCCCGGCGCTTCCGGCGATGTGTTCGTCCAGCTGGGCATGTACTGGCAGCTCCATCTGGCTTACGACGAGGGCGACCCAAATCAGCCTATGAATTTCTTCAACAAATTCTTCACCGCCTGGAAGGCGGGAACCTATACCGCCGGGGCGGACACCTATGACGATAAGGTCGCCCTTACCGCCGCCGGTGTGACGCAGCGCAATCTGACGGATTTCTTCACCCACTGGGGAATGGAGCTCAGCGAGAGCACCAAAAACGCCCTTGCGGGGTATGAGGCAGAGGAACGGGCCATCTGGTACCTTAACGACCAGAGCCGCCGGGACCGTCTGGCTGGAAATGTCCCCGATGGGAAAAACAGCAGTGTGACCGCCAGCGCCAAAAAAACCGGGGAGCAGGAGATCACCATCAGCTTCTCTGCCAGTGTGTCCAACGGAGTCCATATCCAGGGTTACGAGATATTCCGGAACGATACGCCCATTGCCTTTACCACCAAGTCCACCTACAAGGATGTCATCGGCTCCGGGAACAACCGGACATATACCTACACCGTGGCGGCCTACGACAGTCTGGGCAATTGTATCGGTAAAGTGACTGCCCCAGAGCAGATCCTGATTTCCTACGACCTGCTGGTGGATCCCACCGAGTATACAGTTTCCTACAGCGGCGACGTGATGACCTTTACCATGAACAATCCAACCGCAGTCTCCGGACTGCGCCTGCCGCTGGAAGGGCTGGGAGACGGAGCATATACCATTACCGTCACCGATGCCAGCGACGTGACGCATATTGTCAGCCAGGGAACCTTCGCCGGAATCCAGCCGGCGGACAGCGGACGGCGCCTGATATATTTCCAGATGGCAGGGGACCAGACGGGCAACGACCGCATCGGCACATATCAGGCCAAGTCCGTCACTATCACTGGTATTCCGGATGCTGTCCAGAAGGAAGACGTCCGCCTTATCCGCTACGCGGGCGACGATATCTCCTTCTGGGGTGAGTCTTCTGCCGTGGCCACCATGGGACGGCTGGCCCGGGACTATACCTACACG
The DNA here is from genome assembly GCA_910579725.1 of uncultured Oscillospiraceae bacterium. GTDB lineage: Bacteria > Bacillota > Clostridia > Oscillospirales > Oscillospiraceae > Pelethomonas. The sequence goes on along the minus strand of CAJTUD010000001.1, from coordinate 15,021 downwards.
GGTGGGAGCGGACCGGAAACCATTCCGGCGGGAACTCTGGTCGTCGTGGGAGAGTTCCAGGGCGATCCCATGTATAATACCGTCCGCATCCGGGCGGAATTTGCCGCGCCGGACACGGAGAGCGGCCAGAGCGGAGACGCGCTGAAGGCGGATTATCTCCCCGGCGAGGTGCTCCTCTTTGCCCAGGAGCAAGAGGACGAACGCTATGGCACTATCTCCAAGGGCATCTTCCTGTTTGTACCCAAGGTGCAGGAGGAGACGGCAGGCAGCGCCTGCGGCGGCCCAATTGTTCTGCCTGCCCGCATTCGGGCGGAGCTGTGGCGCACTGTGACGCCCAACAGCACGGAGGGCACCCGGTGTACTGCGCAGACTTTGTGGATTAACTGTCCCGGCGGCGATGCGCTGCCCCTGATTGTATTGGAAGGAGGCGGACAATAATGCGGAAACGGATTGCCGCGACGCTGCTGGCTTTGGCGCTGGTGCTGAGTCTGGTCCCCGCCGCTCTGGCGGCGGGGCGGGCCACCCTGCACTGTGAGGTGGACGGAGCCGGACGGGGAACTCTTTCTCTGGAGGGGCTGACCGGCGGCATCTATGCCGTACAGCTGGAGTTTACCCTGCGGGGAGAATACCCTGACTGCGTTTTCACCCCCGCCTCCCGGACAGCCTACGCGCCGGACTGTACCGTCTATGTATTCCGGGGAGAAACCCGAGTAACGGTGTATCTCACCAGCCGCTCCGCTCTGGACAGGAACGGGTACCTGGAACTGGGAGAGCTGTATACCGGAGCGCCGGCAGAGGACTGGCCGGATATGGTCCGGGTGACGCTGCTGGATAAAGAGCTCCATATGATGCCCGGCGCGGCGGGAACAGATATTCCAGCCGCTGTATCCGGAGGAGGCAGCTCCCTCCCACAGCGCCCCCAACGTCCCCAGAACCCTGGGACGCCTGAGGAGCCCGAGGACCCCGTTCTTCCGCCGGAGACGGCGCTCCCCTTCTCCGACGTGAGACCCGGGGACTGGTTCTATGACGCGGTGTGCTATGTCTACAGCAAGGGCATCATGCAGGGCGTGACCGGGACTACATTTGATCCCTATGCGACCACAAACCGGGCCATGATTGTCACCATTCTTCACCGGTTGGACGGCTCTCCCGCCGCCCTGCCCGCCGCCTTTGGCGACGTAGAACCGGAGCAGTATTACGCTGGGCCGGTGGCCTGGGCCTCCGCAAACGGTATTGTCAACGGCTACTCGTCCGGAGTCTTCCGGCCGGAGCTCCCCATTACCAGGGAGCAGCTGGCGGCCATTCTGTACCGTTATGCCGGATACAAGGGGCTGGATGTGTCCCTCCAGGGGGATCTGAGTGCCTTTCCGGATGCGAACACGGTTTCCGGCTATGCCGCCGGAGCTATGCGGTGGGCGGTAGGTACGGGACTGATCAACGGTGTGGACGGGCGTCTGGATCCCGGCGGCAGCGCCAGCCGGGCCCAGGTGGCTGTGATATTCCACCGCCTGTGCGCGTATCTGCTGGGACAGCCGTGATACTCATTGCCTGTGTGGACAACCGGGGCGGCATGCTGTACCGCCGCCGCCGGCAGAGCCAGGACCGCCTGCTGCGCCAGGACCTTCTGACGGAGGCCGGAGGACGTCCGGTCTGGCTCAGCCCCTATTCTCTCCGGCAGTTTCCGGACCCGCCGGAAAATCTCCGGTCGGCGGAGGACTTTTTCTGCCGGCCAGGGCGGGGAGAGTACTGCTTCTTTGAGGATGTGGACCCCGCCCCCTGGCTGGAGGGGGCGGAGGGCGTGATTCTCTACCACTGGAACAGGAGCTATCCCGGGGATCTGTTTTTCCCGCTGCCGCTGACGGGCTGGACCCTGACGCGGCGGGAGGAGTTCCCCGGCTCCAGTCATGAGCGGATTACAAAGGAGGTCTTTCTACGATCAGACAGATAAAGCGCGGTGCGCTGGCGCTGCTGGCGTGTCTGCTGCTGGCCGGGTGTCAGGCGGTCCAGGGGAGCGGCGGCGTTTATGAGCCTGACAATGTTCCGCCCTATTCCGGCCAGCCCTATGTGGAGGTAAACGGCGGAGAACCGTCCTTCCTGCCCGGGGAGATGACAGTCAATTCCTACGAGGTCTACAGTCCTTTGGACGCCTTGGGCCGCTGCGGCGCGGCCAGCGCCTGCGTGGGCGTGGACCTGATGCCCACGGAGGAGCGGGGGTCCATTGGCCAGGTGAAGCCCTCCGGCTGGCAGACGGTGAAATACGACTGCGTGGATGGCAAGTATCTCTATAACCGCTGCCATCTCATCGGCTATCAGCTGACCGGCGAGAACGCCAACAAGCAAAATCTCATCACCGGCACCCGCTACTTGAACGTGGAGGGGATGCTGCCCTTTGAGAACATGGTGGCGGACTACGTCCAGGAGACGGAAAACCACGTGCTCTACCGGGTGACGCCTCTTTACGAGGAAGAGGAGCTGGTGGCCCGGGCGGTATTGATGGAGGCCAAGAGCGTGGAGGATGGCGGCGAAGGCGTCTGCTTCAGCGTCTATGTCTACAATGTCCAGCCGGGGGTGGAGATCGACTACGCCACTGGGGAGAGCTGGCTGGAGGGTTCCCTCTGTCCGGAAGGGCCGGAGGAGCCGGAGATCACCTATGTACTCAACGTCAGCTCCAAAAAATTTCATCTGCCCACCTGTTCCGGAGCGTCCTCTATGAAAGCGGAGAACCGGCAGGAGACTGCCGAATCCCGGGCGGAGCTGGTAGCGCAGGGTTACGTCCCCTGCGGGACCTGCAAGCCCTGAGGAGTCATCCCTGAGAACTTTGACGCGCCGCTATCGCCGTTGCGGCTCCCGGGCGGCGGAACTGTGCTTTTATCCCAAATAAAAAGAGTAAATTCCCCCAAGACCTGGTTGGCCTTGGGGGAATTTACTCTTTTTCAATCAATTATTCCACAATGGTATTGGAGATCATCTTCCATCCCAGATCTCCGCTGGGGATCATCCGGGCGCACATGGGCTGATCCCAGAGAATGTCCAGGTGCTCGTATTCGTCATAATACCACAGATCGGTGGTGTAATAGAGATTTATGGTGCCGTCCGAATTCCGTTCGGCGCGGTCCATCTCATAGCTGCTCCACATGGTATCGCCATGGAACATATAGTAGGCGTCATACTCCTCCAGATAGGGGCCCAGGATGCCTGTCAGACCAGAGCTGTCGAAATCCAGCCAGTCCTGAACCTCGGGGAAGTGGAAATTCTTCTCCAGGTAGTCTCGCATCTTCTGCCGGGTGAGCTTGGTGCAGTCCGTATCCGGCTGACCGCCGTACGCCTCCGCCGCAGCCGACAGTTCATCCCTGTCCGTCACCGGCGTGCCCATGTCGTAGAACAGGATGCCCAGATAGGGGATCAGATCCTGAAAGCTGCTGTAAGGGAAGCGCAGCAGGCCGTTGTTCTGGATCACGTTGAAGCGGCTGGTCAAAGACACCATCTCATCCTCTGTCACCTCCGCCACCGGTGGATCGCCTGCGGAGGCCAGGGCTTTCAATCCGTTGCGCTCCACAAAATCGGACAGCATGTCCCAATATTCCTGGCTGTTCAGGAAGGTGTCCATCTCTGCCTGCACATCGGGCGGGCATTTAGGGTCTGTGGGGATGACGGTGCAGTACATGCTTTCACCGAGGACTGCGAAGGGATAGACCGTATGGTTGGATTGTTCTGCCAGAGACTGATATGCTTCCTGACGGCAGCGCTTGATGGACAGCACCCAGCCGTACCAGCTGTAGCCCTCCAGGCTCATGGCTTTCTCAAAGGTTTCCCGGTGGTGCAGCTCAAACAGGGTGTCGGCCTCGCCTGCGTGGCCGCAGTTTTCCGGATTGACGATAAAGGTATCTTGATACAGCCGGGAAAGCGCCAGGGTTGCGCCGTCGGTTTCGTACAGATAGGCGTTGGCGCCCCGGATGTTCTGGGCGGCTGTACCTGTCAGGCCGGACTGCTCCTGAATCGGAGGTTCGCATTTCACGCCGCAGACCTGCCAATAGCGGATTGTAGTATCCCAGACTTCCACAGGGTAGCAGATGTTGGCCAGCAGCAGGGTGATCGAGGTATCCCCGCAGACCGCCCGGGCCAGTACGGCCTGATCATGAGCGTTTGCAGCTTCGTCCGCTGTAAAGGTCCGCAGGCTGGCAATCCCGCCATCTGCCGTCATGCCGAAGCGCTGCTCCAGATAGGTGTGGGCCACGTCCTGCCAATCCTGGGTCCAGGTATCATGACCGTCATGGATGGAGCGGAGAAGGGGCGTATCCACATCTGGCCAGCCGCTCAGGATGGCGGTCATCTCGTCCATGCCTAAAATAAGGCCGCAATAGAGATACTCCTCCCAGGTATAGTGCGCCTCGTCAATGGAACCGCTCCAGGTTTGTGCCTCCACCGCAGCGTTGCCGTCCGCGTCTACGCTGGCAATGAGAACGGGACGCCCCATGGACTGGCTTTCAGTGAGCCACCCGTTTTCATCGCTCATGCCGCCGGCAAAAAGGACGTTGTCAATATTATCTGGTTTCATGCGGTAATACAGTTCCCAGATATACCAGGTTTTGCCATCAAGTTCCATGCTTTCATTGCAGAACAGGTTGGTGATATATTTTTCGGTAATATTATAGTTTGCCGCCATGTTCTCCATTACCTCCCGAGCCGCTGTCTCCACGGCGGTATACAGCGGGGTGGTAAAGCTGACCGGCTTCCCGTTTACCAGAGTCAAGGTTCCGGTAGGCAGGCGGGAGGAGAAGTTGCCCTCGATTTCCAGCGTCACTGTGTCGCCGCTTCTGGTTCCGCTGAGGACTTTTGGATTGATGTCCTCATGGCCGAGCTCCTCCATGCCCTCCGGGACCGGGAACATCTCATCCAGCTTTTCCATCGATGGCAGGTAGGCCGCATCAGTATACATTCTATAGATATAGTGGTCCATCTCTGGACTCTCCACCTTCTCCTGCCATGCTGCCAGCTCCTCCGGGGTCAGCGCTCCGTCCCCGGAGGGCTTCACTCCAAAGGTGCACGCTGCCGCCACTGTGGCCAGCAGGACTAGGGCAAGGGCCAGTCCGCCCCACTTTCGCCCCCGCTTGCCCAGGATATTTCGAAACCGTTCCATCATGACCTCTTTCCCTCCATAGAAATGGGTGGACAGCACCGCCCGGCCCAGAACCTGCTGCCGGTGGATGGAGCCCAGCAGCGCCTCGCTGTAGGCCCGGCGCTCCCCCTCGTCCCGGCCCGCCACCACCGCGTCGTCGCAGGTCAGTTCCAGATCCCGCTCCGCCTCCCGGCGCAGCAGCCACACCAGGGGATTGAACCAGTGCAGGGCGTTGGCCGTCAGCAAGGCCAGTTTATACCACAGATCCCGCCGCCGGTAGTGGGTCAGCTCGTGGCGGAGAATGAAGGTTAACGCCTGTACCTCCGGCGTTTCCTCCGGCAGCAGCAGGCAGGGCCGGAACAGACCAATGACCATGGGGGAGTCCACTGCCGTACTCAAACGCAGCGGAGGGACCTTTTTCAATCCCATCTTCTGCCGGACTGCCTCGTAAACATGCAGAGCATCCTCGCTGGCGCACCGGCTCCACCGCCGGGCCTTCCGGCTGAAGTGCCAGGTTCCCGCCAGATAGTAAACGGAGAACAGGCCCGCTCCCGCCAGCCACAGACAAGTCAGAGCCTGCTCCAACGGAAAAACCGCCGGCTTTTTCGCCGCTGCTCCCTCGGGCCGCGCCGCCGGTGTGACGGCGGGCCGCCGGATGGACAGTCCCGCCTGCGGACTGACAGACACCTCCATTTGGGGCACCTCGATCACCACCGGCGGCGTCACCGGCGTCTCGGGGAGGAGCACATCCCACCGCACCGGAGCCAGAAGCAAAAACGCCGCCATCACCAGCCAAACCCCATAGCGCCATTTTGCGCTGTACCGCTTGTCCAGCAGGGGCTTGAGCAGTGTCAGTGCCAGTGCCGCCGCTCCTACGATCACGCTCCATTTCAGAATGTCCAACAGAAGCTCCATTTATTTATCCTCCAATGTATCCAGATACTGCCGTAGCTCCGCCAGATCGTCTTTTCCGATGGCCCGGCCATTGTAAAGGGAGGCCACCATGCCGGTAAAGCTGCTGCCGTAGAGCCGGTCAATAATTCCCCGGCCCTCCGCGGTCTTGTATGCGCTTTCACTGACCAGTGGATGGTACCAGTTGCCCCGGCCGCGCTTCTCGCAGGCGAGATATCCCTTGTCCACCAGGCGATTCAGAGAGGTCAGAATGGCCGGCAGCGTCCAGTCCCGGCTGCCCCGCAGCTTTTCCTGCACATAGGACGACGGAACCGGCTCTCCCGCCGCCCAGATGGAGAGCATGATTTCAAGCTCCGCATCGCCTAATTTCTTCATATGTTGTTCCTCCTGCAAATATGTTATACGATTGTCTAACTTGATTTTATTATACAGTTGTATATAAGAAAAGGCAAGTTACAGTTCGGTAACAGAAAAACCGTTGCCGTCCCCGAAGGGGCGGCAACGGTACAAGGGTGTTATTTCTTGCTGTAGGGCGTTCCCTCCAGAGGGAGGGTATACCGCCGCTTGCGGTCGTACTGGTAGTAGGCCTCGGAAATGGCAGGGGCGGTAGGGATGGAGGTGATCTCCCCGATGCCGATAGCCCCACAGGCCACGTCCAGTCCCGGTTTTTCCACCACAATGGCCTTGATTTCCGGAATCTGATTGGCCTTGAAGAGGCCCAGGGTGCCGTATTTGGCAGTGGGCCTGCAATCCGTTACGGGATAATGCTCGGTCAAAGCGAAGCCCATGCTCATGACTACGCCGCCCTCAATCTGGCCCTCACAGGAGAGGGGATTCACCGCCCGGCCCACGTCATGGGCGGCCACCAGCAGTTTGAGCTTCCCCTCCTCGTCCAGCTCGCACAGCTGGGTGGCGTAGCCATAGGCCACGTGGCTCACCGGATTGGGGACGGGTGCGCCCAATGGGTCGGTTTTGGCCAGATACTCACCATAGTACTCCGTTCCGTTGAGATCGGAGAGGGTTTTGCCCTCCAGAGCCTTTTGCAGCTCTCCGCAGGCGCGGCGGCAGGCCTCGCCGGTGATGAGAGTCTGCCGGGAGCCGGAGGTGGTGCCGGAGTCGGGGGCCTCAAAGGTGTTGCTGCGCTCGTATACCACGTCTTCCCGCCGGAGCTCCAGCAGCTGGCAGCACAGCTGGACCAGCACTGTCCCCAGTCCCTGGCCGATGCAGGAGGCCCCGGAGCGGATGTGGACCTTCCCCGCCTCCACTGTCAGCCGGCACCGGCCTGTGTCCGGAATGCCGACGCCCACGCCGGCGTTTTTCATGGCGCAGGCCAGTCCCACGTATCGGGCGTTGTCAAAATAAGGCTTTACCGCCTCCAGCGTTTCCACCAGTCCGGTTTCCGGACCAACGATCTGGCCGTTAGGCAGGGCCTGGCCGGGACGGATGGCGTTGCGGTAGCGGATCTCCCAGGGGGAGATGCCCACCAGTTCCGCCATCTCATTGAGCATGGTTTCCAGGCCGAAGCAGGTCTGGGTCACGCCGAAGCCCCGGAAGGCTCCGGCAGGGGGATTGTTGGTGTAGTAAGCGTAGCCGTCGATCTGGAAGGCTTCGTAGTGGTAGGGGCCCGCCGCGTGGGTGCAGGCCCGCTCCAGCACCGGCCCGCCCAGGGAGGCATAGGCCCCCGTATCGGCGATGACGTTGGCGGCCACTCCCTGGATGATGCCGTTCTCGTCGCACCCCATGGCGAACTCCATCTCCATAGGGTGCCTCTTGGGGTGAATCAGGAGGCTCTCCGCCCGGGTGAGCTTGCATTTCACGGGCCGTCCGGTGAGATAAGCCGCCAGGGCGGCATGGTGCTGGACGGTGACATCCTCCTTCCCGCCGAAACCGCCGCCCACCAGCAGATTTTTTACCTTCACCTTCTCTGGAGGAAGGCCCAGCATGGGGGCGGTCTCGTGTTGGGTGTCGTAGGCTCCCTGGTCAGTAGAGAGGATCATCACCCCGTCCCCATCGGGATAGGCCACGGCGCACTCCGGCTCCAGAAAGGCGTGCTCGGTGTAGGGAGTGTGGAACTGCCGGGTGAGAACGTATTTACTTTTGGCGATGGCAAAGGCGGCGTTGCCCCGCTGGATATGCTTGTGGGCCATCAGATTGCCGCTTTTGTGGACCAGGGGAGCGTCGGGCAGCATGGCTTCTCGGGGGGAGCGGACGGGCTGGAGGACCTCATAGTCCACCTCCACCAGCTTTTTGGCCTCCTCCAGAATTTCCGGAGTCTCGGCGGCCACGAGGCAGATGGCGTCCCCCAGATAGTGGGTCATGCTTCCTACAGCAATCATGGTGTCCCAGTCCTTCACCAGATGACCCACCTTGTTTTGCCCGGGAATGTCGGCGGCGGTGAATACCCCCGCCACGCCGGGGAGGGCTTTGGCTTTCTCTGTGCGGATGGCCTTGATGATGGCCCGGGGATGGGCGGAGCGGACGGCAGAGGCGTAAAGCATGCCTTCCATGTACACATCGTCGGGATAAATGCCGGTGCCCTGGACCTTTTCCGCCACATCAATGCGGTGGACCCGGCTGCCCAATGTCCACGTACCTTTTTCCTCCGGAATGTGGCCCTCCCGGAGAAGCTTCGCCGTCAGACGTACACCCTCTATGATCTTCACATACCCGGTGCACCGGCAGATGTTGGTTTTCAGGGCGGCTTTGATCTCGTCTGTGGTGGGATCCGGGTTATGATCCAGCAAGCCCTTGGCGGCCATGACCATGCCGGGAATGCAGAAGCCGCACTGGACCGCTCCCGCCTCGCCGAAGCCGTAGGTGTAGGCTTCCTTTTCAAAGTCGCTGAGGCCCTCTACGGTGACGATGGATTTTCCATTCATTTTATCGGTGGTAAAGACGCAGGCCCGGACGGCCTTCCCGTCCACCAGTACGGTGCAGGTTCCGCAGGCCCCCTCGCTGCATCCGTCCTTCACGCTGGTCAGGCGCAGCTCATCCCGGAGGAAGCGGATCAGCTTTTGATTCTTCTCGGTGGTGACGGTTTTGCCGTTTACGGTGAATGTAGACATGTTTGGTTCTCCTTGCAGCGGTTTTCCTCAATACTCTCCACAATGAAGCGGGTAGAGCGGTTGATACAGTAAATTTCATTATAGCGGAAATTTTCGCTGATTTCAACAGGAAAAACCGTTCTGTATGTTTTCCAGTGTACATTTTCGTGCGGCTGCGCCGCACTTACTCTGCGGAGAGCGCCTCCGCCGGGGGACGGCCGCCGCGTCAGGGAAGACGGCGTGTTCGTACTGCCGGGGTTCCGGCAGGGGAATTTCATTTATTTTTCCAAAAACCCACCGGGAATTATTAAAAATTTATGAATAAATTTCTTTCCTCCTTCTTGCTTTTGCGGAAAAATCTGATATACTATTTTAATATCTGCGATTATGTCCACTGATTACTGTGTTTTCCGGTATGAAGTGCTGTGGCCTGGGTAAACTGTACCTGATAGGCCGATATATTAACAAAGAGGTGCAATTCTTTGACCAAGTATATTGTCGAGGGCGGTCGTCCCTTGTTTGGAGAGATCCATATCAGCGGCGCGAAAAACGCTGCTGTTGCCATTATCCCTGCGGCCCTGATGGTCAGCGGCCCCTGCCGCATTGAAAACATGCCCCAGATCAGTGATGTGACGCTTCTGCTGGGCATCTTGCAGGACCTTGGCGCGAAGGTGCGTTATGTAAACCCGCACACCGTGGAAATCGACAGCTCCAATCTGCGCAACGGCCGGGTTCCCTATGAATCCGCCCGCCGCTGCCGGGCTTCCTATTACATGCTGGGTGCTCTGCTGGGCCGGTTTGGCGCGGCGGACGTAGCGCTGCCCGGCGGGTGCGACTTCGGCAGTACCCGGCCCATTGACCAGCATCTGAAGGGGTTTCGCGCCTTGGGGGCCCATGTGGACACCCAGAGCGGCTTTGTTATGGCCGAAGCCGCCGGAGGCCGCGTAAAAGGAGCCAGCATTTTTCTGGACAAGGTTTCCGTAGGGGCCACGATCAACATCATGCTGGCCGCGGCCATGGCCGACGGCATGACTGTCATTGAAAACGCGGCCAAGGAGCCTCACATCGTGGATCTGGCCAACTTTCTCAACTCCATGGGGGCCAACATTATGGGCGCGGGCACCGATGTCATCAAGGTCCGGGGCGTCAGCCGTCTCCGTGGAGGCAGCTACTCCATTATTCCCGACCAGATTGAGGCGGGCACCTATATGGCCGCAGTGGCGGCTTGCGGCGGCGAGGTGAAGCTGTGCAACGTCATTCCCAAGCACATGGACTGCATCTCCGCCAAGATGAGCGAAATGGGCGTGGAGGTCCACGAGGTGGACGACAGCCTGCTGGTCAGCCGTATCGGACCTCTGGTGCGCACCAACATCAAGACCATGCCCTATCCCGGTTTTCCCACGGATATGCAGCCTCAGATTGCGGCGGTGCTGTGTCTTGCCCACGGGACCAGCGTCATCACCGACAGCGTGTGGAACACCAGGTTCCGCTATACCGATGAGTTCAAGCGAATGGGAGCGCAGATTCAGGTGGACGGCAATCTGGCTATCATCGAGGGCGTGGAGCGTCTGACGGGAGCTCAGCTGGAGGCCTGCGACCTGCGGGCGGGAGCGGCTATGCTGGTGGCGGCTCTGGCGGCTCACGGGATCAGCGAGATTACCAATGTGCAGTATATTGAGCGGGGCTATGAGGATGCCATCGGCAAGATCCGGGGCGTAGGCGGCAGAATCAAGGCCGTGGAGATACCGGAGGAGGAACCGCTGATCAGCAGCGTGGGGTGATTTTTGCCATCCTCGAAAATTTTGTTTTCGAGGATGGTTTCGTTGTGCCATAACCGCTTCCTTTCTGCCGCCTGAGGGGCGGCAGCGGAACCCATGGGGAGAAGCAGTGCGCCGGCAGGCCGCGCACCTGACTAAAAGAAAATGCGATTGCGGCCCGCAGGGCCGCAATTTAAAAAGAGGTACCTATGACCACCTTCCGCACCCTTGCCAGCGGCTCGTCCGGCAATGCGGCTTTGCTTTCCTGCGGAGAAATTCATCTGCTCATTGACATGGGCATCTCCTGCCGGAGGATCTGCCGGTCCCTGGGAGAGCTGGGCCTGACGCCGGAGTCCTTGTCCGGAATTCTTATCACCCACGAGCATGGGGACCATATTTCCGGTCTGGCCACCTACATCAAAAAATACCGCACACCTATTTTCTGTGCTCCTGCCGTCTCCCGGCAGCTTGCTTACCGTCTGGCGGGAGTGGAGCCCTTGCTGCGGCCTGTGGAGATGGGGCAAGCCGCGTCCTTCGGTCCGGTGGAGGTGGAAATTCTGCCCACCAGCCATGACTGCCGGGAGAGCGCCGCATGGCATTTCACAACTCCGGAGGGCCGGGTGGGATATCTTACCGATACCGGAGTCATTCTGGAGGAGGCTGGGGAACGGCTGCTGGGGGCGGAGCTGCTGGTGCTGGAGAGCAACCACGACGTGGAGATGCTCCGTTCCGGTCCTTACCCCTACTCCCTGAAGCAGCGGATTCTGGGCGATTGGGGGCATCTGAGCAACGCTGCCGCCGCCCAGTACGCAGTGAAAAGCGCCCAGGCCGGTACGCGGACCATTCTGTTGGCTCATCTCAGCGACGAAAACAACACGCCCCGGCGGGCGCTGGAGACAGTGGAGGCTGCGCTGGCTGAGGCAGGGGTTGCTGTCTGCTTGGCTGCCGCGCCCAAGGATGTGATGAGCGAGATGTACCGCCTGGAGGGTATGAAATGCGTCGGGTAATGGTGATCTGCGTGGGCAGAATGAAGGAGAGGTTCTATGCCGGCGCTGCGGCGGAGTATATCAAACGTTTGAGCCGCTATTGCAAGCTGGAGATCGTGGAGCTGCCGGAGCAGCGTTTACCGGAAAACCCCGTCCCTGCCGGGATCCGGCGGGCTTTGGCGAAGGAGGCGGAGGCCATCCGGGCCAAGCTGCCGCCCTCGTCTGCTGTGGCGGCGATGTGTATCGAGGGGGAGCTGCGTTCCAGCGAGGGGATGGCCCGGCTGCTGGACGATGCCGCCGCCGGAGGAGAGAAGTGTCTGGTGTTCCTTGTCGGCGGCTCCTTTGGCCTGGATGAGGGACTGAAAAAGGAGGCCTGGGTGCGTTTGAGTATGTCCCCTATGACCTTTCCCCACCATCTGGCCCGGGTGATGCTGCTGGAGCAGATTTACCGGGGATTCCAGATCAATGAGGGTGGGAAATACCACAAATAGCTCTGTGCCGGAGTGCCTGAATGGGCCTCCGGTTTTTGCTGTCCGGGGTCTGCCTGACAATTGACATTTTTCGGAGGATATGCTACTCTTTTGGTATTAGACGCAAGCTGCGGAAAATCAACTGTATGACAGGGAGGTATACCATGCGAGGCATTCCATCTTTGATTACGGATATTCGTAAGAAGGTCTTCACCGAAGTGGCCCGGATGGCCTATGAAGGCGGCGACTATACCAAGGCGGAGGATCTGCCCTATATCATTGTCCCTGGAGACAAGGCGCTGCATCGGGAGTCCATTTTTCTGGAACGGGCCATCGCCGGCGAGCGTGTGCGCCTGGCCATGGGACTGTCCATCCGGTCCATCCAGTCCCGGACCCTGATGACCGAGGGCATGGATCAGGCGGCCATTGCCGAGTCCTACTATGAGCCTCCTCTCATCAACATTATTCCCTATGCCTGCCACGCCTGTCCCACCAAGCAGTACAAGGTGACGCAATTCTGCCAGAACTGTCTGGCTGCCTCCTGCCAGAAGGTGTGTCCCAAGGGAGCCATTTCCTTCGTCAACGGCAAGAGCCAGATTGACCCGGACAAGTGTATCAAGTGCGGTAAGTGCGCCAAGGCATGCCCTTATAACGCGATTATTTATATGGAGCGTCCCTGCGCCGCCGCCTGCGGCATGGACGCCATTGTCTCCGACGACAGCGGTAAGGCTGTCATCAATCAGGACAAGTGCGTGGCCTGCGGCCAGTGTCTGGTCAGCTGTCCCTTCGGGGCCATTGTGGATAAGGGGCAGATTTTCCAGGTGGTGCGCTCCATTATGGAGAAAAACAAAGTGGTGGCCATTGTGGCCCCGGCGTTCATTGGCCAGTTCGGCAAGGATTCCACTCCGGAGAAATTCACAGCCGCCATGAAGCTGCTGGGCTTTGACCGGGTGGTGGAGGTTGCCGTGGGTGCGGATATGTGCACCATTGAGGAAGCGGAGGACTTCTTGATGCGGGTGCCTGCGGAGCAGGACTTCATGGCGACGTCCTGCTGTCCTGCCTGGCATGCCATGGTGGAAAAACTGTTCCCCGCCCAGTTTGAGAACGTTTCCATGACGCTGACTCCCATGGTCTTTACTGCCCGTCTGGTAAAGAAGCAGGATCCGGACTGCAAGGTGGTCTTTGTCGGGCCCTGCGCCGCCAAAAAGCTGGAGGCCATCCGCTCCAATATCCGCTCCGACGTGGACTTTGTCCTGACCTTCGAGGAGCTCCAGGGGATGTTTGAAGCCCGGGGCGTGGATTTCGCCTCCATTCCTGAGGGCGAGTCCATGCGGGAGGGTACGGCGGCCGGCCGGGGGTTTGCGGTATCCGGCGGCGTGGCTGGCGCGGTAGCGGACGTGATCCACAAGACCGATCCCAACCTGGAGGTCAAGACCGCCCGGGCCGAAGGGCTGCGGGAGTGCCGGAAGATGATGACCCTGGCCCGGGCCGGCAAGTATAACGGCTATCTGCTGGAAGGAATGGCATGTCCCGGCGGCTGTGTGGCCGGTGCGGGGACCCTGCTGCCGGTGGAGCTGGCTGCCACCGTGGTGGGGCGGTACCAGAACGAGGCGGATCAGGTCAGCCCCCTGAACAGCCCCTATCGCAGCGCAGGTCGGGAGCTGGATTGAGGGACGGCCGGGAGAAATATTCCTGAAAATAATCGGACCCCGGAGGCACCCGCTTCCGGGGTCCTCAGATTGTCAAAAGAGCCCTTTCCAATTTTTCGCCGCCAAAGCGGCAAATCCAAATGGAAAGCTGTGTGCGGGGTAAAGCCGCGCGGGAAGTCGGCACGCTTTTGCCGCCGGTGAAAAGCTGCAATTTTACCGGGAATTCCCCGCTTTTGCCGGAAGGATTTAGCAAAAATGCGCTTGACGCTGTCCAACCCATATGCTATAATAAAAAACTGCGTGGAAACCCATCCGCGAATTTTGACGCGCCAAGGGGAGGCGTTTGTTTGTTAAAGGAACTGCAATCCGGAAACAAAGTCTCCGGCGCGAAACAGTCCCGCCGGGCGATTCGGGACGGCCTGGCCGAAAGGGTTTACCTGGCCGGGGACGCCGACGCCGCGCTGACGGATCCCCTCCGCCTGTTCTGTCTGGAAAACGGCGTGCCGGTAGTTGACCAGTATTCCATGCGGGAGCTGGGACAGGCCGCCGGGATTCAGGTGGGATCCGCGGTAGTCACCTTATTGAAATAAGGAAGCAAATAAATTCCCGTTGGATTGGTTTTTTCAGGATATTTTTTAAATATTCTGCAAAAAATAAATTGGAGCGCCAGCTCCGCCATTTTTCAAGAAAGGAGAAAACTATGCCTACTTTCAACCAGCTGGTTCGCAAGGGCCGGCAGCAGGCGACCTACAAGTCCACCGCCCCCGCTATGCAGTACGGCCTTAACACCCTGAAGAACAAGGAGACCGACCTGCCTTCTCCCCAGAAGCGCGGCGTGTGCACCGCTGTTCGTACCTCCACCCCCAAGAAGCCCAACTCCGCCCTGCGTAAGATCGCCCGTGTGCGCCTGACCAACGGCTACGAAGTCACCGCCTATATTCCCGGCGTGGGCCACTCCCTCCAGGAGCACTCCGTGGTCATGATCCGCGGCGGCCGTGTCAAGGACCTGCCCGGCGTGCGTTACCACATCATCCGCGGCACCCTGGACACCCAGGGCGTGCAGGGCCGTATGCAGGCCCGCTCCAAG